>NZ_QUSX01000001.1:1248432-1560540 GCF_003933245.1 Maribacter algicola
CCGAAAAACATCAAAAAGGTACTTCCTTTGGGGAACGATTTTCCAATGCGGTGCAAAGTGTCTTTGACAAAGGGTTTGACAACGTAATTACTGTCGGAAACGACACTCCCCATCTTCAAACGGCACACATTACGACCGCCGCAAAGGCCCTGGCCGATGGCAAGACCGTAATTGGTCCTTCCTTGGACGGCGGTTTCTATCTAATGGGCATCCATAAGGCCGATTTTAACAGGGAGAACTTCCAGAATTTGCCATGGCAAAAATTCAACCTGTTGAAATCGTTATTGGACAACCTTCAAGAAAATTCCTTTCCCATTGTTCAATTACCGACTTTTAGGGACATCGATTCCATTAAGGATATTCTTTCCTTGGTCAACCATATAAGGTCAATCTCCGTTTCGATACAAAGACTTTTTGCCCTTTGCCTTTGGACCAAACAACAATTTTTCCTTCTAGAGGAAAATTTATATACATCCATTTTACTCCAAAATCCCTATAACAAAGGGTCCCCAGTGTTAGTACATATCCAGTAATATGTCCACGTAGGATTTTAACGCCTTCGTGTAAAGTTGAACTAACACCACCAAAAAAACATGAAATATGTATTGTGGGTCGTGCTATTTTTCATGACCACCATCAATTTTGCCCAAGAGAGCATATCGGGCACCGTATCCGATGTGTCAGGAGCAGCCCTTCCTTATGTGAACGTACTTGTATCGGGCACTAATAAGGGAACCATAACAAATGAAGAAGGCGCATACCGAATAACCGTAACAGAAGGAAGCGGTAGTTTGAAGTTTTCCGCCATTGGATACGAGACCCAAATAATCCCTATTGATGTTACATCCGTTCTAAACATTGTGCTAAAAGAAGCATCGGAACAATTGGACGAAGTAGTATTGACGGCCCTCGGTTTAAAAAGGGAAACCAAAGAGCTGGGCTACGTGGTACAAAGTTTAGACGCGGAAGGGGTTGCGGAAGTAAAGGCAGTAAATTTTTTGGATAATCTCGCCGGAAAACTTGCCGGCGTAACCATAAGCCAAGGACCAACGGGAGTTGGATCGACCTCGAAAGTAACGATCAGGGGGGAAGCCTCGTTCTCCAACAACAATCCTTTATTTATCGTTGACGGAGTTCCCATTAACAATAATTCGGTCTTTAATTTCACCAACGAAGCCGCCGCCGGTTTCCAGGAAATAGATTTTGGAAACGGGGCCATGGAGGTAAATCCAGATGATATTGCAGAAGTTTCCGTACTAAAAGGTCCCAGCGCAGCTGCCCTATATGGGACCAGAGCTTCAAACGGTGTTATAGTTATCGAGACCAAAAGCGGTAGAAACTCCAAAGGGATAGGGATAAATTACAACACGAGTTTCTTTGTGGATACGGCATTTCAGTTACCCGATTTCCAAAACGAATATGGCCAAGGCCAATCTGGAGTCTTTGAATTTGTTGATGGTCTTGGAGGCGGTATCAGTGACAACATTACCTACAGCTGGGGACCAAGATTGGATGTGGGCAATTTAATCGCCCAGTTTGATAGTCCCGTAAACCTGCCGGATGGTAGCGTAGTCAGAGGGGGTGATACCGCACTCTACAATGGATTGCCCATTACACCAACGCCTTTTGTTTCACATCCAGAAAATCTAAAGGATTTTTATAGAACAGGGACCACGTTAATCAATAACATTGCCATTGGAGCTTCTTTTGAAAAAGGGGATTACCGACTTTCCGTTACCGACTTACGTAGTGAATCCATTATTCCTGGCGTGAATTTGGACAGGCAGACCATAAGTACCCGATTGGGCTTTAGACCTACTGAGAAACTAAAAATCAACACGACCATCAATTATGTGAATTCAAAGAGCGATAATCGTCCGTCCAACGGTTATGGCTCTGAAAATGTAAATTATTCCTTGGTGGGATGGGGCCCTAGGTCCCTAAATATGGAAAGTTTGCGGGATTATTGGCAACCTGGTTTGGAGGGTGTACAACAGTACTCTTTTAACTACACCTTCTTTGACAACCCGTTTTTTATTATGTACGAAAATAGAAACTCCTTTAACAGGGACCGTATTTTCGGGAATGTTTCTGCAAGTTATGATATCACGGAGCATTTGACGGCATCGGTACGGTCTGGAATGGATTATTCAAGTGAACTGAGACAATTGAGACGCGCCTTTAGTTCCAATAGGTTTCAAAATGGCGGGTATGCGGAGCACGACGTATTTTACAGGGAGGTAAATACGGACTTTCTTTTGAACTATACCAATCGGTTCAATAAATGGGCCTTGGATGCCAGTGTAGGTGGAAACCGGCTGGACCAAAAAGCTTTTACCTCACAATCCCAAGCTACCAGTTTGGCGCAACCCGGTATCTTTAGATTGTCCAACGCAGCTTCGCCAGTTGAAGTCTTTGAGTTTGAATCCAACAAACGCATCAATAGTTTTTACGGACTGGTAAAATTGGGGTACGCCGACTTTCTATTTTTGGACGTTACCGGAAGAAACGACTGGTCAAGTGCCCTGGCAACGCCTATTTCTGTGGATAATACCTCGTTCTTTTACCCATCCGTATCCACAAGTTTTGTCCTTTCCGAAGTGGTGCAACTTCCAGCCGCAGTATCCTTTGCAAAACTGCGGGCCAGTTGGGCGCAAGTGGGGAACGATACCAATCCCTATCAAACCACAAGCTCCTTTATAGCCCGTACGCCTTTTAACGGTCAGCCCACATTTAGCGATCAGAATACGATCGCAAACCCAAACCTGAGACCAGAACGCACTTCCTCCATTGAAGTTGGAGCGGATGTACGTTTTTTTGGCGATCAGTTTAGTTTTGATATATCCTATTACAATGCCCTCACAAAGGACCAGATCATTTCGTTGCCTATTGGCATCTCTTCCGGGTACACCCAACAGGTGGTAAATGCGGGTAGTGTACGATCCAGAGGTGTCGAAATTATTGCAGGAATTTCTCCTGTATTATCAGAAAATTTCAGGTGGAACAGTACCTTGAATTTCAGTACAAACCGCGCCATCGTAGAGGACTTGCCCCAAGAAGATGGGCGATTGACATTGGCCTATTCCAGAATCTATGATAGTCAAAACCAAACGGTATTTTTTCAGGTAGAGGAAGGAGGGCGCGTTGGCGATCTCTATGGCACAGGGTATCTAAAAAATGACAATGGCGACTTTATACTTACCAACGAGGGCCGATACATTCCAGATAACGAACTAAGGAAATTAGGCAATTACAATCCAGATTTCACGCTAGGGTTTAACAATCAATTCCATTACAAAAATTGGAACCTAGGTTTTCTACTCGACTGGCGCCAGGGCGGGATTATTGTTTCAAGGACGAGGGCCCTAGGAAATGTGGGAGGTCAATTGGCAGAGACTTCCTTTCGCCCGGAGGAAGGAATCGTTCCCCAAGGTGTCGTAAATATTGGAACGGATGAAAACCCTGTCTATGAACCCAATACGGTAGCCGTTTCGGCTGAGAGTTATTATCGACAATTTTATGACCGAAACCACGAGGAAAACAATACCTATGACGCCTCTTTTCTAAAATTAAGGCAGTTTTCCTTAGGCTATACATTTACCGACCTTTCCCTTTTTAACCAAAACGCGACCTTAAACCTGTCCCTGATCGGAAGAAACCTTTTTGCCCTAACGGAGAATCCGCATTTTGACCCCGAACAATTGGCGGTTCAGGGGCAGGGATTTATAAGTGGTGTCGAGGATATGTCCTATGCCACAACAAGAAGTATTGGAATTAAAGCCGGATTTAATTTTTAAGAATAAGAAAATGAAGTTTATATATAAAACAGTTGTAAATGGTATTCTTAGCTGCCACTCCGTGCTTTTAGAAACATGGTCTATGAGCAAGTGTATCTTTACTGTCGGTTCGAGCAGAATCCAGAACAATTGGATAAAATCAAAATTGAGCTTGATAGGTGTATTTGTACTTGTACTTTTGGGTACCACATCCTGTACCCAGGATTTTGAGGATATAAATACGAATCCAAATGCGCCCGTAAATGTACAGCCCAATCTGCTCTTGAGGCAGGTAATTTATGATTACGGGGAGCAAATGTCCTACGAAGGGTTTACGGCAGGCAATCTTTTGGGGCAGTATACCACGGCTTTGGATTTTAACCTTTTTGATAGGCATAATTTAAAATCGCCCCAACTTGGAGGAAATCCCTGGCCCATATTCTATCAGAATCTTAGGGATAATGAACTGATCTTAAATCTATCCCTTGAAAATCCTTCCTTTAGGGTTTATGAAGGGCCAGCACGTATCATGAAGGCCTATATGGCCGCTGCCCTGACAGATCTTTTTGGGGATGTCCCCTATTCCGAAGCTTTTAGGGGAAATCAAGGTCCCGTCACGCCCGTCTACGATGCCCAGGAAGATATTTATATGGGTGAAAACGGAATATTCGATAATCTAACCAAGGGTATAGCGGCTATCCAGTCATATGATGGCAATATCGCTTTAGAAGGCGATATCCTGTTCAACGGAGATTTGCAGGGCTGGGTACGCTTTGCCAACTCCCTTAGGATAAAATATCTAATGCGGGTATCCTCAAAAATGGACGTTTCCGCAGAATTACAATCTATTTACAATGCTGATACCTTCATAAAAGAAAACGGCCAAAATGCCATTTTTAACTTTACCGATGGGGAACCCAACAATTTTAGGTTGGCAAGATTGCGAATAGGTGACTTCAACAATTTTGTCATGTCTGAAACCATGGAGGAAATCCTTGTCGATCTAGATGATGCCCGTATATCGAGGTTGTTCAGACCCTTTGCCAATAGTGAAACTGGTGATGAATATAATGGTCTATTGAACGGTATCGATGCATCCTCCACTACGGTTACCTTGGCCGATTACTCTTTGGCGGGCACCATATTCCGGGAAAATACAGGCTTATTGGATACCAATTTTATGACCAGTATGGAAACGTATTTCCTATTGGCGGAAGCGGCACAAAGGGGCTTAATTTCTGCCGATGCCCAAAACTTGTATGAAATTGGTGTGACCCAAGCCTTCGACTATTGGCAGGTGGACTTGCCAAGCGATTATCTTTCGGGAACCGGGGCAATGGAAAATGGCGACCCTTTGGAAAATATTATCACCCAAAAATGGATCGCCAATATGATCAATGGTTATGAGGGTTGGGTCGAATATAGAAGAACCGGTTTTCCCCAACTCAAAACGATATCGGCCAGTCTAAACGATGACCTAATTCCTGTAAGAATGCCCTACCCGGCGGAGGAAGAAGCGTTGAACAACCAAAATTATACCACGGCCGCCAACAACACGGATGGCAATAGTATCAATGTAAATGTGTGGTGGGACCAAGAATAATCTAAAATGAGCGACCTAGTATTTTGGCAGTGGGGATTGATTCTAGTATCTAGTTTGGTACTGTTTCTTCTTTCCCCATACGCAAAAGATACCAATCAGTTTTTTAATGCGGTTCAAAAAAGGGGCACGCCCAATACCTTTGTCCTTATGGGCAGTTTGATTATCTCATGGATTTTTGCCAAAAGCATAACCAATGCCGCCAACCTAGGTTTGGAATTTGGTATCGTTGGTGGGATTGCCTATGCGGGTTACTATGTGTCCTTTGCCGTTGCGGGTTTCATTATATACCAAATGAGGGTAAAAGCAAAATATACCAGTATCCATCATTTCTTGACCTCCAAGTTTGGAAAAAGAGCGGTTTCCCTGTTTTCTATGTTGATTGCCATTCGATTGTTCAATGAAGTTTGGAGCAATACCATGGTCATTGGGTCCTATTTTGGGGAAGCTGGGTCGAGTCCGTATTACTGGAGTATCCTGATTTTTACCTTGCTAACATTGGCCTATGTTATCAAGGGCGGCATGAGCAGTTCCATTTTTACCGATGTCGTACAAATGGCCTTGTTCACCCTATTACTAGTGATAATACTTCTTACCATATACGGACCTAAGACCGATTTTATGGTAAAGGACACGGTCAGTTCAGGTATATGGTCCTTTGAAACGGGACTAAACCTATTGTTCGCCGCGATAATTCAATCCTTTAGTTATCCCTTTCACGACCCGGTTCTAACGGACAGGGGGTTCATCAGCAGCCCTAAGGTGACTTTAAAAAGTTTTCTAGGAGCCAGTTTTCTTGGTGCCCTATGCATAGTCCTTTTTAGTTTTATAGGGATATATGCGCAGTCCGAAGGCTTAGCTGGACAGGCCGCTGTAGAAGTGGGAAAGGCATTTGGTATCATAGTCCTACTTATCATAAATTTCATCATGATTACCTCGGCCGCCTCCACTTTGGATTCCACATTCTCCTCCTTCTCTAAATTAATAGCGATCGATTTGAAATTTGGCAACAGTTTGAGCATTGGAAGATGGTCCATGGTCCTTATTGCCATATTGGGAACGATTCCCGTTTTTTTGGATGCCGAAATTTTATCGGCTACGACCATCAGCGGCACTATGGTCATTGGGCTTACGCCGATATTCATTTTTTGGAAAGGAAAGGCTCCTAAAATTAGTTTTCATCTGAGCGTTATGTGCGGATTGTTCTTTGGCCTATTGCTTGTTTTTAAAAGCTTTCCGGAGCAATTAATATTTACAGAAGGAAAATATGCCGATTTGCTTTGGATCAACGTCTGGGGAATACTTTGTTGTACACTTTTATATTTTATACCTATATGGAGCAAAAAATAAAGGACTTAGGAACCAAGGAAGGTACATTGCTGCTTTTTGGTGGCGTCTATAGCAACCTACAGGCCATAGAAAAATTGATTTTACTAGCCAAGGAAGCGGGTATCCCCCCAGAAAACTGTATCTGTACAGGAGACATCACAGGATACTGCGCCCAACCCGAAGAAACGATTCAAGCCTTTAAAAATTGGGGCGCATTGTCGATCGCTGGCAACGTAGAAATACAGCTTTCTAACGATAGTGAGGACTGCGGTTGCGATTTTAAGTCGGGCGGACGTTGTGATGGATTCTCAAAGATGTGGTTTCCCTATACAAAAATGAACCTATCGCAAGACTCCCTCGAATGGATTTCGGCCCTGCCCGAGTACCTTAGTTTTACGTATGCGGGTAAAAAAGCGACCGTAGTTCATGGAAACTATGGCAATGTATCGGAATTCATATTTAAATCCAATGCACAGGATAGTAAGGAAAGGTCTTTTCAAGCAACCAACAGTCAAGTAATTATTGCTGGACATTGCGGTTTACCATTTCATCAGAAAATAAAAGATAAACTCTGGATAAATCCTGGGGTCATTGGAATGCCCGCAAATGATGGAACCACTAGGGTATGGTATCTTCTTTTGGAACAATCTGATGGGGAAATCGTTTTTCACCACCGTAGCTTTGAATATGACCATAATAAGGCCCAACGAAGAATGCTGGACAATAATTTGCCAGAGGAGTATGCGGACACTCTAGTTTCGGGTATTTGGGACAATATGGAAATACTTCCTGAAGTGGAGAAAATGGGTCAAGGAATTCCCATAGGATTGGATACAACTATAAATCAGAACATAAAATCACAAACAAATAAAACAATGGCAGATTCTTATTACGACCCCAAGGACTTGAGAAAGTTTGGTAAAATAACAGAATGGAGTGAGGAACTAGGTACCAAGTTCTTTGACTATTACGGAAAAGTTTTTGAAGCCGGTGCCCTTACGGCGAGGGAAAAATCCCTTATCGCCCTAGCCGTTTCCCATGTAGTAAAATGCCCTTATTGTATAGATGCCTATACCAAGGACGGATTACAAAAAGGGATAACCAAGGAGGAAATGATGGAGGCCGTGCACGTAGGTGCGGCCATTGAAAGTGGTGCCACCTTAGTCCACGGAGTACAAATGATGAACAAATACAACAAACTATCCATGTAAAGGGCCGTAAATATCCCAAAAATGAAGTTTGATTTTTAAATACAGAAATTATGGCAACAAAGTCGTTAAAGGCGCAAGGAGATGAATTGGCGGTTTCCAACAAACAATTGGAAATTCTGAACGGAGGTATTTTTGCCGATGGGGAACTCCCCTATTTTAAGGATAAGATCCATCAAATTGATCAGTTCCCGTTGCGCCCCAGGAAATTGGAAATACTGCAGATCAATGTAGGATATATGTGCAACCAGGTCTGTGAGCATTGCCATGTTGATGCCGGTCCGGACCGAAAGGAAATCATGACACGCGAAACCATGCAACTATGTCTGGAAGTCATTAGAAACACCGGCGCACATACCTTGGATTTAACTGGTGGGGCCCCAGAAATGAACCCAGATTTCAGATGGTTTGTTGAAGAGGCAGCCAAAGCTGGTATACAGGATTTTATTGTCCGATCCAATTTGACCATCATTAGGGCCAACAAGAAATACCATGATTTGCCGGATTTCTTCAAAAAACATAATGTACACGTAGTATCCTCAATGCCCCATTGGACTCGGGGTAAAACGGATAAACAACGTGGGGATGGTGTTTTTGACAAATCCATTAAAGCGCTGCAGGAATTGAACGAGAGAGGTTATGGCATGCCGGGCAGCGATTTACGGTTGGACTTGGTCTATAACCCTTCTGGAGCCTATTTGCCTGGAGACCAGGGGGCTATGGAAAAAGACTTTAAAAAGGCCCTCAAGGAAGATTTTGGTATCGAGTTCCATAATTTGTTCGCCATCACAAATTTGCCCATTGCCCGCTTTCTGGATTACTTGATAGCTTCTGAAAATTACGAAGACTATATGTATGCACTTGTGGAGGCATATAATCCGGCAGCTGTTGCCAATGTGATGTGCAGGAATACCATTTCCGTGAGTTGGGATGGATGGCTATACGATTGCGATTTTAATCAAATGCTGGATTTAAAGGTCGCCAGTAAAATAAAACATATCAAGGATTACAACGAGGATATTCTAAACGATAGGAATATCATCATTTCCCAACACTGTTATGGCTGTACGGCCGGTGCCGGCAGTAGTTGTCAGGGTACTGTGGCTTAAGCCTCCCCTAACCCCTCCAAAGGAGGGGTATTTTTATTCTACTTTGGTGGTATCAGACATGAACTATGTCAAGTCACAAGTTGTTAATCCTTAAAATTGTTCACATAAACCGACCACTTGGTCGGTTTTCATTTTTAAAAAAGTAGTAGTTCATCGGGTTTTTGAACGTTCGCCGATTTTTTTCTTCATCATATCCAAAGAATCGAATTTCACCCAGCATCGGTCGGTTCTTTGTATAGACCAAACGGTCGGATTAACCCAAATCTTGAAATCATGGATAAAAATTTAAAACGCATGGCTACCATGCACCGCATGCAAACCGCTGGATTGGAACTATTTTATGCAAATGGGTATTATGCCACCAGCGTTGACGACATTCTGAAAAAACTATCCTTATCCAAAGGTGCCTTTTATTACCACTTTGTATCGAAAGAGGATTTCTTTATACAAATCATTCAAAACTTATTGGCGAGAAAAATATACAGCGTACTAATTGAACCTATAGAGGGCCATGACAATCCCCTTGAGCAAATAGTCGATTGTTTTGAAGACGCTTTGCAAACCGCCGTTCACAATGACATGGACTTTGGTTGTGTCCTCAATAATTTCTTGACCGAATTTCGCGGAAAGGACCAAAAAATAATGAAACATCTTTGTGATATATTTTCCATTTGGGAGGTAAATCTAGTTTCAGCCTTGCAAAAAGGGAAGTTTAATGGCTACGTAGATCGCCATGTAGATTGTGAGGCGGCAGCCACTTATTTAATAAGCTCTTATTTTGGTGTTCGTACCTTGATGGTAGGAACTACCCCTAGTGCCAGGAAATATCGCTTTATGAGCCAATTACGAGTTTATCTAAAATCCTTGGAGCCTAAAAAAGTTGTCGCCTAGTCAATTATAAGTATTTGCCGAACTCTTTTTACAATCTGTTCAGGTGAAATTGTTTTCATGACTTGATCATATCCCGGCGGAAATTTGTTTCCGTAAACAGATGTAGGTATCAGGGGGAATTCTTTCCTGTTCGAAACAATTTGGTTTTCAACCGACTGGCCAAAGGGTGCAAAGCCAGCTGCCGGATGTGTTACGCCCCACAAAGTAATTACAGGAACACCGTACATAGCTGCCAAATGGCCGTTTGCGCTATCCATGGAAATCATTACCTCCAAATTACTGATTAGGGCGAGTTCCGCTTTAAACGGTAATTTTCCCGCTACCGAGGTGCATCCAGCGTATTGTTGTTCCCAATCCTCCAAAACTGTCCGCTCTTTTTGGCCACCTCCAAAAAGAAGTATTTTTACATCTTTCATTGCGGCCAATTCCGAAATCAAAATCTCCATTAATGCAAGAGGGTATATTTTACCGGAAAAAGCGGCAAAGGGTGCGATACCTACTACCTTCTTGCCTTTAGGAAAAAAACTAGAACCTAAATCGGCGACTAATCTATGTTTTTCCAAAATATGCACATTGTGAACGGGAAATTCAAAACCATGTCTTTTGAAAACCGATTGATACCTCAAGTACATTGGAATTAGAGGATTTAGTTCCTTTATTTTTCCCGAAGTCAGTTCCCTTTTCTCCTTTCTACCCTTGTCCAATTGTTCAATAGGGATACCGTTTAATTTAAAAAAGATTTTTAGAATATTACTGCGTAGCACATTGTGAAGATCTGCCACGGCATCCACATCCATCCCCCTAAGCTGTTTAAAAAGTTTCCATAGACCCAAAGCCCCTTTATGCACGCCTTTTACATCGGCAATAAAAACACCTACGTTGGGAATTTCAGATACAATGGGTGCAAAAAATGGTTTGGTAAGAAATGTAATTTTTAGATCGGGATATTTTTCGGTCAGTGCAAGTAGCACAGGAACCGTCATGGCCACATCTCCCATGGCCGATAACCTGATAACCAATATATGCCCTTTCCTATTTTTGGCCACGAAGGATGGGATTTAGTTCCTCATCGTTGTACATCTTCATTTGCTTGTACACTTTCATGTATTTGTTGCCTTCTTCTATATCTTTCAACAATTGGTCGATGGCCATCGAAAGATCTCTGCGCTGCTCCATAAGAATATCCAATTTGTCCTGACACCTTTTTAGATGTTCCTGGGATGCATCCTCCCGGTTCACCTCTTCCTGCATGTGGTAAATTTTCAAGGCGAGAATGGAAAGTCGGTCTATCGCCCAGGCAGGGCTCTCCGTATTGATGGTGGCGTTCTCCTTGATTTCTACTGATCGGTATTTATTAAGGAAGTACCCGTCAATATATTCAACGAGGTCCGTTCTGTCCTGATTGCTGGCATCGATTTTACGCTTTAAATCCAAGGCCGCTTTGGGTTCAATATTTGGATCCCTTATAATATCCTCATAGTGCCATTGCACGGTGTCGATCCAATTCTTTCGGTAAAGTAAATGGGCTATATCCTCCTTTGGATAGGGATTGTTAAACACTTGATCTACATCATCCTTTTTGTGATATGTATGGATACTTTCCTCGAAAACCTTTACCGCAAAGTCGCTGAACATAATTTAATTTTTAACAAAGATACCTTATATCAGGAAATCAATAGATTTCCCAAAAAAATCGCCGTTGGAAACAAAATACTGGCAATCAATAGTATTTCCCGAAATTTTTCGCGCTTTATGGACTGCACATAATTGGTCATTAAAATGACCGTGGGGAAAAAGGTGATAATCAATGCATGACTATTCCCTGAAAGTACCAATAGGTTTAGCAATAACCCCAAAACAAAGGAAAGGACCACCAAACGTATCATAATAATCCTTCCTACACCGGCTTTGCCCAATTTTAGAAAAGCCCAAAAGATAAGTGCTACATTTAAGACAATATAAAATCCGATTTTCACGCTTGGAATAAGGTCAAATGTAAACAAGTTTTTAATGTCCAGTTGAAAACTATAGTGTTCCAAAAGCCAGTCAAGTTGGTCAAAAATCGATAAAAACCCGATCAGTATGAGCAAAAAGCATATTGTCGAAGATATAATTACAAGCCAGTTTCGCAAGTTTTTTGGTTCATAAATAAAAATAGCCGAGAGCACCAAAACCAAATAGAGTATGCCCCAATCATAAAAAAGGCTGCCTACGAGTATCCATAAACTTGCGTCAAATATCTTTAGTTTGATGTTCTTAAGGGATTTTATACTGAGGATTCTCCTAAAGGCAAGTAATAGGAAGAAATTGCAAAAGATGGCATTGGAATCGCCCATAGTTGCGGGAAACACCATTAAAAATAGTGTAAAAAACAGGATGGCGTAAGAATTGTTCTTGGTCAACTTATTTCGTTTTACTATGAAATCCATAATAAATACACTAAATAATAATACGACCAATACAATAAGTTCCTTTAAGGGACTTACGTCGTTTACATCAAGATTTAGCACAAAAACCTTTGTTGTAGGATATAAAAGAAAGATAAAACTGAACAGTATGACAAAGTTTACCGGTTTTGTTTTACCAAAAATGCTTGAAATCATGGATGATTTTTATACTTTTGCCTTGTAAATATAGCAATAAGATGAAGTCATTTTTTTACGGTATCGAGGATTTGTTTGTCAATGTACTTTTCGCACCATTGGATGCATTGCGATTTATGGAAAGCTGGACACTATCCAATATTTTGAACTGGATATTTATGTTAATCGGCTTTGTAGCATTTGTGTATTGGATGTTGGAGCTGAAAAAGTTCAACGATAACGGTGAAGAGGATAAGTCGATTTCTTCCCACTCGTACCTATAAAGATCAACATTTAAAAAAATCGGCATTTTCCAAATTGGAAAATGCCGATTTTCTTTATAGGTCAAAACCTATATCCCGCCGGTAATTCATTCCCTCAAATTGTATCTTTTGAACGTTTTTGTAGGAAATTGCCAAAGCTTCCTTATATGATTCCCCGTAGGAAGTTACTGCCAAGACCCTTCCGCCATTTGTTAGTATTTTACCTTCTTTAAGGGTGGTACCCGCATGGAAAACAATGGAGTCCTCAATCGTGTCAATCCCTTTTATCTCCTTTCCCTTTTCATAAGCACCTGGATATCCGCCTGAAACCGTCATCACCGTAGTGGTGGCTCGTGCATCGATTTTAATCGCTACATCGTTTAAACCTCCTTTGGCAACGGCTTGCATCAGTTCCACAAAATCATTTTGAATCCGTGGTAATACGACTTCCGTTTCCGGATCTCCCATGCGAACGTTGTACTCGATTACTTTTGGTTCATCGCCCACTTTGATCAATCCTATAAATATGAATCCCTTATAGGGTAGATTATCCAATTTAAGGCCCTCTATGGTAGGTTTTACTATTTGGTCATGTACTTTGTCCATAAAGGTCTTATCGGCGAAAGGGACTGGTGAAATGGCCCCCATACCGCCCGTATTGAGACCTGTATCGCCCTCCCCGATTCTTTTATAGTCCTTGGCCGTGGGCAGAACTTTATAGTTTAAACCGTCGGTAAGCACAAAAACACTTAATTCTATACCTTCCAAAAATTCCTCTATGACCACAGTGGTACTGGCACTACCAAATTTTGCGTCCACCAACATGGATTTCAACTCCATTTTTGCTTCGTTCAGGTCCTTGAGAATGACCACACCCTTGCCCGCTGCCAGACCATCCGCTTTCAATACATAAGGAGGTTCCAAACTCTCTAGAAATTCATATCCCTCGTTCAATAATTCTGCAGTAAAACTTTGGTATTTGGCCGTAGGAATATTATGACGCATCATAAACTCCTTGGCAAACTCCTTACTACCCTCCAATTTTGCCGCTATTTTTTGAGGGCCGATAACGGGAATGCTTTTTAATTGAGCATCTTCCAAGAAATAATCATGAACGCCGTTCACCAAAGGGTCTTCTGGGCCAACAATCACCAAGTCGATTACCTTTTCCAGCACGGCCTCCTTGATTTTTTCAAAATCGTTTACACCAATTGGTATGTTTTCGCCTAAATTGGAGGTGCCCGCATTTCCAGGGGCAATGTAGAGCCTTGATAAATGATCGCTTTGGGACAACTTCCAAGCGAAAGCATGTTCGCGGCCCCCAGATCCAAGAATTAAAATGTTCATGAGTAGACTTTTGACAAAAGTAAGCTTTGATGCGTAAATAAACTATTTGGAAGAAAAATCCCGATGTTCCTTTTTTTGCAACTCCTCGGGGGAAAGGGATTTGAAATAATCGTATACGATTTTTAGGCCCTCAGACCGACTTACCTTAGGCTCCCATCCCAAAATCTGCTTTGCTTTTGTGATATCCGGCTGGCGCTGGGTGGGGTCATCTTTGGGAAGTGGTTTATAAATAATCTTCTGATTTGTTCCCGTCAGGGCAATAATCTCCTCAGCAAACTCCTTAATGGTTGTTTCGTGTGGATTCCCAATATTCACAGGGTCCGGATAATCACTGAATAACAATCGGTATATTCCTTCAACCTGATCATCGATATAACAGAAGGACCGAGTTTGTGAACCATCGCCAAAAACGGTCAAATCTTCCCCTCGCAGCGCCTGTCCCATAAATGCCGGTACCACCCTACCATCATTCAACCGCATTCTGGAGCCGTAGGTATTAAAAATTCGTACAATCCTTGTTTCCAATCCGTGGTGTCTATGGTAGGCCATGGTGATGGACTCCATAAAGCGTTTGGCCTCATCGTACACTCCCCTAGGACCTACCGGACTTACATTACCGTTGTATTCTTCGGTTTGGGGATGTACCAAAGGGTCTCCATACACCTCAGATGTTGATGCAACCAAGATTCTTGCCCCCTTTTCCTTGGCAAGTCCCAATAGGTTCAGCGTACCCAACGAACCCACTTTTAATGTTTTGATAGGGATTTTAAGATAATCTATAGGACTGGCAGGCGAGGCAAAATGCAGTATATAATCCAATTTTCCGGAAACATGGACAAACTTAGTCACATCATGGTGATGGAATTCAAAATTCTCCAAGGGAAAAAGATGCTTGATATTATCCAAATCTCCCGTAATCAAGTTATCCATGCCAATAACATGAAAACCTTCATTAATAAATCTGTCACATAAATGTGAACCAAGAAATCCGGCCGCGCCGGTAATTAGGATTTTTTTCATTAGTCTATTTTATATTCCTCTAGAGAACAATACTGTAGTAATGGTTTTGAATATGATTCTTAAATCCAAGGTAATTGAACGGTTTTTAATATAATAAAGATCATATTCCAATTTTCTAACCGAATCCTCCAAATTTTGCCCATATTTATACTTTACCTGAGCCCAACCGGTAATACCAGGTCTTATAAGATGCCTAGTCCCATAAAAAGGCACTAAATTGTTTAATTGTTTAACAAATACCTTTCGTTCTGGCCGTGGACCAATAAACTGCATATCTCCCCTAATTAAGGAAATAACTTGGGGAATTTCATCAATCCTGAAAATTCTTAATATTCTACCAAAAGAAGTAATACGAGCGTCGTTCTTTACGGCCATTTTGGCCCCTTCCTTTTCTGCATCCGTTACCATGGACCTAAACTTATAAATTTTGAACTCTTTTCCATGTAAACCGACACGCTTTTGTGTATAAAACAAAGGCCCGGGATTAAAAAAAATATTTAGTACGAATACAAATGGAATGCATAGTATAAGCATTAGTCCTAGAAAAAGTGAAACCAAAAAATTTAATCCAAAACTAAAAATGGTTTGTAGATACCTGATCTTTTTATGCCTTAATTGAAGTATTTCATAAAAACTGTCATTATGAGATTGTATGGGCAGCGCCTCGTAAATATTTTCATAAAATGAAGTATATGTTATCACTTCTTTCCCCTTTAGAATTGCCCTAAACATTAGCTTTTCCAAGTCGGCAGGAATCCCATTATAACTTTTTACATTAAGAACCCAAGAGTCTACCTTTTCAATCGCGTTAAGGAAAGGTTTTCTAATTGCTGTATCCGAATTAATATCATACGTTAATTTTACTCTATAAAAAGTTTCAAGGTCAACCCCATCAATACGCTTTTGCACTTCTCTTAAAGAGCCTTCTGTATCCTTTTCATAAATTAACAGTACATTTTTAGTAATGGGTATTACCCTAAATACATTAGCAAAAAAAAGTCGCCAAAGCGCCACCTCAACGGGCGTAAGCAATAGAAAGACCAAAAGAGGTATTCGCCAGAAACTCG
The DNA here is from genome assembly GCF_003933245.1 of Maribacter algicola. Lineage (NCBI taxonomy): Bacteria > Pseudomonadati > Bacteroidota > Flavobacteriia > Flavobacteriales > Flavobacteriaceae > Maribacter > Maribacter algicola. The sequence goes on from NZ_QUSX01000001.1 coordinate 1,264,625, forward strand.
TGTCAAAGAAAATAACACAAAAAATAAATACGACAAAAACAAAGAGACTAGTAATGTAAAGCGCTTGCGTAATTACATATTTTCTGCGTAACCTCTTCTGCAGGTTATATAAATCAAGGATGTAAGAGAGGGTCAAAAATGAAAAAATACCGAAAGAGAAAACCGATATCTCCAATCTAGTCGATATAAATTCAGCATCAATAGCATGATTTACAAAAACGTTCAAACTTGCTATAATAACAACCAAATCCCCTACTAAAAGAATAAATTTGCGTTCTACGCTATTTAGAATTGAGGGGCGTGCCATTTGATTTTTTCTTGTAAGATTTTATGACTTAAATGTAAGTTTTCAATTTTAAAAACAATAAAAGTAAAAGTTTAATAAAGGATATTTAGCCAAAATAAAAAAACATAACAAAATCCATGCCCATAAAATTTTATTTAAACTGCCTAGACACATTGCCAATTCTTGAAACCTTAAAATTCATAAGGATAAATATTGCTATAATCTGCTTCAGTTTTATTATAATGGTAGTGATTGAATAGAAAAAAGAAAGTACAATTGATAATTGGGCCACTTTACGAAATACTTGCCATTGATACTGAATCAAATCCAATTTATTCGCTGATACCGAATCGTTTCGTTTTATGTAACTTGACAAACATTCAGTTAAACCATATCCATTGGTTTTTCTGAGCAAATTTAACCAAAGTGCATGGTCTTCGCACTTTCCTATGGTCGGGAAATATTGCTTTCCAAAGAATCCAACATCATAAATTACAGTCAAACAGCCAATTGGGTTATTGTAAAGGGCTCTTTTTAGAGTGACCTTGTCAAGACAGTGAATAAAAATATCAGCTTTTTCTTTATTTTCGATTAAAACAGCATAGTCGCTAAAGGTAAAATAGTAATTATTTTGCCGCATAAAGTGAAGTTGTTTTTCCAACTTTTCAGGATACCATAAGTCATCACTGTCTAAAAATGCTATATAATTTCCATTGGCCAGTTCAATCGCCTTATTCCTGGCCACAGCGGCACCACCATTTTTCTGAAGCCTGAAATACCTAATCCTAGAATCCTTTTCTTGAAATGATTTTATAACCTCTTGGCTTCCGTCCGTGGAACAGTCGTCAACCAGGATATGCTCCCAGTTCTTATAGGTTTGTGCCTGCACTGTTCCAATATTATATGAAAGGAATTTTTCAGAGTTATAAACTGGCGTTATTATTGAAACCAAGTCGTTCATAGAATAATATGTTGATTATCAGCTAATTTAATGTACCAGTGTATTTACGATAATTTTTCCCGTATTCCCTGAACCATATAAATTAACCTCAAAATCAATGTTCTTTTCGCCTAATTGGTCAAATAATTGTACTATTCGTTTTTGGTCAGAACCCGCAATAAAATTAACGCCGTGTTCCACCAACTCTATCCATTCTGTTTCCTCCCGTACCGTAATACAGGGTTTTTTAAAGAAAAAAGCCTCTTTTTGAAGTCCGCCACTATCCGTAATGACACAAACGCAATTGGACAACAACCATATCATTTCAAAATAGCCGACCGGTTCCAAAATCTTGATGTTGTTATTGACCATAATTCCGAAACCATCTAATTTTTTAATGGTTCTAGGGTGCAGCGGCAGAATCACCTTTTGATTTTGAGATATTTCCTTCAATGCCTCGAAAATAGATGTTAGTTTTCCCTTATCGTCCGTGTTTTCCTGACGATGAATGGTAGCCAGTACAAAAGGCACTGTATTACTATCCACACCCACTGGCCGTGTACTTTGTTCTGTATAATATAATGCCGCATCATACATTACGTCACCACATTGTACTCGTTTTATGCCCATGGCCTCGTAGCCTTCCTTGCTCAGATTGTCCATGGCGGTTTGGGTTGGACAAAAAAGAACATCGCTTATCCTGTCTGTTAAAATACGGTTGATTTCCTCAGGCATTCTCATATTGAATGAACGCAATCCGGCCTCTACATGCGCAACTTTTATATGAAGTTTTTTTGCGGCCAAAGCCCCAGCAATGGTTGAGTTCGTATCCCCATAGACCAACACCCATTCTGGTTCTTCATGAAGTAACACCTTCTCTATTTCCTCCAGCATCTTGCCTGTCATTGCCCCATGGGATAGGCTGTTGATGTCCAAATTGTAGTGCGGCAGTGGAATGTTCATTTGTTCAAAGAACACATCACTCATTTTTGTATCAAAATGTTGCCCTGTATGCACTATAATCTCTTGTATTATTTGTGTAGGTTGATATGAATTATACTCTGCAATTGCCCTGCTGACGACCGCAGCCTTTACGAATTGAGGTCTGGCTCCTACTATTGTGATTATCTTCATTTCTAAATACTTAAATTAATAAATCAAATTGCCGCTATTCCATTTTTTAAAAAAAACTAAACATCTCTTATTACGCAAAACTATAGGTTTATTTATGTTTCCAATTTGGCATAAATGCCCAGTAATTTCTTTTCCTCGGGCTTCCAATTATATGTATTGAGAACCGCATTTCTCCCATTTTCTCCCATACGCTGGGCACTCGCTTTATCATCAAGGAATACTTTAATGGCCTTTGAAATTTCTACGGGATCTTTGGGGTCAATACAAATGCCACAATCTACCTTTTCTATAATGTCCTTCCATAAATCAAAATTTGAGGCCACCAAAGGTATGCCTTGGGCCATATATTCGAACAACTTGTTGGGTTGGGAATGGGTATGGTTGCCAGCAGGCAAAAAGGTAACAATCCCAACTTGTGAGTCACGAAGTACTCTTTTTACCTCACTACGATCAATTTGTCCAAGAAAATTGGTTTTCTCCCATCCTTTTCTTCTCTCCAAGTTCTCCTTAAACGTGTTAGGCGCAAAACTGCCGGCTAGATTCAGGCGAATGCCCTTTAAAAGTTCCATGGCGTCAATGACTTGTTCTAACCCCCTAATCTGGGTAATATTACCAACATAGCAAACTTCGTTCTTCTTGTTGGCCCAATCCGTGGTTTCGGTGTTCAATTCACTCAATAAAGGATAATTGTTGACATCCATGGTAGCTTTGTTCAATTTGGCGAATCTTTTTCGTATGTGGGGGGTGGCCGTTATTACAAAGTCAAATTTCTTTACTGCTAAGTCCTCGTATAACTCCACAAGTACAGATACAGGCTTGCGAAGAAAGCCTGGAATATACTCTTTGCTCATGATTTCCCTTGGCAAGTCTTCATGGGAATCATAGATCACCTTCTTTCCCTTTTTCACCAACCTCAGTCCAACAGGGATCAGTTCTGTGTCGTGAAAATGATAAATGTTCGCATCAAGTGCAAACCCTTTATGATATACCGCCTTAGTGGTTTTAGTAAACCTGTTCAACATGCTTTTTGGCTTGCCTACATCATGAATATGAACCCCGTCAAAAATTTCATCCCCTTTACCGTCGGCTACAACTAAATGAACTTCGTAACCATTTTTACGAAGTGAAATACACTCCTTTAGTAAAATACGGGTATCATATCTAAAATGTACTGAACTTAAGTGACAAACTTTCATCATGGTTTTAAAGTTATAAGGGACTACCGGGTAACTTGGGCTGTGGGCCTTTTGTTCAACAAAAAAATCGAGGCCAACAACAATGCTAAACCGCCATGGGTCAGAAATACCGTGCTTACCGGAGAACTTAAAAATGAGAACATGGTGACTAAATATAGGCCAAAATACTTTGAAGGTATATGAAGACTATTCAATATCGAAAAATAAACGCTGACAATTATGATATTTATGAATACGCCGGTACTTCCAAAATTCATATAACCATCTGAGATAAATCCATTGTTGGCAGACATATTGGGCCGTTTAAAATATAGGTCGCCAATAAGATGGGTAGCCTGAACATCATAAGGATATTCTATCAAGCCCTTGAAAATTGATTCTGACCAGTATAAATAGTTGTTCTTAAAAAAATCGAGATAACAAATATCCAGTAGGGCAGACGAAAAATGCACCCTCCTAAAAGATAATATCCAAGGATAGTCCCACCCAAAATAGGCCAAGACCGCAAATAGTACGATCAGGACACAAGAGTACTTAAGAATGAAATGGATTGATTTTGCATAACTGAATTTATAGAATATGAACACTACAAAAAGGCCCACATAGACAGATTTATGTGCGCCAAACAAATAAAACAAAATCAAGTATAGCGCCCCTACAAAAACCCAGACCTTTTTTTTGAGTTCTAGGCCAAAAACAATTATTAGTGGAATTACAATCTTCGTGAACACTGAATAGGAATATCCAAAATAGGGGTTTGATAGGGGCCTCATTTTGAACCTAGTCTCATACACGTCCATTAATAATAGGTTTTTCAAATTGATATAGGGACCATAGACAACAATATAGGGAATAATGCCAATGGTAGCTGTTAGCAAAAGCAGGTAGAGGGACTGACTCTTGTTAATTGTAGGAACTTTGGCAAAATTGACATTAATCCTTGAGAACCCAAAAAGGACGAAAAAAAAGGATTGATGATATATCAACAAATTGCCCGGATAATTGCTGCCGGTAGTAAAAGCAATTAATGATGGAATGGTAATCAATGCAAAGAAAATGGACAAAACGATAAATGACATCTTGGTCTTCCTTAAAGTGCTGAGTAAAGCCAAGTTTATTGAGAAAAGAAGCAGTGATAGAAAAAAGCGCGATGGAATAAAACCAAAACTTTGGCTTTTCAAGAACCCCACATATTCCCAATATGGGTAACCCTTAATCTTATAATGGAACAGGCCCATCAAAAGAAAAAAATACAGAACAAAGTAATTTGAGATATTCAACTTAAGCTTCATCGACCACACCTCCCTTCTTTGGGTTTGTCATTATATAACAGCATATAAATGAGACAAACGAAATACCGGAAAAACGATTGAACATTCCCTCAAATATTGAATTAACAAGCAATATCAGCACAAAAGACAAAAATAAGGGGGAACCCACGCTTTTAGAGAAAAGCACTGAGAAAACACACAAAAGAAGGAGTACGGCGACAATTCCGTTCTCGAGCCAGGATTGCAACCATAGATTATGGGCGTTATAACTTTCCTTTAATGCGAATGTATAATTGTTTTTCAGATAATACGTGTTTAACTGTTTTTGGGTGTTTTCATGACCATATCCCAAAATTGGTTTTTGTTGTATTAAATTAAAGGCCGCATCCCAACTTAAAAGGCGTGTTCCAAATCCGTAGCGCTCGTTTTTATTTATGGTTATCCCATCAACAACAACCTTACGTATCGCCTCCCGCGCTCTGGGATTTCCAAACACAAAAAGTAAAGTTACCGCTATACTTATGGCTAAGCCCCTAACCTTTTGTCTAACACTATATGTTGAAAAAAACAAGAGCATCTGTAAAACCATGACAAGAGCGATGAATGAAGCTTTGTTGGAAATGAGAAAGAGCAACGCCAAAAAAAACATTATTAAAACAATGCGCAATAGCGGTTTAAACTCATTAGGTCGAAACATTAGTACAGCAATACCTATACATAGATAAAGCGCAAAATACACGGTTTGGTGAAAGATTGAGAAGTGCCGGCCAAAGAAATAGTTGCCCCCATACATTATGGATTCTACAAACCCTTTTCCGCTCAATACATTGGCTTGAAAGACAAAGATGCCGTTTTCGATTGACGTTGACCTATAGGTGGCTACTAAAAGACATACAAAACCTGCCAATGTTAGTCCGGCAACCAAGGCCCGCAGCATATCCATGCGTTGTTGAAGAGAATAATCGTGAATAAAGAAAAGTACTGGAAAGGCCAGCAGAGATAGTTTGCTCTCTATAAATCCATAATCTGAAATTCCAGAATTTAAAAAACCAACGGCGTAGGAGACGTAAAACAAGGGCAATAGCCAGAGAAACTTATTCTTGACCACATTTCCACTTTTGTAGCTTATCATTGATAAAAAAAGCCAAATAATTATGGCTAGAGTTGCCATTTTTGGATGAAGCGGAATGAAAAAAGCATATAACAAGGCTCCCTTATAATGAAGATTGTTCCGTATGCTTCCAAATTTAAACGTCATCATCATTCAGCAATTTTGGTTGTTGTGGTCAGGGTCTTGACCATAACCATAGAGGGTTTTTATCTGAAGGGCCAAATACAAGCCATATAGTATGATTTCATGAACAACATATACCCACATAAGTTTTATTAGCCCCAATTTAAGGTGAATGGCACAAAACCCTAAAGACACAAAGGTGCTTACAAAATACAAAACCTGCCATTTAGATGCGATTCGCAGGGTATTGGTGGCATTGAATAGAGATGAAAGCGGACTTATAACTAACCTCACCACAAAGCTAATGGCAAGAATTGATGCAAAATGACCGGATCTATTCCATTTTGTGCCAAAAACAAAACCAAAAAGCGATTCTCCGAAGAAGAATAGTACGATTCCTATTGGCAGTCCCATTAAAAACAAGGCCATTGCAGCCTTTTTATGGAAGTTTTGTGCTTCCCGATATCGTCGGGCATTCATCAAAAATGCAATTTTTTGATAAAAGACATCTTTGAAAGAAGCTCCTATAAGTGTTAATGGAGCGCTCAAAACCATAAATGTGAGGCCAAAATAGCCCAAATCTTCGGTCGTATAGAATTTTGTCAACACCAATACCATGGCCTGAAGCGATATGGTATTCAAAAATGCGGGCCAAATGCCGTATTTAGGATAATCTATATAGGTAATGGCCATATCCCTTAATGATATGAAAGGCAGTATGGCAAACCTTATCCGTGATTTACGGAAAAGAAACATCCAAGAAATAATAGTGCCGACAATTTTGGCAGTTACCAGCCCAAATGCCAAAAGCTTACTGAATCCCAAACCAACAGCGATGATGATGTAACCAAGAGCTTGCACTACCTTTGCCAAGGCGTTGTTAGTAAAGGTCTTATGTCTAATGGAAACATTAATGTATGCCGTCCAAATACCAAAGAACAAAACATAGAGAGGTACGTAAAAAAGGGCATTTTTTAAGGTGTCAGGAAAAAGACGGTGGAAAAAAGGCAAAATCAACGCAATCGCCACCGAATAGGCAATGGTCAAATATATACTTAGGGTAAATAACTTAATGGCCTCAACTTCAGCCTTAGGCAAAACGATTGCTAGATGATAATTGCCTCCAACAGCTACGGCAAAAATACTGGCCACAGCGAAAAATGACGTATACGTGGCAAAATCCTCTTCTGTGTATAAACGGGTCAAAAGAGGGGTGGCCAAAAAGGGCAATGCTTGTGCCATGCCCGTACCCAAGATTTGAGTGGAAACATTTCTTGAAAACTCAGATTCTGAAAATTTCGACCAAATTTTTGAGAACAATTTGCTTTTATATTTCTTAGATGGTATCTGTTGTCAAGAATCAAGGCCTACTAGAAGGGAATGGTACTCACCTCGCAAACCAACGGGTTCTGAAGCCCTAATATTATGGACAATTTCTATTGCGGTTCTTGCCGCCTCAAGGCCATAACCTTTGCCATCAAGAATATCTTGGTATACCATGGTATGCAAATCGGTAAAGCCACCGCTGAACTCCAATTCTTCGCCATCAATGGTAATCGACCTGAAAGTGCTTTGTCCTTTCTCCTTGATCTCATGGGGAAGATAGTCCGCATTAATGGATAAGAACCATCTAACCCTGGCATTTTCAAATTCCAAATAACCGGCGGCCCGATCCTTTTCATGAACGTGCACGATATTCTCTTGAACATCGCCAAAGATCCAAGAAAGCATATCATAAAAATGGACCCCGATGTTGGTTGCGATACCTCCTGATTTGCTATGGTCCCCTTTCCAAGAGGTATGGTACCAATGCCCTCTAGAGGTCAAATAGGTTAAATCAACCTCAAATTTTTTGTCTTTTTTCGCGTTTTTTACCTTTTCCTTGAGTGCAATGATAGACGGGTGTACTCTCAGTTGTAGGATATTGTAAACTTTTTTGCCTGTGTTCTCTTCTACTTTTTTAAGTTTATCGATGTTCCAAGGATTAAGTACCAAAGGTTTTTCGCAAATAGCGTCCGCTCCAGAACGCAATGCAAAACGAATGTGGGCATCGTGAAGATAATTGGGTGAGCAGATGCTAACGAAATCTAAGAACATTTCCCTTTCGTACTTCAACTTTTCGATATGTCGGTCGAAACGTTCGAATTCAACAAAAAAATCAGCTTTGGGAAAATAGGAATCTATCACCCCAACGCTATCCCCTTTATCAAAGGCGGCCAACAAATTGTTTCCTGTATCCTTAATGGCCTTCATATGTCTTGGAGCAATATAGCCCGCTGCACCTATCAATGCAAAATTCTTCATTTAAAGTAATTTAATCAGATTGTTTGTGATATAGTCTAGTTCATTCTCTGATAGGTATGGGTTCATGGGCAAACTCATTACCTCGTCAGCGCACATTTCGCTTACGGGAAAATCTCCAAATTTGTAACCTAAATAACCAAAACATTCTTGTAGATGCATAGGTATGGGATAGTGCACGGCAGTAGGTACACCTACTTTGGCCAAATTCTCCTGAACCCATCCACGATTCTGTACCCTTATCGTAAACTGGGCCCAAACGGATGTTCTGTCTTCTTTGACCACCGGTGTTGGGATAATGCCTTTTAGCCTAGTTTTATAATTGTCGGCAACTTTCTGTCTCCTCTTGATGTCCTCTTCATAATAATTCATCTTTACGCTCAAGATGGCCGCCTGCAAATTGTCCAGCCTTCCACCCATGCCAATATATTTATGGACGTACCTTTTGACCTGCCCATGTACTCTCATGGCCTTCATCATCTCATATAATTTTTCATCTTTTGTAAAAACGGCACCCCCGTCTCCAAAACAACCTAAGGGCTTTGCTGGGAAAAAACTGGCACATCCAATAGTAGAGGTATTACAGCTCCTTTTGCCCTTATAAAGCGCACCAAAACTTTGCGCACCATCCTCTATAACGGCCAATCCATATTTTTCCGCAATACGATTGATCTCATCCATATCCGCCATTTGACCATAGAGCGATACTGGCATAATGGCCTTCGTGTTTTCGGATATGGCGGCTTCAATTAATGAGGCATCGATGTTAAAAGTTTCCTCATCTATATCTACAAAAACAGGTCTTGCACCCAAGCAAGCAATTGTTTCGGCTGTGGCGATAAATGTAAACGGCGTAGTGATTATTTCGTCTCTTGAACGTATTCCTAGGGCCATTAAAGCCAATAAAAGTGCATCTGTACCGGAAGAACATCCAAGCGCATGTTGCGAGCCGGTAAATTGCCTCAGTTTTTCCTCAAATTCATCAGTTTCCTTGCCCAAAATATATCGTGCTGAAGACATTACTTCGAGGGCTGCTGTCAAAAATTCATCCTCGTGCTCCTTAAATGCCTTATCCAAGTTGGCAAAATCTATATTCATATTATGCTATTCTTGTTACTTTACCGTCCTCGATTTTATATTTTTGCTCACTTTCAGGACAAATGGCCTCATTTTGCGAATTAAATTGCAACCGATGTCCATATTCCCCAACCCAACCAATTTGTTTGGCAGGATTACCGACCAGTAACGCATAGGCGGGCACGTCTTTAGTCACTACCGCTCCTGCCCCGATAAAGGCATATTCGCCAATGTCGTTGCCGCAAACTATGGTGGCATTAGCCCCAATGGAGGCGCCCTTTTTTACTACCGTTTTTGCGTATTTATCTCTTCTATTTATAGCACTTCGCGGATTTATTACGTTGGTAAAAACCACTGATGGACCTAAAAAAACATCATCTTCACAAATTACACCGGTATAGATAGACACATTGTTTTGAACTTTTACGTTGTTTCCCAATATGACCTTAGGTGAAACAACTACGTTTTGTCCAATATTACAGTTCTCGCCAATAATACAGTCTGTCATTATATGAGAAAAATGCCAGATTTTAGAGCCTTTTCCTATGTTAGAATCTTTGTCTATAATTGCACTCTCATGAGCAAAATAATCAATATATATCATTTAGAAATTTAATTTTCACTAAATCTAAGGAGTCACTAAATCATTTTTTCAAAAGTACAGTTTTTCTTCCTACTTCATTTTTGTCACCAGTATTGTTCACTAAAAATGCCAAATAATCGACAGGAGATTCATTCTTGCCCAATTTAATCTTCATTCAAGGCAAATTAATTAAATACTCCCCATACCCGCTATTCATTAAAGGTTTTGCCAGTTGAAATAATTGTTCCTTGTCAATATATTCCATGGTATAGGCCATCTCCTCAATACAACCAATTTTAAGTCCTTGTCTCTGCTGAATTACCTCCACTAAATGGCTGGCTTGCATCAATGAGCCAAATGTTCCCGTGTCCAACCATGCCGTGCCACGGTCTAAGATGCTTACCTGCAACTTCCCCTTTCCCAGATAAGCCTTGTTTACATCCGTTATTTCCAATTCTCCCCTTTTACTGGGTCGGATACTTTTTGCAATTTCAATTACTTCGTTATCGTAAAAATAAATACCAGGCACGGCATAATTTGATTTTGGTTTTTTCGGTTTTTCCTCAATGGAAATCACCTTTCCAGAATTATCAAACTCAACTACTCCATACCGTTGCGGATCATTTACGTGATACCCATAAATAATGCCTCCTTCCGGATTATTATTCAGTTGCAAAAGCTTTGCCAGCCCAGAGCCGTAAAAAATATTATCTCCCAAAATTAGCGCAACCTTATCATCTCCAATAAATTGCTCTCCAATGATGAATGCTTCTGCCAAGCCATTAGGGTGTTCCTGAACAGCATATTGAAACTCACACCCAAGTTGCGAGCCATCTCCTAATAATTTTTCAAAAATAGGCGCATCCTGCAGTGTGGTAATAATCAATATCTCTCTTATTCCGGCTGACATTAAAGTGGCCAAGGGATAATAAATCATAGGTTTGTCATAAATGGGCATTAATTGCTTGCTCACCGCCAAAGTAATAGGGTGTAAGCGTGAACCCGTACCGCCCGCCAATATTATTCCCTTCATTTTCTTCCTTTTCTATATTTATCAACATACCAAGAAACGGTCCTTTCTAAACCGGAATCCAAACTTTCCTTTGGGAACCATCCTAACTCGTTCTTTATTTTAGATGAGTCAATCGCATATCTGAAATCATGTCCTGGCCTATCCGACACAAACGTAATCTGTTCCAAATAACTTCCTTTGGATTTGGGAACATGGTTGTCCAAAATAACGCAAACTTCTTTTGAAATTTTTAAACTACTCAATTCGTTGTTTCCCCCTAAAACATAGGTTTCTCCGGACCTGCCTTTTTGAAAAACCTTGGATATACCTTTACAATGGTCCATAACATAGAGCCAATCCCTTATGTTACTGCCATTGCCATAAATGGGGATTTCCTCCTCATTTAAAGCTTTTCTGATAATAGTGGGAATCAACTTTTCATCATGTTGTTTAAGACCGTAATTGTTGGAGCAATTACTGGTTACCACATTTAAACCGTAGGTATGGAAATAACTACGAACTAAGAAATCTGAAGACGCTTTTGAGGCGCTATAAGGGCTATTTGGTGCATAGGAGGAGTCTTCCGTGAAATATCCTGTTGCTCCCAAACTACCAAATACCTCATCCGTGGAAATGTGATGAAAACGTGCATGTTCCATACCTTTTCTAACTTGAAAGGGTGAATTCATCCAATACTTTCTTGCAGCTTCAAGCAGTACAAAGGTTCCCTCTATGTTGGTCTTAATAAAATTTTGCGGATCTTCTATTGAATTATCCACATGGGATTCGGCTGCAAAATGCACAATACCATCTATATTATACTCCTCGAATATTTTGTTGACCAATTCTTTATTGCATATATCCCCCTGCACGAACAAATGCCGACTATCATTTGCTACCTCTTTCAAGTTATCAAGATTCCCAGCATAGGTGAGTTTATCCAAGTTAATTATCCTTACATTAGAGTTGTTTTTTAAATAAAACGGAATAAAATTACTGCCAATAAAGCCCGCTCCCCCGGTGACCAAAATAGTGCGGTATTCATTGAATCGATTTTTCATTTACTATTCTCGGGCAATTTTGCTTTTCTGTTGAGGTACCGTAAGAAGGAGATTAGAAAGAAAAAGAGTATAAATACAATTGGCACAAGAACTATATTCTTTCCAAAAAATGACTTTCTAACTATTTGAGGCTTTCCAAAGTTGATGATACTGATAGGTTGCAACTGCTCTGCTAATTCCAGTTTTTTCGCTTCAATATCTCTTATAAGAATGTTCTTATATTGGAAAAGATCGGCAATATTAACTTGTTCCTGATTGTCCAAAATAATCCGTTCACTAGAAATGGGATTATTCCCCGAAGCCAGATTATTGGTATAATTGGTAACAATCCTATCGACCTGTTCCAATAATACTTGGTTTTGTTCGATTCTATTTTCTGCGTTATTTCTAGTTATTTGGAGGACATCGTCAAAGTAAGAATTGGAATTGATATAATCCATAACTTTTTTGGCAAACTCACTTCCCTTTTCCTTGTTTTTGTAGTAGAATGTAATCCGATGACTAAAAGAGCTTTTGTCCTCTAGCTCTGCCCTTAACAGATCCGCAATAGCATTGGTGTTTTCAAAATTCTGTAGTAGCTCCAGATATTGCATATCCGTTTCAGAGGTAACTTCCTCCATGGCCTTACCAACGGTGATCTCCAAACCTGAGAAATCAATATCCATTATTCCTATGGACTGAAAAAAACTAGTATCCTTTGCAGCAATATTTGATTGTAATTCGTCTATTACATCATACAAATAATTCTTACTGTTTAATTGGGGCTTTACAATAACCTCCGTCTTTAGTCTTTTTGAAACAATTTGGTTTAATCCATAGCCGACCGCCAATCCCAATAAAATTAAACCAATGAGTATAAAAGCATTTTTCTTTAAATAGAGAAAAACTCTCAGTATAAACCTGAAAATGGCATTAAATCCCCTGCCGATAAGCTGGAATAGCTGTCCCAAGTCGATTTCATCGGAACTGTCCTGATTTTTAATTGATTGATTTTCCGCCATGTTATGAGTAAAATATTTGTTTTAAAATACGATCTGTAATCAAATAGGTGGGCTTTACGCCCGTTGTACCCAATCCTCCCGAAGCCAAAGTACTGCCAGTTTCCAAAGGATTGTCCGATGCATAATAGGCATATCGCACCTTCACATCTTCCCGTATACTTTTTCTAATTTTCGAGGCAGATTGTATCGCTTTTTGATAGTGCACCCCTTCCATTTCCAATCCTATTACGTTCCAAGTGGATTCATGAAAAAACTTCAGTATATCCTTATTCTGGAGCGAAGTCCCTAAAACGGTTACCATGGCTCCTTCAAAAACTTTAAGACCGTTTCCTTTGAAATCTTCGCTGCACAGTTCGTTGTTAAAAGGATAGTTGTCCGCCGTTCCCTCAAAAATATGTGCCGAAGGAATCATAATGTCTCCTTTGCCTCCTTCCAATATCCCGGCCTTTCCCATAATGGAGACTGATACTACATTTAAGAAAACCTCCCTCTCCTCCTTTTCATATGGCTTAAGAAACTCATCGATAGTTTCAAAGGCCTGCTCCCCAAAGGCATAGTCCATTACAAATATAACAGGTTTTTCTTCTTCACCTGTACTTGGGAAATTATAGCAGCATACGTTTTTATTGAACCTCCCCGTATCAAATATTTGTACATCAATATTGGTACCCGAGGAATCCTCAATGGATATCATGCCATTGGCCTCTGCAAATTCCCGCACCTTTAATCGCAAGTCTTCACTGCCCGATGCGCTCAAGGCTTCATAAATTTCCAGCTTGTTCGCATTGGGAAAATCATCTTTTAGTGCATGGGTTGCAAAAAAAGAATTCATGACACTATGCATATTAGCGGAGATTATATGGATAGGCCTTTCCAATAGACCATGTTCTTCCAAAATCGCTTTTATGTGGTTGGCCCAACGTTCCCCATGAATGTGATGTCCCAATCGCTCCCTTAACAAAGTACTAAATGTAATGGAGCGCTTTTCTCCTGTCAATTCCTCTTCAATTGCCAATTTTCCCAACCAATATACAATGCGTAAAAATCGCTCTGGGTTGGTTTCCGTTGCCAATTTATTGTAAACATTCAATACTTCTCCAAAGGACCTTCCCAAAATATTTGCCGTATGTATCAAAGCAATTTCCTTTTCGGATTGTTCCAGCTCTGTCTTTTTCAGGGAGGCTTCCAGCTTTGTCCAATCCCTAATGGTTTTATTGGAATCAGGAATCAAGACCTTATTACATATTTTTTCGGATTCGATGAACAAAAATGTTAAATGGGTCAGAATATCATAGATATCCGATCTGCCACGTGTAATCTCAATGTTCATTTGTTCGTCATCGATACGGTAACAATTCCGTCTTCTTTTTGGGGGAATAATGGGGTCTATATGGGAAATTCCATAACCCTCGTCAGAAGTTAGATTGATAAACCTACATTGCTCTATGCCCTCTGGCAGTCTTTCCAAAACGTACAAAAGACCGTTGAGCTCCGCCTTTTCCTCCCCTAGTGATCCGTAAATTTCTGGTCGTAAAAGTAAAAGAGCATTTTTTAAGGCTTCGCCAGATACACCGGTGGGTTTATAAAAGCCTCTATTAAAAAGGTGCCGCATGGTAATGTACATGCGTTCAATAGCATTGGTAGATTCCTGTGCCCTGGTAGTTGTAACTGTTTTACCCATAAAAGATTTCCCGCAAAACTACGATTATTATTTGTATAGATCTCCTGTCTTGTCAAGCGATAAATTCCTTTAATTTGTCGGCGACACTTCTGTCATTAGACAATCTTTGGACCTTGTTTTGACCTCCCAGCTTGCCAATGGACTTCATGTAATCCATAAATCCATTTTTCCTGATCAGGGTTATTTTCAAGGGCTGAAGGACCTTACCTTCTATCAAATCGAAATAATAGCTGTTTTGTTTTTGTAATGCTTGGTCCAAAGTTTTCTTGAAGGTTTCCATATCCGAAGGTTCCCTTTCAAATTCAACGAACCATTCATGATAAGGCAACTCCTCATTTTCAGGTGTGATTTGTGGTGCTACCGTAAACTCGTTTGTTTTGGCATCCGTAGCACTTGTGGCCATGAGCATAGCTTCTTCTACTTCCTTGGCTATCACATGCTCACCAAAGGCCGAAATAAAGTGTTTAATCCGTCCCGAAACGATTACTTTATAAGGGTCCAAGGAAACAAACCGAACGGTATCCCCAAGATTATACGCCCAAAGTCCTGCATTCGTGGTTATAATCATCACATAGTCCACATGCAATGCTACCTCCCTTATGGTCAACCTTTTCCTTTCCTCATTATAGAATTCATCTGCCCTAACAAACTCGTAGAAAATACCATGGTCCAAGAGCAGCAACATACCTTTATCCTTCTGGGAATTCTGATAGGCAAAAAACCCTTCACTGGCCGGAAAGAGCTCAATACTGGCAACTTTTCGGCCAATCAACTCCTCAAACTTCTTTCTGTAGGGTTCGTAGTTGACACCGCCGTAAATGAATAGTTCAAAATTAGGGAACAGCTCCCCAATATTCCGATTGGTTTTTTCTTTGAGCCTCTCAAAATACATTTGTACCCATGAGGGTATACCTGCAATTACGGTCATATCCTCGTGCATGGTTTCGGTTACGATCGTATTCACTTTGGTCTCCCAATCCTCAATGCAATTGGTCTCCCAACTTGGCAGTCTGTTCTTTTGGAGATAATTGGGCACATAGTGGGCGGAAATGCCGGAAAGCCTACCCAATTTTATCCCGTTCTTTTCCGTAAGTTCAGGGCTTCCCTGTAAGAAAATCATTTTTCCGTCCACAAAATCGGCCCTACCCGTTTCATCGATATAACTGAGAATGGCATTTCTGGACGCTTCCACTTGATTCTTGATGGATTCCTTGGTGATTGGAATATATTTGGCTCCCGAGGTTGTACCGGATGTCTTTGCAAAATATAGTGGTTTGCCGGGCCATAAAATATCTGCCTCTCCATTAACCATTCTCGTAATATAGGATTTTAGTTCTTCGTAATCCCTAACTGGTACCCTTTCAGAAAAGTCTTTATACGTGTGGATGTTGCTAAAATCGTGGTCCAGTCCAAATCTGGTTCCAGCCCCTTTGCCTATAAGCTCCTTGAAAACCCTGTTTTGGGTTACATCTGGCTTGCGGACCCACTTATTGGTCTTAGCCACTATTCTTTTGGCGAAAATCTTGGCGGCAAAGGCTTTTAACGACATGTCATTTAATTAAAATCGATAAAATTTTGGGGGTCTACGGGATTTCCGTCATCCCAAAGTTCAAAATGTAAATGAGGGCCTGTGGTCAATTCACCGGTATTTCCAACAGATGCTATGACCTCACCGCCCCGCACGACCGCTCCCTGAAATTTTGCCAAGGATCCGTTATGCTTGTATACACTTAAAAGACCATCCTTATGTTCCAAAATAATGACATAACCGGTGTCTGCGGTCCATTCTGAAAAAATAACGGTACCATTCGCCACAGCTTTTACCGGCGTATCCATAGGGGCAGTGATGTCCACCGCATAATGCTTACTTTCTAGGTCATAACCCATGGATACGGTCCCTGTTACAGGAGGAAATAGCACCAAATTTTTCCTGTCCGTATCCCTCTCAAAAAGGTTGTATTTGTCTTCCAAGGCAACCTCTGCCCTTAAAAGGGAATCTTCGCGTGTGGGTGTCAAATCAACGGAGGAAGGATCTATCTTGAATTGTTCGAACAAAGAATCCCTATTGATTTCGTTGTTTTCAATATCGCCCTTCAAGACCATTCTGATGTTGTCCAAATACCTATTGGTATAATTTAGGGTCCTTACCAACGAATCCGTCTTGTAAGTAAGTTCCGTTGCTTGTCTCTTCAACGCAGTGGATGAATATCCGGGGATATACTCCCGTAAGGGTGTAAATGCGATGAGAAGTATGGTGAGACCAATAAGTACTATCATAAAAAGGGAACCCGTTACAAATACGTTCAAACGGCTGAGCTTGAAAGATATCTTTTCCTCAAAAGTACTTTCGTTCAGTATCACCAAACGGTACTTATGGAGCAACTTTCGCTTTATTTCCTTTCTTCTTTTTACTTTTTTGGCCATCTGAACAAAGATAAACTTAGAAATGTAAACTATTGCGAGAACTTCTAAAAATAAGCGATGCGTAAAACATGCAACTAAAAACTTTCCATGATTCCGGCCCTAATTTTACCTATTATTGGGTTAACGTTAATATTCTAGTTAGGTAAACTTGTTTTTATTACATTTGTTATTCCATTAAATACTTTGTATTATGACGTTAGCGAATATTTTTTTAGCAATAGGCCCTTGGCAGATAGCAATAGTGGTTTTGGTAGTTCTTTTGCTTTTTGGAGGGAAAAAAATTCCAGAGCTTATGCGCGGCCTTGGCAGCGGAATAAAGGAATTTAAGGACGCTTCCAAAGAGGACGAGTCCCCTGAAAAAGAAAAAAAAGAATAAGGATATAATTATATAGTTTGAAAAGGCGTTAACCGGATGTGGCTAACGCCTTTTTTGTTTAACTTTCTTTATTGCGTTTTTTTCTTCAAACCCCTTTTGACCCAAGCAAATATTACTGCTACACGACAAAAAACACCCCTTTCACAACAAAAAATAATTCATTAAGGGCTTTAAAAGTATTTTCGAAAATAAATCTGTCCAAAAACTGTTATTAGTCAACTAGTTGGAGTAAGATTTTCGAAAATGATTTTTAAGGCATGAAACATATTTTTCCTTTTTGTTTATTTTTTATGTCCCTATCCATAGGTGCCCAAGATCTTCAGACTGATCTGGCATCATCGGCTTTGGGGGCTCCCAGGAATACATCAAATCAGGCATATTCCGTGGATAGAACGGACGATGAAGGGTTTTTCAATGCTACAAGGACAAACAATATTCCACAAAGAACCCTAACCGATATCGATGGGTTTACCGATGGCTATTATGTGATTGCAGGTGTTTTCAGCAAGGACAACAAACTTGATAAACAAGTAAAGAAACTCAATAAAAAAGGCTTCAACGCCGGATATATTAAAAATCCCAAAAACAAACTTTATTACTTATATCTAAACCACTATAGATCCTGGCAAACAGCGATTGCCGATTGTAAGTCCAATTTTGACGGACAGTACGAAGATGACGTTTGGATTTTGAACATGGTAATCGACAACTCATTTGACAATAGTATAATTGCTAGTGAAAAAGACCTTTTGGAAAATAGGTTGCCCCAAGACGGTAACATTATCTACTCCGAAGTTGTGACCAATGATGCAGACGGAAAAGCCACTGCTGTATATTATACCAAACAGAACAATACTACAGCTTACCAAGAGGCTGCCAGCGGTTTTGAAGAAAGCGGAATTGCCAGTGCTGGTAAAAGTTCTTCCCTAAACAAAGGAAACGCCTCGCAACAAAAGGAACTAAACAATAACATTTTGGTAAGACCTCTTGAACCAGAGGACGTTACTTATGAAATGATACAAGAGCAGGTGGGGAATGCGAATTTAGTTGAAGCTGTAGAACCATTACAAGATAATCCTGGGACAAAATCCATAGAATCCGACCCCAACAAAAGTATGATTATAAAAAGGGCCGATGCCTATTTCGATAAAATGTGGTATTCCGAAGCTGCAAAATTATACGAAACGGCTTTGGACAATAATAAGGTAAACCAATCTTATGAGGTACTACAAAAAATTGCGGACGCTCATTATTTCAATACAAACATGGAGCAGGCCTATAAATGGTATAATGCCATGTATGAAACTTATGGGGATCAAATGTCTGCCGATAATATTTTTAGGTATGCCCATTCATTAAAGGGAACTGGAAAGTATGCCAGATCTAAAAGGTTAATGCGCCTTTACAACAAGAAATATGAAGCCCAACTTGGCGATTATAACAGATCAAATGAACAAAGGGAAGAATTGTTGGATCGCCTATTAAACTCTAAGGACAAGTTCGACATAAGGAATCTTGAAATCAATTCAGAATATAGCGAATTTTCCCCTGCGTTTTTTGAGCAGGACAAGGTTGTTTTCGCCTCTGCTAAGGATTCGTCCGTATATACTACCAGACTTTATAAATGGGACAACCAGCCCTATTTGGACCTTTACACGGCAAAGTTGAACGAAGAGTCGCAAGAATTGCGCGATGCCATTAAGTTCAGCAAGAAAATCAATACCAAATACCATGAGGCCGCAGTTACCTTTACGCCAGATAACAATACCATGTTCTTTACAAGGAACAATTATGGCAAAAAGCTTCGAAGGGACAGTAAGGGTATCAACCATCTAAAAATCTATAAATCGGTCAAGGTCGATGGTGAGTGGGCCGAAGCTACCGAAGTACCTTTCAACAGCGACTCCTATTCAACAGGTCACCCAGTGCTTAGTCCGGATGGCAAGAAAATGTATTTCGTGTCAGATATGCCTGGAAGCATCGGTGAAACGGATATATTCGTAGTGGACCTCAAGGAGGACGGCTCCTTCTCGGAACCTAGAAACTTAGGTCCTGGCATTAATACGGCAAAACGGGAGATGTTCCCCTTCGTGAATGGGGAAAAACTATACTTTTCTTCGGATGGCTATGTAGGCATGGGCGGTTTGGACGTATATGAGGCGGCCTTTAACGAGGATGGCGGTTTTATGGAAGTAAAAAACATGGGTAAACCTATTAATAGCAATAAGGACGATTTCTCATATATTGTAAACGAGGAAAAACAGATGGGCTATTTTGCATCCAATAGGGATGGAGGTAAAGGATTTGACGATATCTATTCCTTTAAAACCCTAAATATAGAGGAAATTCCGGTCGTGAAAAATGCGATTGCCGGTATCGTAACTGAGTTGGTAACCGGCGATGTTATGCCAAGGGCGCTAGTGGAATTATTGGATGAGAACAATATTAAATTGAAGGAGGTCGAAGCAGGTGAAGATGGAAGCTTCATGTTCGAAGACCTAGATGCCAATACAAAATATACCCTTAAAACGACCCGCAATTCCTATTTTGATTATGAAACGGAAGTTGCCACAACGGATAACGATACTATAAACGTGGACATTCAAATGAGAAAGCTCAAGGAAATGATCGCCGTTGAAGACGGTATTCGAAAGCTTAAGACGGAAATGATCCATTTTGATTTTGATAAATCCTACATACGTACTGATGCGGCCAAAGAACTGGATAAGCTAATAAGCGTCATGAACGAATATCCACAGATGGTCATCAAGATAGAATCCCATACCGACTCCAGGGGTAGCGATGTGTACAACAAATACCTCTCGGATAGAAGGGCCAAGTCCACTAGGGAATATATCATTTCCAAAGGAATTGCACCGGAAAGAATCCAAAGTGCCATAGGGTACGGTGAGGAAAGACTGCTCAACGAATGTAATGGCAGTGTACACTGCACGGAGGAAAAGCATTATTTAAACCGTAGATCGGAATTTATAATTGTAGACATGTAATACCATAAACATATTTGATTTAAAAATGGGGCCGGTTTTCTAAAAACTGGTCCCTTTTTCTATGCACTTATGATAAACCAATAAGTGTTTTGTTTAGAGTCGTTTTCGATTGAACGTTAAAATTGACCCTTTATCGATTTTATAAAATATCCTTCTTTTTTGAAAGAATTTATGATCCGTTAATCTAATCTTTTTAGAAATGTGCTTTCTGTTTTCGAAGTTTGGCACTGTAACTTAAAAAACTATGATTATGGGGAATCTTTTACTTATCAAGGAAATTTATATTGAAGCCTTTAGAAATTGGAAAAGTTATATTCTGGAAAACTATTTCAAAATTTTTTCATGGGCATGCTTTATACTAATTGCATTGGCGGCGTATGCACTAATATTTAGAATATCAACAGGTTTTTCGTTTAGTAATCTTTAAACTAAATAACTAATTTATATCCGTAAAAAAGGGCCCGCTTATCGTGGGCCCTTTTATTGTAATACCAGATTAATCTACTAATTGAATTTTACTGTCTTTAAAATTGCCTCCAGCTCGAACATATAGTCGCGTTTTTCTGTTGCTGGCGCAAAAGTGAACCCTTCCAAAACTAATTTTCTATTATTTGGCTTATCATTTATTATGTAGGTCAAAAAAGGACCTGCCATGGGATACTCGGACATTTCCCACCTTCCCCTTACCTCGGCCGCTTTTCTTCCACCTACTTCGGCAGGAAAAACATAGGGTGAAAACGCCTTTTCTGTAATCATATGGTTGTTTTTTCCAGGAATATCCTCCCCCGGAATAAAAAGGTTTCCAATAGAGTCTCGCATGCTTACAATGTCCTGTACGAAGGTGGAGTCGTTCTCAAATGTATCCCAAGGCACACTGTAGGCAATGATATTCATGTTCCCTTTTTGAATTTGCCTATCGATCCACACAAAATTCTCCTCTTCCCTTCCTACCTTATAAACGGAAGGTACGTTGAGACTTATCCCCAATTTTTCCTGCAAGGCCTTTTCCTTGCTGAGGGATTTCAAAAACTTCTTTTGAGCCTCTGCTATCTCCAAAGCCTTATAATCCGATATAAATTCAGGGGCTTTTTCATCTAGGTTTTCAATAATTTCTTGATGGTTTCTGCCTTTTATAACACCTATCAATTGAGGTTTGGCATACATGTTACTCTTCATATGGGCTATATCCAAGGAGTCCTCCATTATATATAATACCGCCCTAGTGTTCCTAATGGAACCTGAAAAGATTTGATGTGGAATTTGCGTGATTCGAAATTGGGCTTCGTCCCAAGACAAACCCAATGCAGGAGCAGCAAAGTGTCTCCTTATATTGTCCCCAACCTCACTTTTCCAAAGATCGTTGTTGATAACCACGGTGAGCGTATTATAGGCGCCAATGGACTCTGGCAAATAATCTTGTTTTTTGCCCTCCTTACAAGAAGCAAGGGTCAAGGTAGTTATTGTTATTAAAAATAGTGCTCTAATTTTCTTCATTTTACCTATCTAATTTACGATGAACAATCGCACAGTTTCAATTTTGTGCCCGGTTTTAGGTTATTACCACTAATACCGTTCCATTCTCGTAAATTTTCGATACTAACTCCAGGATATTTTCTAGAAATCGTCCAAAGGGAATCACCGCTGCGGACTTCATGCACCTTAGAATTGCTTGAAACAGTTCCTTTTGACGGGGTGTCCTTAGGCTTCACTGCGGCCACGGGCTGCTTTCTGGGGTAAATGGTCAAACGCTGTCCAATTCTAAGATTATTGCTCCTTAAACCGTTCCATCTTTTAATTTGGCTAACCCCAACACCATATCGATCCGCAATTCTACCAAGATAGTCGCCACTACGTACCTTATATGTAATTTCACCCTCCTCAGCCTGTTTTACAAGTTCCTGTAAAGGACTTTCCTTGCTGTTGAGTTCCTTTTCTACATGGGCATAAATAGCGGCCTCATTTGCTACGAACTTGCCCATATGGCTTATGGGCAACCTAAGGGTATAGTTCTTTCCGTCTACGTAAGGAATAGCGTTCAATTTATAGGAAGGATTTAAAATTTTAAGTTCCTCTTTTCCAATACCTACCAATTCTGATATTTGATCGAAGGTGATAAGGCTTTTTACGTGCACGGTATCAGTTTCAAAATAGGCCCTATCCACTTTTTGGCCCTTTAGGCCATGTTCTTCCGCATATTCAAAAATATACATCGTAGCGAGAAATGCAGGTACATAGCCAGCCGTCTCCCTAGGAAGATAACTCCTGAGATTCCAGTAATTCTTATATCCCCCAGACCTTCTAATAGCCTTGTTCACATTGCCTGGGCCTGAATTATAGGCGGCAAGCGCCAAATCCCAATCCTGGAAAATTTCATACAACTTTGATAAATATTTACAGGCTGCCTCAGTAGATTTAATGGGGTCACTGCGCTCGTCTACATAACTGGTAACGTCCAAATTATACATTTTTCCCGTTCCATACATGAACTGCCATAAACCCGTGGCACCCACCCTAGACCTTGCCTTTGGATTCAAGGCAGATTCGACAATCGACAAATATTTCATTTCCAAAGGAATGTTGTGATTGTCCATTTGTTGTTCAAAAAGTGGGAAATAAAACTGACTTGCGGTCAACATGCGCTGCATAAGCCCTCTTCTTCTTGTAAGAAATGATTTGATCACATTTTCAAGTGAGGGATTGTAAGCAACATTAAAAGGGGTTTTTTGATTTAATTTTTCCAAACGGAGTTTTAGTGTGTCCGTATTAAGGTCCAAAACGTAGGTTGAATCGGGTTCCAAGGTGGTGACGTCTTCATATATGGCCTCAAAAAGAGGGGCGTTCGCTATAAGTTCCTTCAACCAAAGACTGTCATATTTTGCAGCTTGGGAATGGTCGTTGAGATGGTACTTATGGGTTTGGTCAGACTTTACCAATATGAAATCGTTGTCCGGAATAGAGTCCACTGAAGAAAGGTCGATTACCTGTTCCGCCTGAAGCGTCGCAGTGTCATTTTCAACCTCAATAAAGGACAGCTCCTCCTTTTTCACAACAGTTGTTGAATTTTTTTGCTGCCCCAAGGAAATCATCGGCAATACAAAAAAACCAAAAAGAATAATACTACGGGTGTGCAACTTCTTCATAGGGCGTAAAATTTCTTAGCGGGACTAACGAAAATCGTACATTTTTCCTTTAGAATAAAATTTTCTTTCTTAAAATGTAGATTACTTCGATAAACTCCGTTAATCGATAACGCCCTGTCTAGTCGTTTATTGCAGCGATTCCTGGCAAGGTCTTTCCTTCAAGGCTCTCCAGCATGGCCCCTCCTCCGGTAGAGACATAGCTTACTTTGTCCTCAAAGCCAAATTGTTTGACGGCGGCAACGGAATCACCACCCCCAACAAGGGAAAAAGCACCGTTTTGGGTAGCCTCATCAATGAAATTTCCAATAGCTATGGTTCCCTTGGCGAAGGCATCCATTTCAAAAACCCCAACTGGCCCGTTCCAAAGGATTGTTTTGGCCCCTAAAATCACTTTTTTGAAGATTTCCAATGTTTTGGGCCCGGCATCCAAACCCTGCCACCCATTTGGTATTTTATCAACATCCAAAACCTTGGTGTTGGCGTTTGGGCTAAAATCATCGGCAGCGAGCACGTCTACCGGCAAATGTACATTTACGCCCTTTTCTTTGGCCTGTTTTAAGATGTCCAAGGCCAAATCCATTTTATCGTCCTCGCAAATGGAATCGCCCACGCCGCCTCCTTGTGCCTTTACAAACGTATAGGTCATACCCCCACCAATGATTAAATCATCAACCTTATCAAGTATGTTTTCTATAATGGTAATTTTGGAAGAGACCTTTGCGCCGCCCAAAATGGCCAAAACAGGTTTTTCCCCTGTTTGCATCACCTTTTCAATGGCATCGATTTCATTGGCCAATAAATATCCAAAGCACTTCGCCCCTGGGAAAAACTTGGCCACAATGGTCGTGGAGGCATGTGCCCTGTGGGCGGTACCAAAGGCATCGTTTACATAGATGTCCCCCAATTTCGACAGCTTTTCAGCGAAAGCTTCATCACCCTTCTCCTCCTCATTGTGATATCTAAGGTTTTCCAGTAAAAGCACTTCTCCGCTTTTTAAATCGGAAACCGCCTTTTCAGCCTTTTCACCAATACAGTCGTCCACAAATTTGACGGAAACACCAATTACATCAGATACCTTGGAACAGATATGTTTAAGCGATAAATCAGGGTTTTTTTCACCATTGGGCCTTCCCAAGTGGCTCATCAATACCGCGCTTCCTCCATCTTCCAAAACTTTTATGATGGTGGGTTTTGCAGCCTCAATCCTATTTGCGTCCGTGACTTTAAAGTTTTCGTTCAAAGGAACATTGAAGTCCACCCTTATCAATGCTTTTTTATTTTCAAAATTGTAGTCGTCTAATATTTTCATGGAATGATGCTTTTGAATGAAAGGCAAATGTAAAGATTAATAGGTGTAGTTAAAACCCTGCCCCAGAAATTATCTTTATTCTTTCCTGCACCAAAAACTACTATATTTGAGGCCATGCTATTTAAGGACGTTTTAGGGCTTTCCCATATAAAGAACCATCTCACTTCCAGTGCAGATGCAAGGAGGGTTCCACATGCCCAATTATTCGTAGGACCGGAAGGTTCAGGTACTTTGCTTATGGCATTAGCCTACGCGCAATATTTGATTTGTGGAAACTCAAATGGCGAAAATGAAGGAGGTAGTGCTTCCTGCAACCTAAAATTCAATTCCTTTTCCCACCCAGATGTCCATTTTGCCTTTCCGGTAGCGAATACGGAGCAAGCCAAAAAACATGCCGTTAGTGACAATTTCATAAGGGAATGGCGTGATTTTTTATCGGAACAACCGTATGGAAATCTTTTTGATTGGTACCGATTGATAGATATAGAAAAAAAACAGGGCCAGATCGGTGTGGACGAGGCCAAGGAGATTGTAAAAAAACTGTCCCTCAAATCATACGAGGGAGGCTATAAGATTATGATTGTCTGGATGGCCGAGAAGTTGAATAACGCAGCCTCAAACAAACTGTTGAAATTAATAGAGGAACCCCCCGAAAAAACGGTCTTTCTATTGCTTTGCCAGGATGAGGAGCAAATTCTTCAGACCATACGTTCCAGGTGTCAGATTTTACATTTCCCGCCGTTGGCGGAAGACGTTATTGCCGATGCGCTGCTCAAAAAAGGGGCGTCCCAGCAAGAGGCGATGCAAATCTCCCACGAAGCCAATGGAAACTTCAACAAGGCGCTTGACCTTTTGAACAAGGACTCGGAAGATCTGGTGTTCGAAAAGTGGTTCGTGCAATGGGTGCGCAGTGCCTTTAAAGCGAAAGGAAACAAAGCCGCAATCCATGAATTACTATTGTGGAGCGATGAATTGGCAAAAACCGGAAGGGAAACCCAAAAAAAATTTCTTTACTATTGTATTATGGTAATGCGACAAGCGATGCTTTTGAATTACGGAGTGCATGAACTTGCCTATATGAAGGTACATGTCGATGGCTTCCAGTTTGAAAAATTCGCGCCCTTTGTCCATGAAAACAATATTTTGGAAATAACCAAAGAACTGGAAGAGGCCATTTACCACATTGAAAGAAATGGCAATGCCAAGATCATATTTACGGACCTATCCATTCGACTTACAAGGCTACTTCATAAAAAACCGACAAAAATACCTTCTTGATGGAAACAATACACGAATACGCTTCAGAGCTTATTTTGCTTCTTTTTTTGGCCTTGACCTTTTTACAAAGCGGAGCTGATAAAATATTCGATTGGAAGGGCAATATAGGATGGTTAAAAGGTCACTTTTCAAAAACGCCGTTCAAGAATTCCGTTCCTTTACTAGTGGTAATTATCCTGGTGTTGGAACTAATTACGGGAATTGCCTCATTAATGGGCATTTATGGAATCCTAAGTTCCCAAAACACATCCATGGCTTTTTGGGGTGCTCTTTTGGGCTGTATCACCCTTTTGATGTTGTTGTTAGGGCAACGGGTAGCAAAGGACTATGACGGGGCCAGGACGATAGTGATATATCTCATGCCCACCGTTTTTCTGTTGTTTCTTCTACAGAATTAAAAAACCTCCCAAGAATAGGAGGTTTTGGAGGCATCGAGCGGATTCGAACCGCTGTACAAGCTTTTGCAGAGCTCTGCCTAGCCACTCGGCCACGATGCCCTTTTTTAAAATGATTGCAAATTTAATAAAAAATAATCCTTTTGTTTTAAAGGAAACGAAGTTTGTTTGAAATAATAGACCCATGGCCGCTCTATCATGGATCTATCAGAATTTATTCTGCTTTTGAGGCATCGAGTGGATTAGAACCAGTATAAAACTCTTGCAGGAGTTCCGCCTTCCCGTTCGGCCACAATGCCATTATCCTATTTTCCTCTCTTGAGCGATAATTCTACCAGCACCTTTTGCACATCGCCGTTTATGGGCGGGTTTACCTTGGCAACTGAAATTCTAGCTTTTTTTACCATTGGGAGTTCCTTAAAAATACGGTCCCCTATTCTTTTGGCCACATGTTCCAATAATTTGGAGGGAATGCCCATTTCCTCCACCACAATTCTGTTTATATGGACGTAGTCCACAGTGTCCTTCAGTGCATCGGATACGATGGCTTTGGAGAGGTCTGCCTTGACTTCAACATTTACCAAATAATCGCTTCCGATTTTTGTTTCCTCAGAAAGACACCCGTGATATGCATATACCCTAATGTTATCTACCCTAATAATCCCCATGATCCAATTATTGATTCGATCACAAACTTAAAACAAAGATGGGTAAATCAATAGGTACACCTACAATTGCTGATACCTTGGAATAGATCCACACCAATGGTAACTACATGGGTACCTGTACTATAGCCTAAAATCTCGTTCAAGATTATCTGATAGGAGTATCCAAAATAAAAGTTGCTTTTCTTTAACCCTAGTATCGGTGCTATATAGAGCGGGTTTCCAATCTGGTCGTTCAAGAACCTGTAGGTAACCCCGGCGTAGTAGTAGTCCTCAAAATCGTACCATCTGAACTTTACGTTCAAATCCGTTTCGGAACGTCCATCGCTTTCAAAAATCTTGAACAACATAGAGGGTTCAATTTCCAAATTGCTTGTTCTGCTTTTGGTATATCTGTAGCCCGTATACACATAATAGTTTCTCAATTCATTGGGCTCGTCTATATCAAACGTAAGGTCTCTTGGGTCTTTGTCCAAAATATTGGAAGCATTTGCGGCAAAGTAAAACTTGTCATATCGATACAAAACCCCCACATCAAAGTTGTGGTTGGTCGTTTGCCTGTTGTTTACGATTCCATTATCGGGAAAGTCGATAAGATTGAACTGATCAATGTCGATATTGAACTGGTTGAAATTATAGGAAAGACCAAAGGATAGAAACTCGTCCTCATAGCGGTCCAAGGTAAGGTGGTGGGCAAAAGAAACCCTGGCGCCCCTTTGCTTGGTATATCCGTTTGAATCGTTATATAAAAACACGCCCACCCCGGATTTTTCCCCAATCCGCATATCTGCGGCCAAGGATTGTGTCCTGGGGGCATCCTTGATGCCTACCCACTGTGCCAAACCATTGAGCCGTATCTTAACATGGTCTCCAATCCCTGCATAGGTGGGGGCCAGTACAAACGGGTTATCCGCAAGATACTGGGAGAGCTGTGGGGAATTAAGTTCTTGACCTCTTACGAATAAGGCGCTTGTGATAAGTGCTAAGGTCAATAATCTCTTAAACATAGTATTTAGGTTAAGTTTTATCTATATAAAGTGAAATGGCCAACAAATTCCCTACTATCTTCCTCCCCGTTCAATTGAATGACGTACCAGTAATCTCCGGTTGGTAATTCCTTGCCTTCGTATCTTCCATCCCATCCCTTGGCATCATGGGCCTGTCTGGAAACCACTCTACCATAACGGTCATAAATCTTTATTAGTATATCCGGGAATTGCTGAATATTTTTTGGAATCCAGAAGTCGTTTTCACCATCACCATCCGGAGTAAAGAAGTTAGGAATATCGACGTCAATGAATTCCATGAAGATGCTGGCAATCATCTCACATCCGTTTTGGTCCACTACCCTAACCTCGTACGTATCCGTCCTCATAATGTAGAACGTATTGTCGTTTCCATTGTCAACACCATCAAAATAATAGGTGTATTCTGGACTACCTCCCTCGGCAATTGCCGTTATCTCGTTTAGGCTTCGTTGTTCAAGTAGCAGGGTCAAAGGTTCAAAACTTTCAATGGTGAAGTCTACCGTAACCAAACAGCCATTTGAATGCGCAATGGTGATATAGTGGTTTCCTGGAGCAATGTTCCTAAAGTCTGGGTTGAGTTGCAGCGCAGAAGCATCCGTACTATCCAATGCGTACATCACATCCCCAATGAGGCTTTCATCCTCCAAGGTGATGTTCACGTAATTGTCCGGAAGGTCTCCCGTACACACATAAACAGGTTCAACCGTGGCGTTAAGATTCACACCTGGTTCTATATCCACGACCACATTGGTCTCACAGCCATTGGCATCCCTAACGAAAATCAAATAGTTGCCGGCGGCCATATCCGTAAAGTCGATTCTACCCTGAACAAAATCCGCATCGTCATTTGAATTCAGTGCGGTGCTATATGGAGCTGTACCTCCTGTTATGCTGAGAGATATAGCTCCATCCTGACTGTCCACGCAAATTTCTGGAGTAGCGGTAGCATTCACCATTAACATAGATGGTTCAGTAATCGTATACTCCAAATACTCGAAACAACCATTTTGATCTTGGGCTATCACTATGTAATCTCCTGGTTCCAAATCTGTAAACGTATTTACGGTGTCGAACTGGTTCAAGTTGGGGGAAATCGCGTATTGATATCCACCGGAACCGCCAGAAAGCGTAACTGTAATACTACCGTTTCCTTCTCCTTCACAGGTTACATTGACTACCTCATCAACATAGGTCAATGGAACAGGTTCCGTAATGATAACCTCCTCTGGCAACGTGGTACAATCCTCACTTGTCACAGAGACATAATACGTGCCTGCAGGCAGATTTCTAAATTCGCCAATGGATGTTGGACCGGCAATTCTTGAGGCAACGCTTAAGGAAGCATCGGTAAACAACTCGAACTGATAGTTGCCAAGCCCTCCAAAAGCATCGGCATAGATAATGGCTGTACTTTCGCCCGTACAATTGATATAGGCAGCAGATTGGTCCACCAACAGCACCAATGGGTCGATCATGTCTTCCGTAATTGCATTCGATTGAACTGCATCACAACCATTAACAGCGTCCCTTACAAAGTACTGGTAGGTGCCCGCTCCTAGTGTTCCGGTTGCAGGTAATCCCATTGGATTGCTTGTCATTGGCATAAATGTGATACCGTCCGCACTGTACTCGTAGCTTCCACTTCCTCCTGTAGCGGTAAGTTCAAACTCCGCACCGGTAGCACAGGTCAATGGATCGGTCCGTATCAATTGAGCTCTTACCGGAGTAGGTTCTATGATTTCTACCGTGTTGGTAGTCACGTCACATTCCCAGCCATCAGTAACCGTTATACTATAGATGCCTGTTCCCAAATCGTTGAAATTAGGGCTTAGTTGCGACGCCGTAGAGAAAAGAATCGTCGTTCCGTCCGCATCAATATAGTTCAAGATATATTCATAAGAACCGCTTCCTCCGGCAACCGTTATATTTGCGGTAACCGTAGCGCCCATATCGCCATAACATGCCAAATTGGTCACTAATGGAGTGGCGTTTGCAACTATGGGTGTCGCGGGGTCAAGTACCACCGCATCCGTATAAACACAACCTGCTTGGTCCGTTACCGTAATGTCATAGGTACCCGCGGAAAGACCGTTGAACACATTTGCATACACATTGTTTTCAGTAAACGTATTGGTTCCATTGGTGATGGAAATGGTATATGGTCCAAACCCACCTTCTGGAACTACACGAATTTCGCCCCTATCGTTGGTACAAGTTGGCTGGGATAGAACGTCCACAACGGCCGTCAGTGCCATATCCGGAGAAGCTATGGTGACCATATTGGTATCTTCGGAACAGAAAGGAACATCCGTTTCCGTAATTGTGACGTAATAATTGCCACCGGAAAGACCTCCAACAACCCTAGGGTTGACGGACGTATCCGTACTCACCACTCCGCCAACAGGGTTACCTGCAGCATCGAATATTTGATAATTGTAATTCCCTGTGTACCCTGTGATGTTTATTTCCAATTCACCATTGGAATCTCCAAAACATGTAACCGGAGTAACTGCAGTGGCTGTAGCCCTAATGAAGTCATACGGTTCTACATTGTAGGCGGGCGTATCAAAATAACATCCTGTGTCCACATCGGTTACCCTAAATGTGTATGAACCCGTTGTCAATAGATCAAAAGTAGCCGTGGTGGCCGTAAACCCTGTTTGTACTGCATTTGTATTTCCTATAGGCAATAACTCGTACATATAATTATGTGCCAAACCATTGTCCGAAACCGTAATGGTAACCGTTTCATCATTTGTACACGTGATGTCCACATCTGTAGAAACCAATGCCGTAAATCTATTGATTGGCTGAATGGTGACGATATCCGTTGCGATACATCCATTGGCATCCCTAACATAGACCGTGATATTTTGCACCGTACCGTTGTCAGCGATATTGAACGTATTGGCAGATTGGTAGGTTACATTATCCAAACTATATAGATAAGGTGCAGTTCCCGATGGGCCGATTGGTGGTGTCACTCCATTATCGACGGTTACCGTAACAACGGCCGTATTGATGCTGTTATCCGGAGCGCAATCAAAAGTTGTAGCCGTCGCACTTACCATCAAGGAGTCGGGTTCCGAAATACTTTCGCTCTTTCTGTCGTCACAACCCAGGCCGGAAATCACCCTTACCTGATAATCCCCAGCGGCCAAATTACCGAATATTGGGCTGGTCTGTGGACCGGCGATCGGGTTTACCAAGTCGGAAATGTCGTATAACTCGTAAAGATAATCTGGGTTTCCATCCGTAGCCGGATTTAAAATTGCCGTAATACTACCATCGCTTCCCCCCGCACAACTTACATCCACAATTGTGGCATCCAATAATACTGGTAAAATTGGAGCCTCCAACGCTTGTGAAATGGTCTTTTCACAAATTGGGTTGCTTGTGTCCAAGTCACGAACTAGGAAATTGTAATTACCTACCTGAACAAGGTTCGCAAAAATCCCCGTTGTGTTCGTAATGGTTGTTGTACCATCTGGATAAGTGATCGTGAATTCAAGGTTTGAAGAGCTTCCGGTAACATTTACCGTGATTTCACCACCAGGATTTACGGTACAATCGATTACCTTGTCCACTGTAGTGGTCAAATTCATTTCCTCGTACAATAAAACGGCCGGTGTTATTGCGGTACATCCCCACTGATCCGTAACGGTTACCTCATAACTGCCAGCTCCCAGTCCGGAGAAAATTGGTGTATTCTGGGGAGCACGGAAATTGGAACCGTTCAATAAGAGTTGATACGTATAGTTGGAGCCCTGACCTCCTACGGCCAAAACTTCAATCTCTCCTTGCAAATTGGTACAGTTTTCCTGATTTACCTGCAAACTGGCAGTTATAGGAGTTGGATCTACCAACACAATAGTGTTATCGATCAATTGCTCACAACCTTGGGCATCCCTTACCCAAGCTTGGTATGTTCCTGCGGATAGACCTCCTAAAGAAGGAGAGGCCAAATAGTCCGATGGGGCACTTGGAGCTGCGATACCAATGTAATAGGTATAACCTCCCCATCCACCAGTAACATTTATGATTTCTATGATGCCATCATTACCTGGAACACACGTAATTTCGGTGATATCGATAGCCCCAGTAATCGCAGCAGGTGGTCCTGCAATTGTAAACGCCTCCGTATTTTCGCAGAAAGGGTTATTGTCCTGCGAAATGGATACATAATAACTTCCAGCCGGTAAATTGATGTCGGCCATTGGGCCGTTGGTGGCCTCATTGCCAGTTACCACGGAAATATCGTCGGCAGTATTGGCCAAGGTTCCGTTGGTATCGTAAACTGTCCAAGTAAAGCCTCCTGGATAAGTTGCATCAACCAATTCAAAGTTGACCGCACCTGTAGATGTTCCATAACAAACCACATCGCTTGTCTTGGCAACGTTAATTGTAAAAGTATTAGGTTCCAACAAGGTTTCAGATGCAGAGATGATACATCCTGTATCTATATGTCTCGCCAAAATGGTATACGGTCCAGCCGCCAAACCTGGGAAGACATTGGATACTTGATAGTTCGAACCATTATCGATACTAAATTCGAATCTCGAAGGGTCCCCTAACGTAGACACTACGCTCATGGTCAATTCCCCGTCGTTTCCTGGGTTACATGTAACCGTATTGGTAATACTGGCCGATGCGGATATCAATTCGTCAAACGGAGCGATAACCGCTGTCGTTGAGCCTAAACAGCCGTTGCTGTCATACACATTGATAGTATAGCTTCCCCCGGCAAAATCGGTTTCAGTATATACGGGATTCGTTCCCGATTGAACAACCACCGGAGCCTCTACGGGTACCGTGTTGGGGTCGTCCTCTTCTATAAACTCATACCTCACGTAGGTTCCTGAACCTCCTGTAATTGCAGGGGTATCTATGGTAATCGTTGCATTGTTTTCGTTGTTTCCAATCGTACAGGCAAAATCTACCACTGTTGCATTCACATTGGCGATGATTTCTGGCTGTGTAATTACTTGGGTAACATCCATAAAACAGCCGTTTGCCGCTGTAACCCTTATGGTATAGGTGATTCCCGGAGCAATCAAACCTTCTAGCCCTTGGAACGTGGCCCTTGTAGCCGTACTGGTCGTTGGAGCAATAGGGAAAGTGGCACTGCTTCCAGGACCTGAAATTATCTCATAGGAATAAGGTCCGGTACCTACATCCGTACTTGTTACCGTGATGGTCCCGTCATCGGCACCGTTACAGGTAACATCGGTAAAACTGGAAACACTAATGTTTGGCGTTACCGCTGGCGAAACATTTACTACAATGCTGCCCAAACAATTGGGTATGGCCGTACTGGTGTCATATACCGTTACAGTATAGCTACCATCAATGCTGGCACCTGTCCATGTGATACTTGAACCGCCCATTGCTGCTCTAGCTTGGTCCACTGCACCGGGCCCGTCAATCTCATAATCGTAGGAACCTGATCCTGCAGTAACATTAATGGTAATTTCGGCATTGTTGGCAGGAGCTACCTCACAATCCAATAAGGTGGTTAAACTAGCATTAAATTGTAATGGGGGTTGAATATCAAATGTTTCAGTAACTGAACATCCGTTCAAATCCCTAACCTCAATTTCTTGGGCCAATCCAGAGTTAAGTCCCGACACCAAATATTGGTTGCTGCCATCAAACGTAAAGTTTTGGAAGGCATTTCCGTTCACTCGAATTTGGAACGGTGCCGAAGCGACCAATGGATTATCCAGAGTAACCAATACTTGGAACGTTCCCTCGTCCACACATTCATCCACTAGGGACAAACTAATGATTGGGCTTGGGTCTTCCAGTACCGTAATCGGCCTTTGGAAAATACATCCATAGGCATCCTTAACGTAGACTATGTAATCACCGGCCTCCACATTCGCTGAAGTGGCACTTACCCAACCTGCATCACCGGCCAAAGGTGCAGGAGCCGAATCCAGTAAATATTGATATTCATACGGAGCCGTTCCGTTTCGTCCCGCAGCGGTAATGATGCCCGCATTGAGATTACAGTTGTCGTTTTGTGGAGAGGCAACATCCAAATCCAGCGCAAAGGCGGATTCCCGTATCGTAAAAGTACCTCCATCCACGGAACAACCATTGTTAGGTCCACCCACCTCCGTGAGCAACAAATAGTACTCACCAGGAGGCAAGGTTGCAAAATTGCTTACCGTTACGGAACCAGGTGGGTTTACACTGGATGTACCCATATACCCGGTAGTTACATTGGATTGCCTGTTGAAAACTTCATATTGTACATCGGTTGCAGCAACATCATACCCGGAAAAGGTAAAGGAGATATTACCGTCCGCAGATCCTGTACAACTTACATTATTAACAGCGTCAAGCGTAGCCACCATGGATGATGGCGTGTTGATGGGTGCAGCGGCCTCCTCAAAATAATAACAATTGGTAGTTAAATCGAACACCACAAAAGTATACGTAATGCCAGGTGTAAGTCCGGTAAACGTTGAAGTAAAGCCTCCAAGAACATCCGGAGCCTGATAGCTGCTCGAATACGGAGCAGCATACGTTTCCAAAATAGCAAACTCATAATTTCCACTTCCTACGGCAGCACCTACAGACACTACTGCAGTTCCCCCTACCAAACAATCTACAGTGGCCGTAGATACATCAATATCCAGGTCATTGGGTGGTGATGCAATGATTTCGGTTGTATAGGAAGCACAACCGTTGGCGTCTACTACATCAATTTGATAAATACCGAATTCCAATACCGTAAAAGTATGGTCTCTTGTACCCGGTGTTGTGATATGGGTTTGTGTAGGAATCCCATTGTTTCCAGTTAAAATATAGGTATACTCGGCAGTTCCGCCTGAAACCCCAGAAATGGAAATTTCACCGGGATTCGTTGTCCCCAATCCAGCATCACAGGTAATTGGCACGTCTGAGGTAGTATAAACAATAGGGCTAGGTTCAGAAATGGTTACCGGAAATGGTGCGGAAACACAACCTTTACTGTCCGTAATGGTCACCTCATAATTGCCCGCTGGTAAACCTGTGGTCTGGGTTCCATAATTGGTAGGGCCAGAAGTTTCCACTACATTGACTACATAAGGAGGTACACCCACGGAAGTATCTATTTGAACATCCAAGGAGCCCGTGCTTTCACCATTACATAGTATATCCGTTGGAACTACATTGGCAATTACGGGGGTTTGGGCTTCCGTAATCGTAATAGGATTGGTTACCACCACACAATTTACGGGCGTAGAGGTATCCGTGACCCTAAATACAAAGGTTCCAAATAGGTTGG
This sequence comes from Maribacter algicola, assembly GCF_003933245.1. Taxonomy (NCBI): domain Bacteria; kingdom Pseudomonadati; phylum Bacteroidota; class Flavobacteriia; order Flavobacteriales; family Flavobacteriaceae; genus Maribacter; species Maribacter algicola. The sequence continues at coordinate 1,300,304 of NZ_QUSX01000001.1, forward strand.
TCGTGAATACGTTCCCAACAAAATTCGTATTTGCATAGGTAGTTCCCCCATCATTGGACCATTCATATGCGTATGTTCCTGAACCTCCGTTGGCATTTATCGTGACGGATGCATCCATCAAACACGTTAAATCGTTCGTTAGGACCGCATTCGCGGTTAATTGGGGGTTTATCGTTACCGTTTGGGTATTGGGTGCCAAAGGACATCCTAGGGCATCCCTTACTTCAATATCATAAGAGCCTGCGGAAAGATTACTAAAGGTAAAGGTTGTAGCCGTTGTTGGTGTTGGAGCCAACCAAGGGCCGCCGTTTATCCTAAACTGATATCCTCCATTTCCACTGGAAACATTCACGACAATTTCACCATCATTATTTCCACTGTAACAGGTTGTGGGTTCTGCCGTAAACACGATTGGGTCCGTTGGGTTTATGGTGAGCGGGGCATCGATTACATCCTCGCAATTGTTTATATCACGCACACGCACCAAATAATCGCCTGGGATAAGTCCGCTGAAAGTGGTATTGCTGCCATTGGTGGCAAAATCAAAACCTGCAATAATGCCTCCGACACCATCTTCCAGTTGATAGCTGTAGTTGGGGGTGCCACCTATAGCCGATGCAATGATAACTCCTCCATCTGTACATGTCGCCTGACTATTGATCGATGCCGAAGCTACTACAGGAGTAGGTTCGTTGATCGTTTGGTTCAATGTAACCGTACAACCTGCAATTGGGTTATCAACGTCCCTAATTGAAATTGTATAGTTACCTGCGGAAAGACCGGAAATAGTTTGTGGGGCCGTTGTGGTACTTCCTAAAATTGTGATAAAATTATCCAAACTATATTCAAAACCTCCAGCACCAAAATTATCGACATCAAAAGTAATGGAACCATTATTGTCACCATTACACGTAACATCCATAGCAGATACGATGCTGGCTTCGAAGGCATTTCCTGGCTCAACGGTTACATCAATAGTTACCGTTTGAGGACATTGTTCTGGAAGTTGAGTAGCAATTATATTATCGATAACAACGTCGTTTCCTGCCGTCGCAGTTCCAATAGTTCTTATTACAATGTCAAGATTGGTCTCTGCACCCGGGTTCAAAGTTATATTGTAATTTTCCCATATATCAGGATCCGTACTCTTGGGAATATTACCGGTAGGAATGCTTGCTATGACCGTACCCGATGAGTTTACCAGTTGAACATCAAGATTGGCATCTGCTCCAGTAGAACCTACAAACTTGAGGTTGAAAACATCAATTGAAATGGTGATGTCCCTGTTTGGAATCACTTCTATTCCCCTTTTTGCATAAACGATGCCGTTGACACCGGCTACACCACCAATATTAATGGCAAGGTATCTTCCATTTGGGTTGCCAGACTGTTCGTTGGGGACCAACCATGTGTAAGGGTTTACGATTGTGTTTGCAACTGAATATTCCCCATCCTGTATATGTGTATCCGTACCAAAACTTGGACAACTACTAGGGCTTCCATCTTGGGGTTCATAACAGAATAAGGGGTCAATTTCCGTAATGCTGGTTGGTGCACCAACTCCAAAATCCTCGCGCAACAAAACACTTGGAGAAGGAGCCGCATTGCTTATATAATCGACAGAAATCGTATGTGTGCCGACTGGAACATTGTTAAATATATTGGAATCTGCAGGTGTGTTAGGAGTCCCATTCAAGCTGTACGTGTAATCCAAACTTGGATCATCCGTTCCTATGGTTACGATACCCGTTCCATCACAGGAATAATCCACCGTTGGGGTCAAGGTAACATTGGGAGGTGTTGGTGCCGGATCAATTGTTACGGACATTGGGTAGGTACAACCATTGGCATCTTGCACGTATAGGGTATGCGTACCTGCCAATAAATAATCTATGGCATTGGCCCCGTAGGACAATCCGCCGTCAAAACTGTAGGTATATGGTGCCGTTCCTCCTAGTACATTGGTAATCCGCACCTCAGCACCGGCACTTGGATTACATTCAATCAGCTGGGTAACCGCAGCGGATGCTGACAAGGTAAAAGGTTCCGTAATCGAGTATAACTGACTTACCTCACAATTGTTTGCATCCCGTACCCGAACCGTGTAATTCCCCGTGCCCAGGTTGTTAAAGATGTTGGTTGTTTGATAGGTTGCACCGTTATTTATACTATATCTATACGGAGCTTCCCCACCACTTGCCAAAATTGTTATGGTTGCTTGGTTTTCCCCACTACAAAGAATAGGGGTGTTGGACACTGAAATGGCCAAGGGTGCATCCTGAACAATGTTGATGTCATACCTAGCTTCACAGTATCCTGCATTTCCGTTGTTATCCCTTACATAGACATCGTAGTCTCCTGAAGCACTTACGGTAAAAGGATTAGTCGTTGAGAAATCGCCTGCAGTTGGTGATACACCATCGGCAACAACAGCGTATACATAATTTCCGTCTCCACCGGCTGCAGTAATATCAATATCAGTATCCGTGGCACATGCGGTAATATTGCCAGCACTGGCAATAAGGCTAAGTTCAGGGTTAATTGTAATGGCTTGTGTATCTGTACAGCTATTTCCGTCCCTAACATTGATGGTATAGGTTCCAGGAGCAAGGCCTGTAAACACATTTGATGTGCTATAACCACCTCCATTTATATTATATTCAAAATTACCATCGCCTCCGGAGGTAACATTGGCCGTTATCGTCAATCCAACCGCATCGTCATAACAGAAATCATTGGGCGTTATTACCAGTACCGGAGCGGTTGCCGGGTTTATATCAAAAGTAAAGGGTACCGTACAATTGTTGGCATCCGTAACGGTGCCCGTATAGGTGCCTCCCTGTGTTAGATTGTTAAATGAGCCATTGGTATTGGTGCCAAATACCGAAGTGTCAGGATTTAAAAGGGTATATTCATAACTTCCCCATCCTCCAGTGGAAGATATGATAACACTTCCGTCATCCAAACATGTTGGCTGGGTAACATTGGGCGTTGCAACGGTAAGCGCCGTAGGAGGTCCTTCTAAAGTATATATTGTACTGTAGTTACAAGTAGTGTCCGTATCTACAATATCTAAGGTGTAATCGCCCGCGCCTAAATTTGGCAAGCTAATGATTGCCTGTACGCCACCTGTTGCAACCGTTCCAGAAGGACCGGTAACTGTATAGGTGAAATTTTGTCCGGTTTGATAATTAACGTTGAACTGTACCGTTCCATCGGTCGCACCAAAACAGGAAACAGGAGTTACCGTGATACCGCTCATGGTAATGGGTACAATAGGTGCTATGGTATGGTTTTCTTCATAAAAACAGCCATCGGCATCCGTTACCCTAATAGTATACGTGTCCGGAGCCAAACCGTTAAAGTCGGCCGTGTTTCCAGAAGTGGCATCCGGCGCAATAAAAGAAGGGGCAACTATCTGGAAGGTCAATGGAGCCTTTCCCCCTACCGAGGTAACCTGTAAATCAACCGTGCCAGATGGACAGGTTATTTGAGATTCCACAACCGACAAATCTGTTGGAGGATCCGTTGGGTCTAGTGTTACAGGAGCGGTAGCCAATACACATCCGGCGGCATCCCTTACTGTTATTGTATATGTTCCCGCTGTCAAGTTTTCGAACCTGTGGGCATTGGGTGTCGAATCCGGAATGAAATTTATTCCATCGATACTATAGCTATAGGGTGCCGTTCCACCGGATACATTCTGGGCCTCTATAATTCCATCCAGTAAACAACTATAGTCTTGTACAAGTGCCGATTCCGCATATAAAGCATTTGCGGGACCACTTATCGTATGGTAGTATGGATAGTTACAATCCGCACTTCCTTTACGCATATTGACAACAATGGTATAGTCGCCTGGCATCAGGTTTCCAAAATAGCCCGAAGCATTGGCGGCAATCGCATCATTAATGTCAAAATTATCGTTGATTACGTCAATTTGTGGAATATCGAAATCAAAAAGATAATATGTAAGTTGGTAGCCATTATCGTCCAAAAGATTCATCTGTATGGATCCCGAAGCATCGCCAAAACAGGCTTGGTCTTCAATGGTAGCACCTGAAAACTCAGCTGCCGGTCTAAATTCTATAGTCACCGTATTAGAAAACGCAAAGCAGTTGTTACGGTCCACTACCACGAACGTATAATTGCCCGGATTGTAGATATCAAAGATTTGGCTAGACTGGAATTCGGTCGCTGGAATATCCTGTGGTGTTGGGTAGGAGGTAACCATAGTACCTATTTCGTCCTCAAAGGACCAAATAGCATATCTATGGGGCGTTTGGCCCCCAGTGGAGCTCATGAGAATATTTCCTTCCCTACAGGTGATGTGTTGCGAGACCCGAGCCTCTATTTCTAAATCATTACCATCAACCAAAGTTACCTGCTCTGAATGGGTACAACCGTCTTGGGTACGAGCAATAACAATATAGTTTCCTGCATTCAGGCCAGAGAACGTAAAATCATTATCCGTTTGTGCGGTTTCGTCATCAATCAAGGTCCCTTGACCTCCGTTAGAACCATCGTCCAAACGAAGTTCATATTCGTAATTGGGTTCTGCATTGTTAATTTGAATGTTGATGCTTCCCAGTGAGATACAATTGGGGTCCGTATGGGATACATCAAAAGTTACGTCCCTGTCCAAAACCCCAATGACCGGGGTTCTAAAAATACAGGCATTATCAATAGGGTCACCATTCAAGTCCAACTGGGTAACCTCAACTACATAGCTTCCGTTTTCGCCCGCGTTAAAATCAAAACTAGGCCCATTATTGGCACTGAAAGGTATCACTACAGTATCCGTGTCGTCATTTACCAATTGGTAACCATACCCATTTCCTAGATTGGTAATCGTAATGTTTCCCGGATTGGCACAAATAATGTCTTCCTTAGTATACTGAATATCCAAGTTGTTTCTGAATACATTGAAGTAGAAACGGCTAGTACAGCCATTTTGATAAGTTACAGATAAGCGGAATTGCCCTTCTGTGTTCGCCGTATACGTATTGCCCGTTGCCACTTGGTTCCAAGTACAGGTCAAGGCTCTGTTAGCACAGTCGTCGCCCGATGGACTGCAGCTCCCTTCATCCAGCTGTTCCCAAACAATGGATTGTGCATCAATAATGTTTATTTGTAGCTCCTTTGTGTCCGCAGCGCCACAAAGAAATAATTTGGGTAACATGGCATTGTCCACACTGCACTGCACAACTTCACCAGGGATGTCGTTATAAGGGTCCGTATCATTGTTTACGGCATTCATGAGCTCAATGATTGGATTGGGTATCAACCCGGCCCCATAGGGAGTTACCGTAATGATTTCCTTAAAACCCTTACATGGATCAGCCACAATCTTATCCACAATATAGGTGCCCACTTGGGTGACCATTATAGTACTTGGATCATTATCTGGGTCACCGTCCGTGATTACGGTATCCGTGGCATCAAATAGATTGTTGCCATTATCGTCCCTAACCCAAACGTACTCGTCAAAATTATCACCGGCATCTAGGATTGCAGAGCTACCGCAGAGTTCTACGGTACGTTGAAAATTACAATCGGAAAGGTCGTCCAATAAAAAGTTGGTGGCCCCGGGTACCACAAAACCACAAGCATTGAAGTCCGTTACACTGGGGTCATCTGTAACCATAGCGGTATTTTCAACTCCTTGATACGAGGAGTAGGCCAAATTCTGAATCAAATCCGAACATGCATCAATAAAATCGAAACAGTTTTCTGCAACCTGAACCCGCATTCTAATAGAATATTCAGGTCCATCCTCTTCTACCAGATTATTTGGAATCGAAAAAATAACTTCTCTTGAAGCAGCTGTATATACGTAAGTTACCCCTGGAGGTAACGCAAAATCAGATGGTATAAAGTCTGTTCTGCCGTCAGGCGGAGAAACATTTATTGGTAGGACATCTCGAATGGTATAATTGTCCGCATCATCATTCCCAATATTTTGAAAGGATAGTACATAATCCAAAACTTGGCCCAAATTAACTCCCTGACCGGTAATGTCCACACCGCCAGGAGTGTTAACCCGTTTTTCCAAAACAATATTTGGAGCTATAATTTCTATATCGAACGACGTAAAAAAGATATCATATTTGTCCTGAGAGGAACTTGCCCTCAATACGGCACTAGTGGCATCGTTTGGAATGACATTGTTGAATTGATTGTTTATCTCAAAAAGATCTATGTCCCAACCCAAGGTATTGATACTATTGGGGGTTCTATCTGAAACCAATGCATCGTAACGAGTAATATTTGAGTTGAAAAAGTTTGTAGCTGGGTTTAATGTATTGGATAAAGGTGTAAAGACGCCACCACCAAAGGCATCGATAGCCAATCCATCGCCTGATATTCTATTATCCCCTTCCAAAGCAGCCACACCAATTTTGGCATTTACCGGAAAAGGGGCCGGCAGACTGGTAAATCCGCTAATAGGGATATCCACGGTCTGACCCGATGCAATTCCTGCATATCCATCAAAGGTCGTGATATATCTACTACCGGGAAGATTAGGGTTTTCATACACGACTACCAACTTCCAACCACCGGAAATACCACCAGAAATATTACTTCCAGAACTTGCCCTAATGTTTGCCACAGTATATTCTCCGTTTGGGTCCGGTAAGGCCGTAAGAATACTCGTTACGTCCGTATAGGCAGCATATGGGCTATAATATCCAAAGTCTGCATCACCATTCCCATCGAACAGAATTTCATCGGCGGTAATGTCTTGGTAAGCACCACCCGGTACCCTAAACCTAATCTGATCAATGTTACTACGATCTGGATTTACATATACGGCGGACCAATACAAACCTGCATATCTTATTAAGGAACATGCAGGGTCTGGAACCGTTAAAATTGCACTACTTGAGCTGAACGTACTTGGGTCACTGTCCACGTCAATGTATTGCATGTCCAAATTATCATTGTACTGAGAGGCGGTCCCGGTCAAATTGTAAGGGTCGTTTGGAGAGGTCGCGGGAATTGTAACCGTTACCTGTCTCCATCGCCCATTGATAAATTGCCATTCCTGTCTTGTTTCCTCTTGTGTGCGTCTATTGACAATATTGTTGCCAGCAAACGTTAGTTCGCCCCTAATATCCGCGGAATACCTTACATCAAAATTGTTCTTTACCTGAGAAAACGTTGAAAAAGTTCCGATTCCCAAAAAAATCAAAAACAGGGAAATCTTCAAAAAAGAGGTTTTCAACTGAAAATTTGGAATGGTAACTCCAAAAAATGTCGTTTGTTTGGTCATAGATCTATGTTCTAAAAGCTTTCCGTAGTGACTTTAACTCAAATCACGTCGGAATACGCCAATAACAAAGATTGCCTATACTGGTAAGGTTTGAAATTTAATGTTGTAGTCTGGTTACTACTTGTTGTGAAATAAGGTTTGTTGATGGTGACCTTTGGTCAACTTGGCCCTTTTTTTGAGCAAACCAGGATTTTTATATGGTATGGTTCAATAAAATATTATGAAGAAACTCTACGTATTATTGATGTTTTCAAAGATTTACCGATAGAATGTTCAGGGTATTTTTAAAACAAATTTTTTGGAAGACCTAATAGCTACCATCCATTTAAAACCTCATTTGATTTAATTCCTTCGAGCGCCTAAAAAGGCGTTAATGAAAAAACCAAGGAGATATTTCCTTGGTTCAATTTAAAATAATCGATTTCTAATTATGCCATTTGCCCAGGGGTTACCCTCATAATCCACATTTTTTCATCATAAGCGTCGTTCAACCTAGAATAATAGGAAATTAGGGCGTTTGTCCAGGAATCATGTCTTTTTAAGTAAACATACCTCCAATTGTTCTCTGGGTTTATGAAATAACTGGCACTAAGCCCATAGGAGTTTAAAAGGGCTACAAACCTATTGGCGTTTTTAGGGTTGGCAAATACATTTGCTATAATATAGTACCCAGATCCAATTCCATCAATTTCGTAATTTTCAGGTGTCGTACTATTCGATGCCAACTTATCCTGTTGTACAACATTTTTACGAAGTACATCCATGTCATATTTGGAGGATTTCTCCTTAAGCTTGTTTACGTTGTTTACATAAGCTTCATTGGTGTATCGATTCTCAACGTTCATGATCCAAGTCTTACCTTCATAGGCTCCGTTGAAATTTGAATCGTGGGCAGCCACCGCTTCCTCAAACGTTTCATATCGTTCCAAATACACATATTTTAATCCGTTGTTGGGGTTGTCAATATAATCCGCATTAATTCCCTTGGCCTCCAAAGAATTTAAAAACTTGTCCATATATTGACCACCTTTATAGACGTTGGCCACTACGTAGTATCCATCGGTAACATTGGGGAGGTCATTGAACTTTCTGCTTTTCACCCCTTCCTGTACCGTGGACTTCTCCTGTTCTTGATTTACAGGGTTCCTTTTGGGTGGCGTATAGGCCAATACATCTCTTTTGGATTCCTCCTTGATTGTTTCCTGTTTAGGTCGGTTCGTTGTGGACACCTCGGTATTCGCTATGGCATTGGATGTACTTTTCTCTTCTAATGAATTGTTGCTTCGTGTCGCTTCATCAATGCCTTTTGAAGTGGGATTTACATTGGTGGCCAAGGCATCTTGAACCGATGAATTCCGATTGGTATTTACCAGTTCTTCAACTTCCCTTTCCTTTGTATTTTGTGCCGATGCCAGCTTTACATCAGAATTGTCGCCTCTGAAAATTTCTTCGGCCCTGCGTTCCAAATCGGGACGTTCTCCATTGGTTTCGTTCCTAACCATTTTCATGACCATATTGAACCTTCGTTCCAGGTCTGCCTGTCTATTGGCCTCCAAGGAATCCTGCCGAAACATCAACTCTTCAATAATGGCATCATTTTCAGCCAATTTCCTTTTCAATTCTTCAATTTCGTCATTCGTAGCAATGTTCTCCGGTTCTAAATCATTATTAACCAAATCGTCTTCAGAATCATCTTCCAACATAACCCTGTCCTCGGTCAGGTTTGGTGTGAAGGAATAGGCAAAGGAGATTTCATGTGTAAGGCCAAAATTATCGAAGTTGTTGGATAAGCCTTTTTCCATGGTATATCCCAAAGAAATCCGTTGGTTCAGATTGAAACCTACCCCGGCAGCAGCTCCATAAAAACTATCATAACCACCTTGAATCCAACCGATTTTGGGAAGGTCCAAAATTAAACTACCGCCTAAGGTAATATTGTCTTCTTCCCCATCCATACGAACCCTTGCCAAAGGCATCAAACGCCCAGCCTCCAAAATCCCGGATGTGTTTTTAAACTGATGGGTATATTGTAAGTGTCCGGAATATGTTTTTTGACTAAAATCCGTAAGGGATTCACTTGTTTTTAAATTATAATCAAACAGGTTTTCCGCAAAGGCACCTATGTCAAAATTACCATAGGAAAGGTTAAATCCTGGCTGAAAAGATAACAGGTTCTGGTCTTGGAATCCGGCCAAAAATGGATCTTCCTCTACCGTAGTGGCCCTGCCTTCATCAAAACCACTGTTGTAATAGGACAAGTTGGCCCCAAAAGTGAAGTTACTTTTATCGCTCAGTTTTACTCCGTAGGCGTAGTTTGCCAAGACACCATAATTACTTAAAGCCCCCAAACGCTGGGTATACAAACTTAACCCCAAACCGGTACGGTCGCTGATCCTACCACTATAACTCAAGAAATAGTTTTGGTTGTTATCATCAAATTGTACCGATTGGTTCCTATGCAATAAATTGATGTACGATTTGTCTTCCCGTACCGTAGAAAATGTTGGGTTTATCAAAAACCGATTGTATTTCAACAAGTTTTGGGAAGGTACCTCGTACCCAAAATAAGGATTGTCTTCCTGCGCTTGGGCCTTAGAAAACCCAAGGGCAAGAAGTACAAATAATAGTAGTATACGTGTTTTAGGTAGCATGTTTGGTTTTAGCGTATTACGGTGATCGTGCCCTGTTTCAGCACCTCGTTGGCGTTTCTAATCTTATAATAGAATACCATGTTTTGCTTGGTAAATGCCGTTGAGGTCTGGGGCCAATTATTTTTATAGTCAAACTCATTTAAGACTTCTTCTCCTTGGCCATTGTAAATGATTACGTTTACATCGGGCCTATTGGAGTAGGAATTGGGTATTACCCATTGGTCATTGATTCCGTCGCCGTTTACTGTAATGACATTGGGTACTTTGAACGTATCCAATATGGACACTTCAAATTGCCTAACAATTTCACAATTCCCAATACTTGCAATCAGCGTGTACGTTCCCGGTTGGGTAATGGCAGCGCTGTCCGAAGTACTTATTTCCGTGTTGTTGGCATCCATCCATCTATAGGCCGTTCCGCCGGAAGCAGTAATCGTCCTGGTAGTTCCCTCAGGAATGACCATGTTACCGGCCGGCTCCAAACTGATTAGGTTTTCGTCCAAAGGAGATATCGTAACTTCATTAGAAACCAATTGACATCCGTCACGGTCCAAAACCAAACGGTATGTTCCCGTTGCGCTAACATTTAGGTCCCTATCCGTGGTGCTTACCATACTCCCGTCCAATTGCCATTCAAACGATTCGGCAGTTAAATCCAAGGAAGCACTCAAGGTTATCAAATCACTAGCGCTACAATAGACCGTGCCTGTACTACTAATAGTAACTGTATCACCGGTCAATAATTGCACGGCCAATGCATTTGATGTTTCGTTGTATGTATCGATAGTTGCGTTCACGCTATAACTTCCATTTTCCAAATTGGAGGCGATGCTGATGGAATTCCCTGTCTGACCGGATATGGTAGACCCGTCCTTTTGCCACTGATAGGCAAAGGCATCCCTAAGATCTTCCGTGACGTTTGTTTTGGTTCCATCCGAAGCAACCGCATTAATGGTCGCGACCTCCAACACTATACTTGTAGAAACACAGGAAGTATAATTTCCTGCATAATCCAATACCAATTCAAAAGACGCCGGTGTAACCACCACCGTAGTTTCCGAATTTTTGCTGGTACTGCCGCAACTTCCCCCGGTTTCCGTAACCTGGGCGTAGTAGTTACCTGCCTCGGTAACGTTCAAGGTGCTGGTAGTTTCACCGGCGATCTCCCCCCCGTTTTTAAACCATTTGTAGGTTGGTGAACTGGCATCGGTAGTGACAGATAAGGTTTGGGGTTGTGTTGGTAGTACGACCACATTGGCAGAGTTATCCCTAGTTACCGTATAAGACCCAGGGTTGCTCATGGTAACCGGAGCGGAACGCTCGGTACAGATACCTGCCCCTGAAATCTCAACCGCATAATCCCCTTCAAAACCTGCAACCCCTCCATTAACGGTATAGGTAGTTCCTATAGCGCCCATAATGGCAACATCGTTCTTATACCACTGATAGCTCCAAGCCGCATCGGTTTGGTCAATGGACAATATTTCAGAATCCGTGTTACAAAGTATTGTCTTGCTCGGCGGATTAATTGCAATTCCCGCTCCCGTACCACCAATGGTAACGTCCACAATGTTGGAATCCGTATTTCCAGATCCTGTACAATTTGGCCCATAATCTACATAGGCGTTGTACATGCCGCTTTGGGTAACGTTCAATGTGTGTCCCGTCTGCCCGGTCAAAAGTGTTCCACTTCTATACCAAATATACTGATAGGTTTCTGGATTTGGGATATTATCCACCTGAAGTGTTATGGGTCCCGTGGCGCAAACACTTCCCGGAGGTACACCGTCTCCCAACTCGCTAATGTTAAGATTGTTGGTGATGTCCATGTAATACATGTTATAGGCGGGGGATTCCGTTCCAAGCTTTACTGGGTCCGTACTCCGTACGCGCATCTTGTAGCCCAGCCCCCTTGTGTCGTCTGGGACGGAAAAGCTCACGTCAAAATCGTTTGTGGTGTTCTTGTCGGTTATCGTAGCCAATACGGTCGGCGACGAAAAATTGCCATTTGCATCTGAAAGTTCCAGAATAAATTGGTTACCGGCATTGGCCGTACCCGCCCAGGTAATGTTCACAAAATATTCGTTGAAACCTCCGTTTCCGGCGCAAACATATCCCCAAACTGAATTACCAGGTAAATTAGGATTGTCTGCCGGTTCTGGCGCATTGATGATAATGGCCTGTGCGGAAAGCTGTAGGAAGCCCATGAACACAAGAATGAGGGTCAAGCAGTAAGATTTGTAGTTTTGTTTCATAGTGATGTGTCGTTTTGTGCCCCAAATGATAGTGATGTTGTAGGTCAAACACTTTAAACCTTTGGTACTCAAAACAAATATGACACAATTAACGCGCGTGGGGTATTAATTGTTGTAGCCCGATTCAAATTTGTTGTGAAACGCATTTTGTACAAGGTGAATCTTTTTTAATCTTAGGTTTTATGGCAATTTTGCTACTTTTGTAGCTTGAAAAAACACAACATGAGCGAGACATCGAAGTCTTTGAATTTTATTGAACAGATCATAGAGGAAGATCTGGAAAAAGGATACTCCAGGAGCGATTTACGGTTTCGGTTTCCGCCAGAGCCCAATGGCTACCTCCATATTGGCCATGCCAGTTCCATATGCTTAAATTTTGGTTTAGGCCTTCGTTACGAAGCGCCTGTAAACCTGAGGTTTGACGATACCAATCCCGCCAAGGAAGAACAGGAATTTGTGGACGCCATTAAAAAAGACGTCTCTTGGCTGGGTTTTGATTGGGATACCGAACGGTATGCTTCAGATTATTTCCAGCAGCTGTACGATTGGGCCGTGCAGCTTATCAAAAATGACAAGGCCTATGTTGATAGCCAATCGTCCGAGGAAATGGCGGTGCAAAAAGGTACCCCTACACAGCCAGGAACAAATAGTCCTTACCGAAACAGAAGCGTTGCTGAAAACCTATCCTTGTTTGAAGAGATGAAAAACGGGGCTCACAAGGAAGGCTCGCATGTGCTTAGGGCAAAAATAGATATGGCCCATACCAATATGCTTATGCGCGATCCTATCATGTACAGAATACTGCATAGAGCGCACCACAGAACAAATACCGATTGGTGCATTTATCCAATGTATGACTGGACACATGGCGAAAGCGATTACATAGAGCAAGTTTCCCACTCCCTTTGCACCTTGGAATTCCTTCCACACAGGGAATTATATGACTGGTTTCTTGACCAAGTTTACGATGCTGAAAAGTTACGACCAAAACAGCGAGAATTTGCCCGAAGAAATTTGAGCCATACCGTGGTAAGTAAGCGTAAATTGGCACAATTGGTCGCCGAGAAAGTAGTCACCGGTTGGGACGACCCAAGGATGCCCACCATTTCCGGCATGCGAAGAAGAGGGTATACCCCTGAATCCATTCGTAATTTTGCGGATACCATAGGAATCGCAAAAAGAGACAACCTTATCGATGTTTCCTTGTTGGAATTCCATGTTCGTGAAGACCTCAACAAAACCACCCCCAGGGTTATGGGAGTTTTGGACCCCTTAAAGGTGGTCATCACCAACTACCCGGAAGGTAAGGAGGAATGGTTGGAGGCTGAAAACAGTCCGGAAGACGAATCGCTCGGGTTTAGGCAAGTTCCTTTTTCAAGGGAATTGTATATTGAAAAAGAAGATTTTAAGGAGGAAGCCAACAAAAAATTCTTCCGATTAAAGTTAGGCGGAGAGGTTCGATTAAAAAACGCCTATATCATAAAGGCCGAAAGCTGCACCAAAGATACCGATGGGAATATTGTTGAGGTACAATGCACCTATGACCCCAAGAGCAGGAGTGGAAGTGGTACGGAAGAAAGCATGAGAAAGGTAAAGGGAACCTTACATTGGGTGTCTCTGCCGCATGCCGTTCCGTCTGAAATCCGGTTATATGATCGTTTGTTTACCCATGAGAGTCCTGATACGCAAAAAGACAAGGATTTCATGGATTTTATAAACCCGAATTCCCTAGAAGTCATTACCGGATTTGTGGAACCAAGTTTGAAGGAAGCCCAAATAGGTGATCGTTTCCAATTCCAACGCATGGGCTATTTTTGCGTGGACAAGAATTCTACCGCGGAAAACCTTGTTTTTAATAGGACCGTTGGACTTAGGGATTCCTGGGCCAAAATTCAGCAAAAAACAGAATAAATTCCAATGCAAAAATAAATATCAAAAGGTTGACCTTAAAAAAACCAAATAGTATATTTTATATCTAAAAAGGCACGATTTCTATTTATCGTGCCTTTTTTGCTTGCTTTATTCCTATGATTTTCCTTTGTCCAAGCTTCTCGTGTCCTTGTTCTTCTTCATTTGTTCCCCTATCATATTGCTCGCCGTAAAGGAAGCCACCATGTTGTTCAACATATCACTACCGGCCTGTGGTGAATTGGGCAAAAGAATAAGGTTGGTATTTGTTTCTTCCCCTATGCTTTGTAAGGTATCATAATGTTGGGTCACCACGATCAATGCGGAAGCCTCTTGCGAATTGATTCCTACCTTGTTCAACACCTCAACGGATTCTTCCAAACCACGAGCTATCTCCCTTCGCTGATCCGCAATACCCTGACCTTGTAAACGTTTGCTCTCTGCTTCCGCCTTTGCCTTTTCAACAATGAGTATCCGGGCGGCATCCCCTTCAAACTGTGCGGCAATTTTTTCTCTCTCTGAGGCATTAATCCTGTTCATGGCCGCCTTTACCTGTGCGTCTGGGTCAATATCGGTTACCAAGGTTTTAATAATATCAAAACCATAGTCCAACATGGCGTCGTTCAATTCTGCCTTTACCGCTAGGGCAATGTCGTCCTTTTTTACAAAGACATCGTCCAGTTTCATTTTAGGAACCTCGGCACGTACCACATCAAACACATAAGAGGTAATCTGTTCGTGCGGATAATCCAACTTATAAAAAGCATCATACACCTTCTCGCGGATAACCCGGTATTGAACGGAAACCTTTAGCCTAACGAAAACATCATCCAAGGTCTTGGTCTCGATGATTACGTCCAACTGCTGAATCTTTAGGCTCAATCTTCCGGCAATCCGTTGCACGAACGGAATTTTAAACTGTAAGCCGGATTGTCTTATACTGCTAAACCTACCAAAGGTTTCTATGATGGCAGCGGTTTGTTGCTTTACTATGAACACAAAGGACATTAGCACCAGCCCTAAAATAATTACAATCGGTATTAAAATGAAATTTCCCATGATTCCTTGTTTAAATTTAATTTAGATGAATGTACAAAATCGTTGCTACTTACTAGTACTTTAAAATATTGTTTTGTTACAATTTTCTAATGACTTTCAAAATGTAGCAATCAGTAGCTTTCCACAACTTCGCATTGTGTCTACTATACAAAGGCAATAAACAAAAAATACAAGACAAAAAACCAATCGTTACAAGACCGATTAAAATCCCATTGTCCGTCCAATTACACAAAAATTCGAGCGTATGGTGAAGTTTTGTATTCATAACATATGTAGGTTACTTAACTTATAGGTACTTTCTAACACCCAAAAGTTTAACTAAATGAAAAATTACCCGTTTCAAATCACACTCGTTACGTTCCTTCTTCTTTTAACCACCGTTTTTATTCTCCTAGTTTCTTGTAAGGACGGTACTTCAGCTACTGCGGAAATGGATCAAACCGTTCCTAAAATCGATGTACAAGCCGAGCTTGATAAAATCGAGGAGATGCGGGATTCCTTTCAAAAGACCGTACGAGAAAAACGCTATGGCGATCTGGGAGGTTTTGTTACCAAAGACCTAATTTCCATAGGGCCCGGGAGTGAGGATTGGATCGCCTATAGAGAACTTAGGGAACAACACGGTAACAAGTTCCGTTATGACAGTATCATTATGACCCCAAAGGAAACCGTCATTTTATCCGATACCATGGCCTATGATTTTGGGGTTAGCCGCACTTTTTACACAGATGAAAATGGTGCCGTTCATGAAATGGGCGACACCTTTCTGGTGCTTCTGAAAAAGGTAGACGGAGAATGGAAACTGTATCGGGAATTGGCGTCTTCGCAGGTAGAATAAACTAAATTTTGTACATTCAAATTGGTTTGCAACGGAAACCAAAGTTATTTGTACATGCCACTAATCCCTTATTTCCGTGGATAACGATATTTCAGAATACATTTCAAAACAAAAAAAATGGTCGAGTGAACTACAATTATTGCGGGAAATACTCCTTAATTGTGGGTTGGACGAAACCTTTAAATGGCGAAATCCTTGTTATGCTATGGACGGTAAGAATATAGCTATTCTGGGTGCGTTCAAAGACTTTTGTTGTTTGAGCTTTTTCAAGGGCGTGCTTTTGAAGGATACCCAAGGTGTTTTGAGGCAACAAGGTGAAAACACGCAATCCGGGAGAATAGTTCCGTTTACCGATACGGCCGAAATCCATCGGTTAAAACCCGTTCTAAAAGCCTATGTTTTTGAGGCGATCGAAGTTGAAAAGTCCGGCTTGAAAGTAGAATTCAACACCCCCGATGAACTAGAGCTTCCAGACGAATTGGAAATTGCCTTTCAACAGGATGCAGAATTCCGAAACGCCTTTCAAAGCCTCACGCCCGGCAGGCAAAAGGGATATTTGTTGTTCTTTTCAGGCGCAAAACAATCGGTCACGAGATTTTCAAGAATAGAGAAATACAGGTCTCGTATTATGGTAGGGAAAGGCATACATGATTGTATCTGTGGCCACTCCAAGAAAATGCCCTCTTGCGACGGTTCCCATAAAAATATTTGAGTAGATTGGTTGCCTTAGGAACCTTATGCTTCCATCTACGTGAACAAGCTCAACTATCTTTTCTTACTACTAGCCTTGGTGGCGGAAGTAGTGGGAACGGTTGGCGGTTTTGGGTCTTCTGTGTTTTTTGTGCCTTTTGGCAATTTCTTTTTCGATTTTCATATTGTCCCAGGGCTTACGGCCCTTTTCCATTTATTTAGCAACATGAGTAAATTTATCTTGTTCAAAAAGGGCCTGGACAAAGAAAGGAGGGCTATCCGAGGCTTTGCCATGGCGGCCTTCAATCTTGAAAAAGGCGTTTTTATTACGACTTGGGCCTTTATTGATTTTTTTATAGATTTTACCAGAACCTTTGTTATTTCAAAAATGGCTACATTCAAAAGGAACACCTGATTTATTTGCCTTTTATTATTGGTAATCGGCTTTTTTGGCAGCTATCTGGGCAATCGTATTCTCTATTACATTCAACAGGACAAGTTTAAAAAATCTCTTTGCTGCTCGTTTTGTTTATTGGTGTGGTTACCTTGGTAAATGTTTATTTTAAAATAGCTTAAATTATTTTCTTTTTTCCAGTTTTTTAAAGCCCGATGTTATTTCTCGGTAAATCTTGGTTTTATGATTGTCGCCCTGTTTTTTATATCCTATTTTAGGGCGCTGTTCCGTTAATTTAGTTGAGATGATTAAAAGAATATCGGTCTTTTATCTGTTGCCTTTTGTTTTTTTGCTGGCTTTTTCTGGTTGTAAAAGCGAATCTAAAATCAATTACACCGCAAAAAAAATACTAAGGAGGCCCAAGAAAAGCCATACGTAATCTTGATTTCCCTGGATGGTTTTCGGTGGGATTACGTAGCGCGTTTTAAACCTCCATTTTTGTCCAAATTTATCCAAGACGGGGTACAAGCCGAGTCCCTAATTCCAACTTTTCCTTCTAAAACTTTTCCAAATCACTACACCATAGCCACCGGCATGTTTCCTGATAAGCATGGGATTGTGAGCAATAGCTTTTATAGCCATGAAAAAGGATTAACCTATAGTATTGGTAATAGAAAAGTGGTTGAAGACGGCACATTTTATAAGGGCACACCCTTATGGATACAGGCGGGTAGGTCTGGAATGGTTACGGCAAGTTACTTTTTTGTGGGCTCAGAGGCCAACATCATGGGTTCTTGGCCTACTTATTATAAAAAATATAATGAGTCTGTTAAAAATGAAGAGAGGGTCTCACAGGCCTTAAAATGGCTTGCTTTACCGGCAAAGGAAAGACCACATTTAATTACTATGTATTTTTCTGATATGGACGATACTGGACATCGTTTTGGGCCAAATGCCGATGCCGATCTGATAAAAACCCTAATGAAGTTGGACAAAAATCTGGAATCGTTATTCCAAGGGGTAAAAGCTACTGGCCTTCCCGTTAACATTATCATTGTTTCCGACCATGGGATGGCAGAGGTTCCCAAGGAGCAGTATATAGCCACGGATTCATTAAAAAACGATTCACGCTACCGTCTTGTGGATAATGGTGCCCTCCTAAATATTCATGTGAAAAACAACCAGAATTTAGAGGAAGTGCTTTCTTTACTAAGACAAAAGGAAAACCATTTTAAGGTCTACAAAACATCGGAAACACCCGGTTTTGAGTATGACCCAAAGAATCCCGATTGGGGACAAATACAAATAATCCCAGATTTTGGCTATTATTTTGCCAAACAGGATAAAATTGAAACCGTTATTTCAAAATCAAAGACGCCGTTCGGAGTGCATGGCTATGACCCAAAGCACAAAGAAATGCACGGTATTTTCTACGCCAACGGGCCCGGTTTTAAAAGCGGACACGAGATTGCCGCGGTCAAGAACATTCATATATACCCTTTGGTATGTAAAATCCTTGGTTTACCAGTTCCTCCTAATATAGACGGAAACCTGCAAGTCGTTCAAGAGGTTTTAAAATAGCATAAAAAGCTAGGCCAGTTCCGAAATAGCCTTATTTATCCTCCCCAAACTTTCTTCTTTGCCGATCAACTCCATGATGTCGAAAATATGTGGGCCTTTCATGTCGCCAACCAATATCAGGCGTAATGGAGGCATCACCTTTCCAAAAGACAGGTCCTTTTCAGAAATCCATTTTTTGACTTCTAATTCTATGTTTTCGGAAGAAAAATCGGCTATGCCGCCAATAAAACTTGCCAATTTTTGCATAATATCCTTGGTATCATCCTTCCATTGCTTTTTAATGGATTTTTCATCGTATTCCGTAGGTGCAAGGAAAAAGTAATCGCCCAATTCCCAAAAATCCGAAACAAACGTGGCTCGGTCCTTGACCAAGGAAACAGCCTTTTGGACATAGTCCTTGCTTTTGGTTGTAATCCCTTTTTCGGCTAAATAAATTTGAAACTGTTCGGCCAAGACAGCATCGTCCTTTTGATGCATGTATTGTTGATTATACCATTTGGTTTTGTCCGGGTCGAACCGCGCTCCTGATTTGTTCACCCTTACCAAGGAGAAGGAATCCACCAATTCTTCCAACGTAAACAACTCCTGTTCCGTTCCCGGGTTCCAGCCCAACAGGGCCAAAAAGTTGACCACAGCTTCCGGAAAATACCCTGCTTCGCGGTATCCCACAGAATCGTTCCATGACAACGGAAAAACGGGAAAACCTCCCTTTTCTCCGTCTCTTTTGCTCAACTTGCCTTTGCCCACAGGTTTCATAATCAAGGGCAAGTGTGCAAATTGTGGGGCTTCCCATCCAAAAGCGTCATACAATTGCTGATGCAAGGCCAATGAGGGCAGCCATTCTTCCCCACGAATAACATGGGAAATCTCCATCAAGTGGTCATCCACAATGTTGGCCAAATGATAGGTGGGCATTCCATCACTTTTAAAAAGGACCTTGTCATCCAAGGTGTTGCTATCTATTTCAATATCTCCACGAATAATGTCCTTAAGTTGTAGCTTTTGGTCCGGTGGTGTTAAAAACCGAATCACATAATCCTCTCCTTTGGCTATTCTTTTTTGCACCTCTTCTGGCATCAAGGAAAGGGAATTGTCCAGTTTAAGTCGGTTATGCCAATTGTAAATAAAGGTTTTTCCCTTGGATTCATGATCCTTACGGTGAAAATCGAGTTTTTCGGCAGTATCAAAAGCATAATACGCCTTTCCCTGTTCAATCAAATCCTCGGCAAACTTTTTATAAAGATGCTTCCGCTCGCTCTGTCTATATGGCCCATATTTTCCCAGTGTGTTGCCCTTGGTGGTGGGTGAACTTGGGCCCTCGTCAAAGGGAATGCCGCACCAGTTTAGGGAATCAATGATATATTGCTCCGCGCCTTCCACAAACCGGTTTTGATCTGTATCCTCGATTCTAAGGATAAAATCTCCATGATGTTTTTTGGCAAATAGATAATTGAACAAGGCGGTCCTAACGCCTCCTATATGTAAAGGGCCCGTGGGACTTGGGGCAAATCTAACCCTAACTTTTTTTGTCATTTCACAAAGGTATGAAAAGCGATGATGGGGCAAAAGTGGTCCCGCCGGTATTCAAGTAATTTTAGAGGCTATTCCTCGTTGTTAAAATATTAGGGGTATATGTCTCTTTGCTCGATAATCGAGATTTAAATGCTCCGACACTTGCCTAGAAACTTAATGTAAAGGTTCTTTATATTGACTCGTGGGTTTGCTCAAGTGTTTTTTGCCTGTGTTTTAACAAATTATTCTAATCTTAAAGTTCAAAACCTTCTATCTTGGTGTAAAAATCCATCGAAATTGCAGAATTACGACATCATATTAGAAAAATTAAACGATTTTATTAGAGGACATTATACCCAGAAATTGATTAAAGGTGTTATCCTTTTCGTTGCTTTGGGTCTCTTCTTTTTTTTGGTGGTAGTGGGCGTTGAATTTGCGCTTTGGTTAAGTTCAACCGGAAGACTTGTGCTTTTTATTGTTTTTTTGGGTATCGAAGGGTTTTTGCTCTACAAATACATTGGTGTTCCCTTGTTTTATCTTTTTAAGTTAAAAAGGGGGATTACAACAAAAGACGCTTCACTCATGATTGGAAAACACTTTCCGGAGGTGGGCGATAAACTATTCAATCTCTTGGACCTAGCGGACCAACCGGAAAAATCAGAATTGTTGTTGGCCAGTATAGAACAACGATCAGAACAATTGAATGCCGTGCCTTTCAAAAGGGCCATCAACACTAAGGAACCTCTAAAATATTTGAAGTTTACGCTATTGCCTTTGGTTATTTTGGGGTTGTTGTGGTTGTCCGGCAATTGGAATTCCTTTTTTGGAAGTTATTCCCGTGTTGTCAATTACAATCTTGCCTATGACCCTCCAGCCCCATATAGGTTTGAATTGATTAACAACCAGTTGCAAATTATTGAAAGTGAACCATTTACGTTTGAAGTTACAACCATTGGCTCCGTAAAACCAGAAACGGTGTTCTTGCTCTTGGATGGAAAGGAAATACTGATGCAGGAAGATAACGGAATTTTCAATTATACCTTATCACCCCCCATAAATTCTGGAACCTTTACTTTTCAAGGAAACGGAGTACAATCCAGAGAGTATGAGCTTGTTGCGCTTAAGGCGCCCGCCATTTCCGATTTTAACATGCGACTGGAGTATCCTGCATACATCAATAAACTTCCAGAGGTCATAAAAAGTACCGGAAACGCCATAATACCCGAAGGAACCAAAATAACCTGGGAGATAAAAGGCCAGGACACCGAGGAAATTAAACTGGTTGCAAAGGATACTTCTTTGCTGTTTAACATTAACGGAGACGATTTCAGCCTTTCCAAAAGAATTTATTCGAATTGGGACTATCAATTGGCCACATCCAATGCCAATATACAGGAATACGAGACCCTAAATTATTCGTTTCAGGTAATCAAGGATGCGTATCCAACGGTGAAAGTGGAGCAAGTCTTAGACTCCCTTGAACCGAATATTTCCTATTATTCCGGGGAGGCCACGGATGATTATGGACTTAGAAAGATTGAATTGGTCTATTATGAACAAGGAAGTGAGCAAGTTGAGAATATTCTTGAGCTGAGCGGACCACAATCCAATTTTCATCCATTCTACTATACGTTTCCCTCTGGGCTGAATTTGGAAGAAGGCAAGAAATATGCATTCTATTTTATGGTTACGGACAATGATGCCATCCATGGCGGAAAATCGGTTAAAAGCACCGTGTTCTCCCAAGAAATTTTAGACGATAACCAACTGAAAAACAAAGAGTTGGAGTCTCAACAGTCACTGATTAACAACTTGGACAAATCCTTGGAAAAGGCTGCCGAGCAACGTGATAACCTTAAGGAAATCAACGCTTTACAGAAAGAAAAAAACCGATTGGATTTTAATGACCAACGTCAGGTATCCGATTTTTTGGAAAAACAGGAGCGACAGGAGCAATTAATGGAGAAATTTAGCCGGGAACTAAAGGAAAATCTGGAAAAAGGGGCGAAGGACGACAAATTGAACCAGTTATTGCAAGAGCGTTTGGAGCGGCAGGAAATGGAGGCCAAGAAGAACCAAAAACTTTTGGAAGAACTCAATAAGATAGCCGATAAAATAAACAAAGAGGAATTGACGCAACGTTTGGAGGAACTGGGCAAAAAACAGCAAAATTCCGAGCGTAGCCTTGAACAATTGGTGGAGCTGACCAAACGGTATTACGTTACCGAAAAGGCCGCACAGTTGGCAAGCGATTTGGAAAAACTTTCAGAAAAACAGCAAGCGCTTGCCGAAGAAGAAATTGCCACGGAATCCTCAAAACAAGAACAGGAAAAATTGAACGAGGAATTTGATAGAATCGCAAAAGAATTGGATGAACTAAAAAAAGACAATGCGGATCTAAAAAAACCTATGGACCTAAGTATCGACAAGTCGAAGCAAGCGGGAATCCAAGAAAACCAAGATAACGCGTTGGAGGAAATTCAAAACCACGAAAAGTCGAAAGAAAAGTCGGACAACGAAGGCATGGAACAAAGTGCCAATAAAACCAAGCAAAATCAGAAATCTGCGGCCCAAAAAATGAAGGAGATGGGGGAAGAGCTTGGGCAGTCGTCCATGGGTGGGTCTTCCGGCAGTGATTCCGTGGCAGAAGATGCCGAAATGCTGCGTCAAATATTGGATAATCTTATAATCTTCTCGTTTAAACAAGAAGGCTTGTACGAAAGGTTAAGTGATCAAGACCGGGAGGATATTTCCTACTATTCTGAAACAGTACGCAATCAGAATGAGCTTCGAAGCCTCTTTGAACACGTTGATGACAGTTTATTTGCGCTTTCCTTGCGCCAAGCCGAGCTCTCAGAATTTGTAAACGAACAAATAACAGAGGTATATTATAACATAGACAAGTCCTTGGAAAGTGTTGCCGAGGGGCAAATATACCAAGGAGTATCATATCAAAAATATGTGTTGACGGCATCGAACAGTCTCGCTGATTTTTTGGCACATGTGCTTGAAAATATGCAGCAAAGCATGCAAATGGGTCAGGGAAGCGGTCAAAGCCAAGGAGGTTTTCAGCTTCCAGACATCATTAAACAACAACAGTCCCTTGGGGAAAAAATGGGGGAGTCTGGTAGCCAGGGTCAATCAGGACAGGAAGGGAATCAACAGGGTAATCAAGGTGAGGAAGGAAACCAAGGAGGAGAACAGGGCAATAAAGGACAAAATGGAAAACAAGGAGAACAAGGGAATAATGGAAACGAAGGAAGTGGGCAAGGCGAAGGTGGTCAATCCGGGGAGGGTGAAAACGGTACCAATGGGCAAAACCAAAGATCCGGAAATTCTCAAGGCAGTGGTGGTTTGAGCGAAAGTGAGCTGCAGGAAATCTATGAAATCTATCAAGAGCAGCAGCGTATCAAACAAGAATTGGAACGCCAGTTGGAAAACCTCATCAATGAAGGTGATCGCAAATTGGGGGAAAAGCTTATTCGCCAAATGGAAGATTTTCAGAACGATCTTCTCGAAAATGGTATTACGCAACGTACCCTAAGCAAGGCCAACACCATACAATACGAATTGTTGAAACTAGAAAACGCTACTTTAAAACAAGGAAAAAAAACAGAGCGGGAAAGTAACAGCAACAAAAAAGACTTTACCAATCCCATAACCACCAAACCCTCATTACTAGATAATTATCGTAACGAGATAGAAATTTTAAATAGACAAGCCTTACCTTTGCGCCAAAATTTTCAAAACAAGGTAAAAGAGTACTTCAAGGGCAATGATTGAATTTCATTTTGAGACGGAATTTAAACTTTCCAATGCAGAAAAATACAGGAACTGGGTTTCAAAGGTTGTTACGACTGAAGGGTATACTACAGGCGACCTGAATTACATTTTTTGCGACGACAGCTATTTGTTGGAAATCAATCAAAAATATTTACGGCACGACACCCTTACCGATATTATAACCTTTGATTATACCATAGGGAAAGCCATGTCGGCAGACATATACATATCCATAGAACGTGTACAGGAAAATGCTGTAAGCTACCAAGTGACTTTTGAAAACGAGCTTTTACGTGTAATGTCCCATGGTATACTTCATTTAGCTGGATACAAGGACAAGAAAGAGGAACACAAAAAAGAAATGCGCTTACAAGAAGATGAAAAAATAAAAATGTTCCACGTGGAACAGTAGAAATTATGTTTGGAGAAATTTACGATGTTATTGTAGTAGGAGGAGGCCATGCAGGGGCAGAGGCAACCGCCGCGGCGGCCAATATGGGTTCGAAGACACTCCTAGTTACCATGAACTTGCAAACAATTGGACAAATGTCGTGCAACCCTGCCATGGGCGGAATTGCTAAAGGACAAATTATTCGTGAAATAGATGCCTTAGGAGGGTATTCCGGTATCATAACGGATAAATCAGCGATTCAATTTAAAATGTTGAACAAATCCAAAGGTCCCGCCATGTGGAGTCCACGGGCCCAAAGTGACAGAATGCGATTTGCAGAAGAATGGCGGCTAGCCTTAGAGCGAACACCAAATGTCGATTTCTACCAAGAGATGGTCACAGGCCTTATTGTAGAGAAAAACAAGGTTGTTGGGGTAAAAACCTCCCTAGGAATAGAGATAAGGGGAAAGTCCGTAGTACTAACTAACGGTACCTTTTTAAACGGTTTAATCCATATTGGGGAAAAACAGTTTGGAGGTGGAAGGGCCGGAGAAAAAGCTGCAACAGGAATTACCGAACAATTGGTCGAATTAGGATTTGACAGCGGACGCATGAAGACTGGTACGCCTCCAAGAGTGGATGGACGATCCTTGGATTACTCAAAAATGATACCACAACCCGGTGACGATAAACCCGAAAAATTCTCCTATTTAAACACACCTGTATTAAAAAAACAAAGGGACTGTCACATGACCCATACCAGTGCCCTGGTTCACGACTTGCTACGTGAAGGTTTTGATAGATCTCCCATGTTCAATGGTAGGATAAAAAGTATTGGCCCTAGATACTGCCCGTCCATAGAAGATAAGATAAATCGATTTGCAGATAAGGATTCACATCAAATGTTTATAGAGCCTGAAGGATGGGACACCGTTGAAATATATGTAAATGGATTTTCAACCTCATTACCGGAAGATGTACAATTCAAAGCATTGCGGTCCGTAAAAGGATTTGAAAAGGTGAAGTTCTTTCGCCCAGGTTATGCCATAGAATATGATTATTTTCCACCAACCCAATTAAAGCACACCTTGGAAACAAAATTGATAGAGAACCTTTATTTTGCAGGTCAAATCAATGGCACCACAGGCTATGAAGAAGCTGCATCCCAGGGGTTGATGGCCGGGATAAATGCACATTTAAAAATAAACGAAAAGGAAGCTTTTACTCTCCAACGTGATGAAGCATACATAGGGGTGTTGATAGATGACCTTATCACCAAAGGGACGGAAGAGCCCTATAGAATGTTCACATCACGAGCGGAATATAGGACCCTTTTAAGACAAGATAATGCCGATTTAAGACTCACACCTAAAGGATATGAATTAGGATTGGCAAAAGAAGATAGGTTAAAAAGAATGGAAGAAAAACTAGAGAAATCGGAAGCCTTTGTTAGTTTTTTTAAAAATACTAGTGTACTGCCAGAGCAAATGAATCCAATTCTTGAGGAGGTGAAATCGGCGCCGATTAAACAATCAGATAAAATGTTCAAATTGTTCTCAAGACCAAAAGTTACCATGGAACATATGCTTACACTGGCATCTGTATCAGAATTTGTTAGTTCCAATAGCTTGGATAATGAAGTACTCGAACAGGCAGAAATTCAAGTTAAGTACTCGGGTTATATTGAAAAGGAAAAAGTAAATGCAGATAAAATAAACCGACTTGAATCTGTAAAAATTCCTGATAATTTTGATTACAAGAAATTAAAATCCTTATCCTTTGAAGCCCGTGAAAAACTATCAGCAATAAAACCAGTCACTATATCCCAAGCATCCAGAATCAGTGGTGTTACACCGAGTGATATTAGTGTTCTACTAGTATACCTTGGTAGGTAAAGTAACATTGTTCCACGTGGAACGATCCATTAAATCCTTCAAAAATTTATGTCAAGATATCTCACTACAAAAGATTACTTTAACACCTATGAAGAATTTCATCTAGAATACGTAACCGAACTGGATATGCTACAAACATATCCAGTGCCAAAAAATCTAAATACCTATTACGACCATCCAGAATATATTTCACATACGGATTCAAAGAAAACACTTATAAATAAAATCTATCAAGTTATAAAATATTATAGTTTAAATAAGAAGGTTCGACTAATCAAAAAACTAAGAACTACAGAAAAAACAATCCTAGATATTGGAGCAGGTACAGGTGACTTTTTAAAATACGCCCAAAAAGATGGTTGGGAAATCCACGGGGTAGAACCAAACAAGCAAGCAAGACTAAAAGCACTCACAAAAGAAATAACCCTAAAAGAATCACCAGCGGATATACCAGAGGAAAAATTTGATGTTATCACATTATGGCATGTACTTGAACATCTTCCGGATTTAAAAACCGAAATAAGTAACATACAAAAAAAACTAAAACTGAACGGATACTTAGTTATAGCAGTTCCAAATTACAAATCATACGACGCTAAGCACTACAAACAATTCTGGGCAGCTTACGACACTCCAAGACATTTATGGCACTTCTCCAAGGAATCTATAAACAGACTTTTTAAACCATACAAACTACACCTAGTTCAAACGAAACCTATGCTATTTGATTCCTTTTATGTTTCCCTTCTATCTGAAAAATACAAGACCGGTAAAAACAATTATATAAAGGCATTTTTAATAGGACTAACATCAAACTTCAAAGGTTTATTCACCAAAGAATACTCATCCCACATATATATACTCCAAAAGTCGAAATAACTCCATAGAATCCTCTAAATAAACTTAAAGCAAAACAACGAGACTATTATAAACTAAAATGAAAAAGTCGCTTATAGAGCCTAAAAACAAGGTTATATTTATAAGAAAATACGATAGATATTTTTAAAATAATAAGAAACCTCTATAACGTGATTATTAGCAAAGCTTTCTTACTTTTGCGACGAATTAATAAAATCAAAAATGAAAAAAATAATCTTTGGAATAGTACTGCTAACAATAGCTTCCTGTACCCAGGAAAAAATCGGGTTTGTTGATAACGTAAAATTGATGAACGAATATCAAGAAAAAATCGACGTAGAAAATAGATTTAAGGAAAAAGCCGAAGCACTAGGAAGAAAAAGAGATAGTATATCCCAAAAGTTCCAAGCAGAAGCCACCGAGTTTCAAACAAGGGCACAGAGCATGTCCCAAACAGCCGCGCAACAAGAATACGCACAATTTCAACAAAGAGGGCAACAAATGGGGCAACAACTACAAATGGAAGACCAGCAACTACAACTCCAAGGGCAAACCGAAATGGACAGTATAGTATCCAAAGTAAAAAAAGAAATCCAAGAATATGGAAAATCAAAAGGATACAGCTATATACTTGGAGGGGGAGAAGGAGGCAGTGTTCTTTATGGAAAAGAAACCTATGACATAACATCAGAAATCATTGAACTCCTAAATAACAAATATAAAAAATAAATAATCCGTCACATACAATAGAAAAAAGGGCCAAAGTTGGGCCCTTTTTTAATAGTTAATATTTTCAATCCTTGATTCAATATTGAAACGATCATTTGGTAAAAATCCTTTCACAATTAAAACTATACCACAGACAATTAAAATAATACCAA
The DNA here is from genome assembly GCF_003933245.1 of Maribacter algicola. Lineage (NCBI taxonomy): Bacteria > Pseudomonadati > Bacteroidota > Flavobacteriia > Flavobacteriales > Flavobacteriaceae > Maribacter > Maribacter algicola. Next base: position 1,328,276 of record NZ_QUSX01000001.1, read on the forward strand.
TACCTTTTTTAATAAGTCGAATCCTAGCACCCGTCAATTTTCTTTTTAATTGCTTCGCCAATAAAATTTTAAACAAATCCGTAACAAAATAAGAGAGTATCATCGTAGTAAAAAATACACGGATACGCGAAGGCTCATTATCCAGGCTTGGTCCCACAATGATTATTACACCCAACCAAAATACTAGTACACCAATATTTATAAAATTTAAAAGAAAGCCTTTCACAATGAGACCTAGATAGTCACTACGTTTTGATTTAATCGGAATTTTTGAACTATTTCTTGAACCGTGTTTAAAAAAAATAGTGATTCCATATACCAAAAGAATAACACCGCCAAAAACATAAAGACCTGGTTGATTACTTAGATTCTCAAGCAGCTGGTAACTACTAAAATAGGCTATGGTAATAAAAAGAATGTCCGCAATTATTACTCCCAAATCGAATACCAAAGCAGCACGAAAGCCCTTAAGAGCACTTGTCTCCAGCAGCACAAAGAATACAGGTCCTATCATAAAGCTTAAAATAAAGCCCAATGGAATAGCTGCCTGTATATCTTCCCACATATGAATACTACATCCTTTTTATACTTCCACCAAAAACAGTTTTCTCCTCCAATTTAGGTGGATTCCCATATACGAGTACTTCGCCGCCAGCCTTCACAGCAGCCTTCACATACTCGCTCGCATAAATTTCCGCACGGGAACCTGCATTCACATTGACCGTAGAGAATTTGGTCTTAAGTGATTTACCTTCGTAAACGCCTCCTGTATTAATTTGAACATCCTGTAAATTTGCAACACCTGTAGCTTTGACAATACCTCCTGAAACCGATTTTATCAAAAGTTGCTCCACCTCTGTTGAAACATTAACCTCTCCACCTTCTTGGGACTTCAATTCCAAAACATCCTGAACAATTATATTTTCAGAAGTAATCCTTGCATCCTCATTAACATCAATCACCATAATATCCTCTGTATAATACAAATCAACAAAGGTCTTATACCCACTAAAGAATTTGGTGATTTGCATTCTTATCTTCAAGATACCATCATTGTTCACAATAGCAACCTTATCTGTATTTTCACCTGAAATGACGGCCTTATTTTCAGAAGACCGAATGAGTTTAATAGAAATCCCGTCAAACCCCTTCACCTCGGCAAACTTACCAAGACCAACAGATACCTTGCTTTCCTGTGCGCCTAAAGCGTTACCCAGAACAATACTTAAAATTAAAATTAACTGCTTCATTTTTAAGGTTTCATACCCGATAAACGGAAATTGATTTTAAGCAATTCCATGAAACAAAATCCATTCCAAAAAGCTATTCTTTCTTCCCTAATAAAGAAAAGTCCAAGTGTCTCTTAATCAAATCGGTACTCTTTACCATAACCACGACTTCATCCCCCAATTGATACATTTTCTTGGTCCGTTCCCCAATTATGGCATACTGCTTCTCATCAAAGATATAATAATCTCCCTTTATGTCTCTGATGCGCACCATACCTTCACATTTGTTCTCGATAATCTCCACATAAATTCCCCACTCAGTAACACCACTGATGACACCCAAAAACTCTTGGTCCTTATGATCTTCCATAAACTTGATCTGCATGTACTTTATGGAATCCCTTTCTGCATTCGCGGCCAGTGCCTCCATATCGGAAGAATGTTTACACTTCTGTTCATATGTATCGGCCTTGACCGTATCCCCTCCATCCAAATAATGCTGCAATAAGCGGTGAACCATAACATCAGGATATCTTCTGATAGGTGACGTAAAATGGGTATAATAATCAAAGGCCAATCCGTAATGTCCAATATTATCGACCGTATAAACCGCCTTGCTCATGCTACGAATAGCAAGTGTATCTACTAAATTCTGCTCCTTTTGACCTTTTACATCTTCCAATAATTGGTTCAACGAAGCACTAATGGATTTCTTGTCCTTAAAATTAAGCTTATGACCAAACCTGGAGATAATTCCGTTCAACGCAATAAGCTTGTCCTCATCCGGGTCATCATGTACCCGATACACAAATGTTTTCTTGGGTTTTTGTTTTCCGATAAATTCCGCTACCTTTCTATTTGCCAATAACATAAATTCCTCAATAAGTTTATTGGCATCTTTGGCTTCCTTAAAATATACCCCAATAGGTTCATTATTTTCATTCAAATTGAAGCGAACCTCTACCTTATCAAAAGAAATGGCCCCTTGTTTCATTCGCTTCTTTCGCATAATCTTTGCCAATTTGTCCATGGTCAACGTAGCCTCGACCACATCTTCACCAATCTGATAGGCCTTACCACGAATGGACACATGTTCCGGAATGTGCCCTGTACCGCTTTCAATAATATGTTGGGCCTCCTCATAAGCAAAACGTTCGTTCGAATTGATTACGGTACGGCCAAACCACTGATTTTTGATTACAGCAGTAGTATCCAATTCAAAAATTGCAGAAAAGGTATATTTTTCCTCATTGGGACGCAACGAACAGGCATTATTGGAGAGCACCTCAGGCAACATAGGTACCACGCGATCCACCAAGTAAACCGAAGTCGCCCTATCATATGCCTCATCATCAAGAATGGTATCCACTTCCAAGTAATGGGAAACATCGGCTATATGAATACCAATTTCATAGTTTCCATTTTGCAAAACCGTAAAAGAAAGCGCGTCATCAAAATCCTTGGCATCCTTAGGATCTATCGTAAAGGTCAATACGTCTCGCATATCCCTTCGTTTGGCAATCTCCTCTTTTTTAATGGTAGTATCCAGTCCATCGGCAAAACGTTGTACCTCGACAGGAAATTCATAGGGTAGCCCATATTCGGCCAAAATGGAATGTATCTCCGTATTGTGTTCACCGGGGATCCCTAAAACTTCGGCAATCTTTCCATAGGGAGAATCTACACCATCCGGCCAATCCAAAAGTTCCACAATGACCTTCTCCCCATCCTTGGCTCCATTAAGATTTTCTTTGGTAATGAAGATATCGGTATACATTCTAAAATCGGAGGGACGCACAAAAGCAAAGGTTTTTTGCATGTCCACGACTCCTACAAAGGTGCTTTTATGACGCTCCAAAACACGAACGATCTCACCTTCCAGTTTTTTGCTTTTCTTCCTGGGATAGATATACACTTCCACCACATCTTTATGAAAAGCCTTGTTTAACTTATTAAAAGGGACAAAAACATCGTCGTCCATCCCTTCCACAACAATATAGGCGTTCCCTCGTCCGGTTACATCCACGGTACCTGTATGATAGGTTTTAACATCTTCCAATACTTGATAACTACCCCTAGAAACTTCCCGAATGCGTTTTTTTTCCTTTAATTGGGCTAATCTCTGAATCAATGTATTCCTATCATGGGCATCAGTAATTCCTATTTTTGCGGCAATTTGTTTGTAGTTGAAACTTTTGCTTGGTTCCTTCTCCAAAACAGTAAAAATCCCTTTGGTAATTTCGTTCTTCCTGTGATTTCTACTCTTCTTATTTTTTTTCGACATTAAAGTTTCTGTTTATTCGCCAAGCCTATGGCAGATAACCAAGGCTTATCCTGAAATTGTAAATTTCCTTCTAAGAATAATACGTTTAATTCCCTTAGATAGTTTACCGGAAAATTACGAATTATAATCCAGTAGCGCGTGTTCGTCTGAAATCATAGTTGTTATCAACATATATTATATATCTTTTTTTTCTTTTTGAAATTTTTAAAAAAAATGGTGATTATGATAGGGTGTTAATAACTGGTAAAACTATTTTCTATAATTCTTGATTTTGTTAAATACAAATAGTTATTGACATACTATGAGTATTTGACTATTCTAAAAATCAGTCTTTTAAAAAAGTTATTAAAATGGGTTCATAACCCATTTAAACATTCATTTTTTGATAAATTAATGTAAAGATAATGTTAACTACAAGTTCTGTTTATTTAAAAAGAGACTTACAGTTTATAATATTTTTTTTCGCTTTTTTCCTGGAAGGATTGTAATGGATATATCTAAGATGTAATGCAAATTTTAATTTGCATTTTTTTCAACAACTTATGAGTACATAAACTGTGAAATACACCTACTAATGAACGAAGATGAGCTGATATTTAAAAATCTTTGTTGTATACATATCATTTTTTGTGGTCACCATTTGTTAATTGTACCTTTATAGTCGTTCCCCAGACGCTTACAATAAAAGATTTATTAATAAACTGTATGATGGGATATACCATAATATTCTAGAGTACCTCCGGGATTAATATTGTTGAATTCCCAGTGAACTTATAAATAATTGAAAAATGAAAATAGCTATAGGAAACGACCATGCCGGTACGGATTACAAACTTGCCGTTATAGGTCTCTTACGATCTATGGACATTGAAGTGGTCAACTATGGAACTGATGGATCCGACAGTGTTGATTACCCTGATTTTGTACATCCCGTTGCCCAAGATGTGGAAGATGGCAAAGTGGATTATGGTATTATTATCTGTGGTAGCGGAAACGGGGCTTCCATGACGGCCAATAAACATCAAAAGGTTAGGGCGGCATTATGCTGGACCAAGGAAATAGTGGAATTGGCCCGTGAACACAACAATGCAAATATCTTAAGTCTTCCGGCACGGTACATAGCCTTACAGCAAGCACTTGAAATGGTAGAAGTTTTCTTAAAAACACCTTTTGCCGGTGGAAGGCACGAACGACGGATCGATAAGATTCCTTGTAGCTAGCAAATAGGTCCATGGGTCACGCGCACCATCATCATACGCACGGAAATTCCCATCCAAAGGTAACGGGCAAGAACCTTGTAATTTCAATTTTACTGAATATTCTTATTACCGCCACGCAGGTGGTTGGGGGAATCATATCTGGTAGTCTCTCTTTATTATCCGATGCATTGCACAACTTTAGCGATGTATTATCCCTGATTGTTAGTTATATAGCAATCGTTCTTTCAAAAAGAAAAGCATCGGCCACAAAAACATTTGGATATAAAAGGGCTGAAATTATTGCCGCTTTTGTAAACTCCGCTACGTTGATCGTAGTGGCCGTTTTGTTGATAAAGGAAGCCATCGAGCGATTTATACATCCGCAAGAAGTGGAATCCAACTTGGTCATTTGGCTCTCTATATTGGGTATAGCCGCCAATGGTTTCAGTGTGCTGCTCATAAAAAAAGATTCGGATAAAAACATGAACATGAAATCTGCTTATCTGCATTTACTGACGGATATGTTGGCTTCCGTGGTGGTGTTGATAGGTGGTTTGTTGATGAAGTTCTACGAAATCTATTGGGTAGACCCCGTATTGACACTCATAATTGCACTATACCTTGTGTATATGGGCTTTGACCTCTTAAAGGATTCCACGCGCGTGTTAATGTTGTTTGCGCCAAATACCATTCAGGTACAACATATCGTGGATACTATAATGCAAATAAAATCGGTTAAGAACGTACATCATGTGCATATTTGGCAATTGAATGAAAATCAAATTCATTTGGAGGCACATATTGATTTTTCAGAGGATATAAAACTTTCCGAATTCGATTCAATTCTTGAGGAAATTGAAGAACTGGTATATCACAAGCATAATATCAATCACATAAATATTCAACCGGAATATGGTAAGTGTGATATCAAACATGTGATCGTTCAGGATTAACTCTAAAATTGATTGTATTGGTGCCGCTAAAATGCTTTATAATCCTGGGCTTACTCAAATAGAATGTTTTTTAGAATTTAAAGAGTAATTTTCTGATTTTTATAGGTTTGTGCAATGCTTTACAGTAAATTTCTTATTCAATGAAAACGTATAAATCAAAAATCAGTTGGGGGCTTTTGGTCGTTCCTATGCTCCTCTTTCTAGGAATCATAGTATCTATGATATTGAAGGGTGAAGAACCGTCAGGCATACTAACTACTTCCGGTATCCTTCTAGCCGTATGCTTGTTTATTTTATATCTGCTGATGAATACGGAATATGGCATGGATGCCGATACCCTGTATGTAAAAAGCGGTTTTGTGTACAGAAAGCACCTGGATATTTCAAGAATTACTTCCGTAAAAAAGGCGAAGAATATTTTTTCAGCTCCAGCGGCATCCTTGGATAGAATACAACTTACCTATGACAAATTTGGGGTTTTGGTGTTATCTCCCAAGGATAAGGAAAATTTCGTAAAGGATTTGGTCGTAATAAACCCCAATATAAAAGACTATGTGAACCCATGAACATATCGATAAAAAGATTCAATGAATTGGAGACTTCTGAACTCTATGGAGTATTGCAACTGCGAAGTGAGGTATTTGTGGTTGAACAGGACTGCGTATATCAGGACTTGGACGGTAAGGATGAAAAGGCACTTCACGTCATTGGAAAAAAAGATGAAGAAATCGTTGCCTACACCCGTGTGTTCGCACCGGGCGATTACTTTGCCGAGGCCAGTATTGGTAGGGTAGTAGTCAAACAGAGTCAACGGAAATATGGGTATGGCAAGCTGATTATGGAAGCCTCCATAAAGGAGGTTGAGGAAAAATTGGGCACAAAAACCATTCGAATTTCCGCACAGACCTACTTGTTAAAATTTTACAGTTCCCTAGGTTTTACCCCGGAAGGAGCTGAGTATTTGGAAGATGGCATACCGCATGTTTCTATGGTGAGAAAGTAATATTATATGGGCGGATTCAATCCGCCCTTTGTTATTTACACATTGAATAAAAACGGACACTTTTGAATATAGCGCTCATCATCCAATTGGCCGATAAGGAAATCGGCCAAATCCGTAGCGCTAATCTTATGCCCATCACAGTTTTTCAAATTAACTCCAACACGAAATTTTTCATCGGTTTGAATAATCATTGGCAGCCGAACCAAGGTCCAATCTACACCCTCCTGAGAAGCCAAATATGCATATTCTTCCTGTCTATTTTTAGTTGTGTCGGGAAAGTTTTCGTACATCCATTGGGTCGCATAGCTCGTTTTTTCATCCTTTTTATCAAAGCGGGTATCCACATTTATTCCAGTGACCACTATGTATCTTTTCAGATTGTTTTTGAGCAAGGCCTTTACAATATTCTTACTGGCATCGTTAAAAATAGGAGGTTCCCCTTTAGGCTGTCCCAAGGTGCTGATTATTGTTTGGCATCCATCAATTAAATTCAAAATGGAATTATAATCCCTGGCATCGCCCTGTACCACTTCAACTAATGGGTTCGTGAAACAATGTTTTTCTGGATTTCTGACCAAGAGTTTTATAGGTATTTCCAGTTCTAAAAGCCTTTTTACCAAATAGGCACCCGATTTACCTGTACCGCCGATAACGGCAATTTTATGTTTAATCATGATTTTCTTTATAAAATGAAACAATAGAAGTTTTGACCCGGAAATGGGGTCTACTGTTTAAATCCGAAGAAGGATTTGTGCTATTTTATAAAGAGATTCTAATACCTAAATATATAAAAAAGGCACGCAAACGCGTGCCAATATTTTCTAAATACCGAATTTTTATAATTAAATCTTGATTGGTTCCTTATTACTAAGGTTGATATCCTCCAACATGGTGTCCGTAAACTTATAGTGACCCCTAGTGGTTATGATTCTAAATCGGTTGGAATTCATCCTGCTCAAGGTATCCAGGAACAGCCATTTGGTTTTTAACAAACGGGGTTTTTCGGATTTTAGGCTGATGTCGAAAAAGTACTTTCGCCCATTTTTAACAGCAACAATGTCCGGCGTTATTTTATCGTCGGCACCCTTTCTACTATAGGATTTTGGCTTTTCGTAGCCTTCCAAATCTGCCTTAATATTTTCAAAGCCCGTGGCCTCCAAATGATGTATCGATTTCTCTAAAAATTCCGTGTTTTCTGACTTGTCTAGTTGTATCATAACTAGTAATATAACAAAAAACAGGAGAAATCCAAGAATTAGACCTTGATTAACAGGTTTTTAACTGTATTATACAAGTGTTTTGGCAATTCCATGGGTTACTAGAAAATCTAATTTCAAGATCAGATTGAACGGTTGTTCCGCCTTGTTGTTTTTAGAGTGGTACAAATAACCCGCCTTTTTTGGGTTCAATTCCCTCACCTCCAACTTTCCATGAGGAAGCGAACCATGTTGATAATAATCCAATAATGAATTTCTTGTCACACCCATTGCCTCCAAAAAGGCCACCAATTTTTTTCGGTTTACAAAAGTGATTTTGCACGAAGTATACTTGGCAGGCTCATCTTCATAAATGGCGGTTACCAAAGCATAGAAATCGGTCTTTTTAGAGCTATCAAAAAGCCACCCCTCCTTTAGCGCACCTTTTTTTAGATAATGAAGCTCAAAAGCAAAGGTGGGCAGGTCCTCATTGATATAATCCAATTGGGCCTTTTCATCTACCAAAAAGGTTTCTTGGGTTGTTCTATGTTTAAAGATTACATCTACGCCCTGCAGTTGTTCCTGTATGTTATGAATCCGCTCAAAAAGGTAATGCTTCAAGTATTGTGAATAATAGGTATCCAACAATTCCGAGAGTCTTTTTTCCTTTCCAAGGTCAGATGTAAAAGCACTCTTCACAACAAGGATTTACAGATTGATTTTTTCGAAAAGGACCGCACCTATTTTTGAGACAATCCCAACCACCAGGGCATTCCCCATAAAAAAGGCCCTTTTGGTATCGCTTATGCCCTTCAATTGGGTATGATTGTCCGGGAACATGTTCAAGCGTTCCAATTCCATGGGCGTCAGACGGCGCAGGCCTTTGGAGGTTTGAACCACATGTTTAAATCGCGACGGACTTTTTCCTCCCTCCCCGGTAATGATGGTTCTGGAAGCATTGTCCAAGGCATCGGGGAACACCATGGCGCCTTCGCTATAATTGTAACTGAATCCGTTTTTAGCGGTTCGCACCTCCTTTTTGGCACCTTTTAAATACTCCCATTTTGCCACATCTTGTTCATCAATGAAATATTCCCTTGGAACAGTGTCTTTTTGAAGGATGTCACCAAGGACCATTTTTACATCATCGTAATCGGCCTTGGTCTTTAGGGTCGTGACTTTTCCTTCCACAAAGACCCCGGTATTATCAAAAGGCGACAATTTTTGGCCTTTGTTAAAGTTTTCGGACAACGAGACCAAATCCCCTTCTAAATGGAACTCCTGCGATTTGGCCGAATCTACTAGCACCGGAAAGGCATCAGCCAAAATACCCTCCTGTAGTAGCCATGTTTCGGCACCCGATTTTTTTAGTTTTTTATAGATTTCAGTGCTTTTGTGATAGCCCAGAAAAAAAATACGCCTTCTCCGCTGGGGCATCCCATAATCCGCCGCATTGATAACGCGCCATTCCACGGCATAGCCCAGTTCCTCCAAACTTTTGAGCATGATGGCAAAATCCCGCCCTCGTTGGTTGGAGGGAGATTTCAGCAAACGGTCTACGTTCTCCAAGAACAGGTATTTTGGTGGTTGTTTTTTTTCGGATAAAATCCGTTGGATGCTCCACCACAACACCCCTTTTTTTCCGATCAATCCTTTGGAGTTTTGCAAGGTGGTCGCTACGGAATAATCCTGACAAGGAAATCCTCCCACCAATATATCGGCATCTGGAATAGTATCCGTTGGTACTTCTGAAATATCGGAATTCACGTGGTTTTCAGTTCCAAATCTGGCCTCGTACACCAGGGATGCATGCTGGGTCTTGGTGCTGGGTTCCCACTGATTGCTCCAGACAACTTCAAAATTCCCGGTTTGCTCCAATCCCAGACGAAAGCCGCCCACACCAGCAAAAAGTTCAATTACTCGTAATTTGATCACACTGTTACTTTTAGCTCAACTTTTATATTTAAAAATCTTCTATCAAGGTTTCTTTGGGGCTAATGTAACCAAATTATATAATGAGATCCAAGTACTATTTGAAGTAAAAAAGACGGGATTCTTTACTTTTACAAAAAAACCACATGCATTATTTCTCCAAGATCTTAATAATTCTTTTGCTATTGGTCCTAGGGTGCAACAGCAAAGAGGGTGTAAACGAAAATTTAGAGGCTTACATTGAAGCAATAAAAAAGGAACATGCTCCCGATAAAAGGGTTGCTTTATTCAATATTGAAGGCAAGCATTCTGCGGATGGTTGGACCCTTATAGGTGAAAGCAACCTTCCCGATGCGGTTTTTGCCCTTAAAGGGAAATTGAACGAAGTCGGTCTGGCATATACCGATAGCATAAAAATCCTACCGGACGCTAGTTTGAAGGGCAAACACGTTGCCTTGGTGACAAATTCCGTCGCCAACTTACGAAGCGAGCCCAAACACTCGGCCGAGCTTTCCACACAGGCCACTTTGGGAACCCCGGTAAAAGTTTGGAAAAAGGAAGGAGGATGGTACTATATTCAAACCCCTGATAAATACCTTGCCTGGGTAAATTCTGGCGAAATCTCGTTAATGACCGATGCCGAACAGGAGGCTTGGACAAACCAGAAAAAGATTATTTACACGAATACCTATGGGCATGTTTTTTCGGGCATCGATGCACAAACACGGGTATCAGATTTGGTGGCCGGCAGCATTTTGGAAACAACCGGAGAAGGCATGGATTTTTATACGGTTCGTTTCCCCGATGGCCGGGAAGGCTTCGTAAAAAAGGAAGAGGCGTCACCTTATAATAGTTGGTTGGGCACTCTGGACCGGAGCCAGGAATCCCTTGTGGCGACTTCCAAAACGCTCATGGGCGTACCCTATCTTTGGGGCGGCACGTCTACCAAGGGCATGGATTGCAGCGGCTTTACCAAAACCATCTATTTCTTGAACGGGTTGATTATACCAAGGGATGCCTCACAGCAAGTACATGCGGGGGTTCCTATTGATTCTACCAAGAGCTTCGACCAACTTCAAAAAGGGGATTTGTTGTTTTTTGGACGGAAAGCCACGGATTCAACGGCCGAAAAAGTGGTGCATGTAGGCATGTGGATCGGCAATAATGAATTTATCCATGCATCGGACCGAGTACGCATCAGCAGTATGGACAAGGATGCCGAAAACTATGACGAATATAATTTGAACAGGTACCTAAGAAGTAAGCGGGTTTTGGGCCAAGAAGACGAGGCCTTGATCAACCTTGAACGAAACTACACATTCTATAATTCGAATTAATCACAACTTTTTCTATTTTCCAAAGACATGGTCCAAATGTGCTTTGTCTGGTTTTCGGGCCTTACTTAAACGACTTACTACCACATAGGTAAGCATCGACAACAGAAAAGCAGGTATTATTTCGTGTACGTCCTTTAAGGACTCATAATTGAACCTAAAGACAAAACGCCAAACAATATTCGTCAACATTCCCACGACCATAGAGGCCAAGGCACCCATATCCGTCCCCCATTTTAAATAGAGGCCTCCAAATATGGCCGGAAAAAAGCTTGCCGCGAATACGGCACCCGCAAAGGCGGTAAGCTCCACAATTCCTGCGATTGGGTAAAGTGTCAACAAGAAAACGAACAAACAGTAAATGGCCATGAACCATTTGGTCCTGGGAATTATCTTGGATTCTTGCATCGGCTTTGCCACATGCCAAATGTCCTTGACAAAAGCGGTTCCTATAATGATAATGACGGATGCCAAGGAGGACATTCCGGCAGCGAACAAGCCGGCTACACAAATGCCGCTTACCAGTTTATTATCAAACTTGTCCAGCATAAACCCTATGACTTCATCCGTATGGTTTATAAGATAATTGGCCTCTTCTGGAGTTGCCATACCATGTACCAAAGCGCCCAATCCCATCACGCACACTAAGGAAATCCCTAGGAAAACAGGCGTCCATATCATGGCGAACCGCATGCTTTTAGTGTTGTTGACCGAGTAAAAACGGATGAGGTTTTTGGGTTCCGAAATCTGTTTCATACCCACAGAGAGCCCAATCCCCAAGATATACAGAAACGATACCAACTCCCCAAAGGTCACCAATCCGGAATTTATTGGTACGCCCGCTTTGGACAAGTGGTCCGTGTTCGACACCACTTCGAAAAGATTATCCACGCCACCCACGTACATAAACGGAATGGCCAACATCAAAATGGCCACCCCGAACATGATGATACCCTGTATCGCATCCGTCCAAAGCACACTGTACATGCCACCCCAAATGGTATAGGCACAGGTAACCGCTATAATGGCGAACGAACCATATTCATAGGGAATATCCAACACGGACGTAAGCACGTGGGCGCATCCTTTGGCGATGCCTACCATATACCAAAGCGTTGCAAAAAGGATGATAACTGCGGAAAGCACCCTGATTGTTTGCGCCAAGGAACTCTTATATCGAAGATGAAAATAATCCGGGATGGTGAACGACTTTAACCGTGCAGTTTGGAACCGCATTTTGGGGCCCAGTAATTGCCAGGAAATAACACAAAAGAAGGTCCAAATGAAACCCATCCAAGCCCAGGAAAGGCCGAGCTCAAAGGATTTTCCAGCCTGGCCAATATACGTGTTCGTACTGGCCGATGTCGAAAAGAAGGCCAAGGAAATCACCCATCCCGGGATTTCCCTTTTGGCCACATAAAAACCTTCAACACCTTCCGATGCTTTCTTTTTAAAATACCAGCCAATGTATAGGCATCCGCCCACATAAATTGCCGTTAAGATAAGGGTTACGTAGTGCTCGTAAAAGTAATCCATCAGTGCTCTGGATTATGGTCGTTTTCCTCTACATGAATATCCCTTTTAAGGACCAACGCTGCGTTGATGATGACTAGAATTAAGATGCCGATATATGGAATCCAGGTTAAAAAATCCATGGTTTGGTTATTTGGTTTAAAACAGTTTTTTTACCTCATTTTTGGTGACCTTGCCCAGGACGTTTCTGGGCAGCTCCCGTTGCATTATGTATTTCCTCGGAATTTTATATCCGGGCATTTGGGTCTTTAGCCAAGTATTCAACACGTCCGTTTTTATGGCTTCGCCAGACGGAACCAGGCACGCTGCAATGACCTCGCCCCACTCTTCATCGGGCAGGCCAACTACGGCACAATCGGCAATTTCCTCATGCTTTCTTAGTACATCCTCAATTTCCAAGGCAGATATCTTATATCCGCCAGACTTGATAATATCCACACTGTCCCGGCCCAAGATCTTGTAAAGTCCGTCGTTGAGCATACCGATATCGCCCGTAATGAACCAACCGTCTTTAGTAAAGGCTTTTGCCGTTGCATCGGGTTTTTGCCAATATTCCTTGAACACACTTGGTCCCTTTATCTGGAACTCTCCCGGTTCGTTGGCCCCTACAGGATTGTTCTCCTGGTCAACCAAGCGCATTTCTACCGTTGGCAAGGGCAAACCAACATGGCCAGGCCTACGTTCCCCGCGATAGGAATTGGAAAGGCCCATGCCAATCTCCGTCATTCCATAACGCTCTAAAAGGGTTTGCCCCGAAATGGTACGCCATTTTTCAAGCACAGGTACAGGTAAGGCGGCAGACCCAGAGACCATCAATCGCAGTTTGGAGGCCGCTTCGGACATTTTTTTCCTTTCCCCGTCGCTCGCATGATCCCAAAAGGCAATCAGTTTGTAATAAATCGTCGGCACCGCCATAAAAAGGGTGAGTCTTCCAGAACAAATAATTTCCCAAACCTTTTCATCGTTGAACTTCGGTAAAAATTCGCAACAGGCGCCACTCCATAGCGCACAGCTCATCACATTGATAATCCCATGGACATGATGTAAGGGAAGAATATTAAGAATATAGTCGTCCTTTTCCCATTCCCAGGCCTGCACCAAGGCTGTAATCTGTGCCTCAATATTGGCATGTGTCGTTACGACTCCTTTGGGTTTGCTTGTAGTACCACTGGTATATAAAATCATGGCCCTTCTGTCTGGGGAAAGATCGGGCAGATTGGAATTGTTTTCAGCAAACATTGCTTCCATAGGAACCACGGAAATACCCAAGGCGGCTTCCAAAGGCCTTAAAAAGTTCACATAATCTTCATGGGCAATGACTATTTCCGCCTGTGTGTCCTCTAGCACATATTCAATGGAGGGCAAAGGATGTAATACGCATAGCGGAACCGCGATGCCGCCCGCTTTCCAAATTCCCCATTGAATTGCGGTATATTCAAAAGAAGGAGGCACTAAAAATGTGATTCGAGCCTCTTTAAGGTCTACGGTATCTGATAATAAATTGGCGGCTACGGCTTCTGCCGATGCTATAAGTTCGTTATAGGTATATTCCGTATTGTTTGAAACTAGGGCTTTTCTAGTGCCAAAATCCTTGGCGCGGTCAAATAGTTTTAACATTATGGGTCGGTTAGGTTACAATTGCTAAGGGTTCAAGGCAAAGGCAATTATTTTATTCCCTTTTTTTGTGCCCAGTTTTTCCCCGTCACAAGCGATGGCAATATACTGCTTTACATTAAATTCGAAAAAATGTTGAATTACCACCCACTTTAATTAGAATTTCTTCTCAGATGAATTAATTGGTTGCTAAATACAACCAATAAGCATTATATAGACCTGTCATTTTTGATCTTGATTGAAGCCATCAGTTTAGCTCAACACTTGTTTTGAAACAATATTTATAGACTTGAAAAAGGGTTTATATAAAATCAACATAACTATTTAGAAAGGATACAAAACAGAATTCTGGTTTTAGACAACATTACTGAAGTTGCACAAAAAAGGAAAACATTTAGATTTCTTATATGAAAAGACCAGACTTAACAAAAATTTAAAATCGTAGCAAAAAATTAAACAGGCCCATCTGGCTTTGAAATCTTAATCAAAAATTGTCAAATAAAAGAGCATTATTCACGTTACGTAATGGGTTGAAACAATTTACCCCAAGGAATGAAAACACTGAATGGCTTTTGATAGGATATATCGCCCCTAAAGAATGTCAATTATGAATAATTGAAAACCAAAAAATAGGTTGCTCTTAATCAAAAATCAGAAGACGCTTGTTACCCATCGAAATATTTCAAAAACACTTTGAAATCAAATTAATATAGTTTCCCTCTCAATTGTTTTGATAATTTTATTTCTAGACAAACTAATGACAAATATGAAAAAATGCCTATTACTATCCTCCTTTCTAATTATTAGTTTTAAAGGTTTTGCACAAATATCTTTTGAGAAGGGGTATTTCATAGATAATTCCGGACAAATTTTTGATTGCTTTATTAGGAATGTGGATTGGAAAGACAACCCAGTTGATTTTGAGTATAAACTTTCAAAAGAAGGCAAACCCAAAAGAACTTCTCTTATTTACATTAAAGAGTTTGGGATAGGAACTTCTGTTAAGTTTGTTCGAGCAACAGTAAATATTGACAAGTCTAGTGAGGACCTCAATAGAATGGGAAAGGATAGAAACCCTATTTTTGAAAAGGAAAATGTTTTCCTGGAAGTATTGACAAAAGGATATGCTAGTTTATACCAATATCGCAACGGAGGCTTAAAACGATTCTTTTATTCGATAGACGCAAACCAGATCGAGCCATTAGTTTTCAAGTATTACTTGATTGATAAAGACAAAAAGGGAACAAATAACCGATTTAAACAACAATTATGGAATGAATTAAGTTGTGCAGGAATAAAAAAGGAACAGTTAGAGAAATTGACCTATACAAAAAACAGCCTTACCAATTATTTTATAAAATTCAACGAGTGTAGTGGCCAACAATTTAAGGTTTTCGGCACGAAATCTAAATATGACTTCTTCAATTTTACAGTTAGGCCTCGCATAAATAGATCATCATTGGTTGTTTCGAATTTTTTTGGAGGGTCAAAATATGCAGATTTTGGGAGTAAAACTGGATTAGGTTTTGGTATTGAAACAGAGTTTGTTTTGCCTTTTCAAAAGAACAAATGGGGACTAATAATTGAGCCAACTTACCATATGGGCTTTAAAGAAACAAAAACAACCGATATAAATGATGGTTCGGGGGCTAATTCAATAGCTAGTTTATCATATAGTTCTATTGAACTACCAGTGGGGCTTCGGCATTATTTTTTTCTTAAAGAAAAATCCAAATTGTTTATAAATGCTTCCTATGTATACGACATTAATTCTGAAACTACTTTAATTATTCAAAGAACAGATAACCCTACGATAACTACATTGACAGGCAAAAGTTCAACCAATTGGGCATTTGGCATAGGCCTTAAAGTAGACAGATTCAGTTTAGAGGCTCGGTATTTTACCAATAGAGACATTATAAGTGACTTTTTTGCCTGGGACTCTCAGTATAATGCCTTTTCTATGATTTTAGGGTATACTGTCTTTTAATAGATGTTTATTAATTCCAGAGAATTTAAATCAAAACAATAGGATTCATTTTAGCTATCCGAAACAGCCAGCGCCAAACTATTCTTTTTTATTGAACCAAGACTTGTTATGGGAAAAACAAGGGATGAATGGCCAGTCTTATATTTATATAACAGACTAGCTACGGGTTCAAGGCAAAAGCAATGATTTTATTCCCTTTTTTGGCACCTAGTTTTTCCCCGCCACAGGCGATGGCAATATACTGTTTTCCATTAAACTCATACATGGCGGGAGTAGCGAAAGCGGGAGCAGGCAGCTCATGTTCCCAAATAAGGCTACCATTTTCCTTGTCAAACACCCTAAAATAACCATCCCGAGTGGCCGCAATGAACAGCAATCCGTTTTCGGTCACCACGGCACCGCCATAATTTTCCGTTCCGGTTCCTATACCCTCATCCCCCAACTCCGGAGTGTTGCCAAAGGGAATGGACCATTTAAAGTTTCCGGTATTCAAATCGATGGCATGCATCGTACCCCAAGGCGGTGAAATCCCAGGTAGCCCCTTGCTGTCCAAAAACTTGGTGTATCCGGCATGTTTGTATCGCTCCTGAACGGTATCTTGGGGCACATTTTCCGAAGCAACGGAATGTTTTATTTCCTCATCAAATAGAAAGGCGAGGAGGGCCTCCATTTCCTGTTTTGAAAGCTGGGGAAAACCCGTCATCATGCCCTTTCCGTTGGTAATGATCTGTGAAACTTCGTTTTTTTCCTTCCGTAGTTGCAGGTCAAGCAACGAGGGATAACCACTGCCCACATTTCCTTTTCTATCCGGTTGATGACAGGTTACGCAATATTTGTGATAGGTACTTTCGCCCAAGGGCCCGTCATAAGCCTCTTCATTATTTTCAATAACACCCAGCATCCAAGCCATTTCGTTGGAATTAACATAAAGAATTCCGTCTTCGGGATCCACAGAGGCCCCGCCCCATTCTGCCGCACCATCGTATCCGGGCAACAACAAAACAGGTTCCGTATTAGGAGGTGCATACTGACTTTTGTTTGCAGATTTAAATTTTGATGCCAACTCTTCCTTGTTTTTGGCAAAAGGACTGATGTCCGCTTCCGTTAGGTCTTGGGATTGACGTGCAAAGGGTTTTGGTCGTATGGGTATCGGTTGTGTGGGCCAGGCTTCTTCGCCCTCTAACAATGATTTGGGCACGGTCACTTCTTCAATGTCAAACAAGGGCTCTCCGGTCAATCGGTTAAAGACATACACATACCCTTGTTTGGTCACTTGGGCCACAGCGGGAATTTTTTTACCCTCCCGTTCCACCATCAACAGGTTGGGCGGAGCGGGCGGATCACGATCCCAAATATCGTGATGGGTGAACTGAAAGTGCCAAAGCCGCTCCCCGGTATTTGCGTTCAGTGCCAAAAGTGAATTTGAAAACAGGTTCTGTCCAAGACGGACACCTCCGTAAAAGTCGGGAGCGGCGGAGCCCGTAGGCACATAAATGATTTCAGCCTCCTCGTCTACCGCCATACCTGCCCAGTTATTGGCACCGCCCACAATGGAACCTTTATACGCCGTGGAATCTTCCCATGTTTCATAACCATACTCTCCAGGATGTGGAATGGTGTGAAAGGACCATTCAAGTTTGCCCGTAATTACATTAAAGGCCATAATATCCCCAGGAGCGGCCCCTGCCCCTTCGGAAACCCTTAGCGGCATGACGATCAAATCCTTAAAAACAGTGCCAGGGGTATTGGAAATGACGAACTTGTTTTCGGCGCTTTTTCGCATACCGGAACGTAAATCCACCTTTCCTCCCAACCCAAAAGTCGGGATGGGTTTACCGGTTAAGGCATCCAGAGCGAATAGGAAAGCTCCTCGAGTACATAGTATTCTTTTGTCCTCACCTTTGGACCAATAGGATACGCCTCTGCTTGTGGAATGCCAGACTTTAACGGAATCCCCAAACTGCCAGATTTCTTCTCCCGTTCCGGCATGGAGCGCCACTACGCGAAGTGCCGCTGTAACCCCATAGAGCATGGAATCCACAACGATAGGATTCATCTGCATTTGCCCCCAATCTTCAGATTCATAGGTCCAAGCCACTTTGAGGGATGTAACATTTTCTTTGGTAATCTGGGACAACGTAGAAAAATGAGTCCTTCCTGGATCGCCCAAATAGGAAGACCACGTAGCATACTCCTTCTGGATAGGCGCTTGCTTTTTATTTTCTTCACAGGAACCTATTCCCAATATAAGAAGCAATAGACCTATTATTTTCAGCGACTGCATAGCATGTGTATTTACTTTAAAGGTAGCCAAATCCTAAAAACAGGTAGACAAAATTCTTTTGACGGGAGCAGTATACGAAGCACCAAAAAGGTTGAGGTGGACTAACAAATAGTATAGCTGATAAATATCCTTTCTTTCTTCTTCCCCAGGTTCGGGAGGAATGATTTCGCGATACGAATTGTAAAAGGAATCCCCAAAACCGCCAAAAAGATGGGTCATGGCAATATCTACCTCATAATGGCCATAATAGATGGCCGGGTCTATCAAAAACGGAATACCATCCTTTGAAATCAAAAAATTACCGCTCCACAAATCCCCATGTAACAAAGAGGGTTTTATGTTGGGAAACAAGTTGCTGCACATCGTATCCATTTTTCCTTCCGAAGGGATATCGGTTTTCAGCAAGAGTCCCTTCTCAAATGCCAGTTTTAGTTGAGGAAGCAGTCGTTCCTGCACATAAAATGAAGTCCAATCCTGGTGCGATTTGTTCGATTGATACAAACTGCCGATGAAATTGTCCTCCTCCCACCCAAATGTACGGGTATTGGATGTTTGGTGCAACAGGGCCAGTTGGCGACCAAAAAGTGCCATTTCTTTTGAAGTTGCAGTCTTACTTTCAACATATTCCATCAGGAAAAAAGCACCTTCATTGTATGGTTCTACCTGAAAGGACCGTGGGGCGGCGATTGTATTGGTTTTCAAGAGCTCCTGGAGCCCTTTTTTCTCGGCCTGGAACATCACAAGGGCCTTGTTTCCCCCGTTGATTTTACAGAAGAATTTTTCGGTTTCGGATTCCAAAAGATAGGCCCTAGAGATGTCCCCTCCGGAAATAGGGGAAACCCGCTCTATTTTTGTGCATAGTAAGTAGTTTAGATATGCAATCAATTCTTTGTCCAAACCCGCTTATAATTTTAGGGACACGCCCTCTCTTGCTATTTGAAAACCTTCCAGCAGCACTTTTTTTGTTTGGTGAGAATCCGGATTCAACAATGGGTTTGTATGGTTGAAATGTATGAAATAGACCTTGTTTTTTTCGGATTCGGAAAAATCTTTAAACGTTTCCATACTTTCAATGACGAAGGGATGGGGAATTTCTAAGATATCCCTATAATCAATTTCTTCGGCATCAAAAAATGTGGCATCTATAAAAGCATAGTCCACAGTTTTGATTTCTTCCCGAATGTCCTTTTCCCACTTTTCCCATTTGTCTATATCCGGAATAAACAACAAGGTTTTGTTGGGACCGACAACCTTATATCCCACGGTCTCTGAATACTCGTCCCGATGCGGAACGACAAAAGGAACGATGGCCAATTGATCCGATATTTGAACCGATTTTTCATTTTCTGTTGGAACAAGTCTTATGTTGTTATTTGCGACCAACTGTCCCCAAGGCCCATTTTCTGTCAAAAACCGATGCATTTTAGGCATTGTATATACCGATATATTTTTGGTGTTTGCGGCCTCCTTCCCAAGATACATGAGACCACTATAGTGGCCAATATGGGCATGGGTCAGAAAGATACCGTCTGGGTAATCATTTTGCTTAAAATGCGCCATTTCGCGCAATGCCCTTATTTGGGTTGGTAGGTCTGGTGTGGCCTCGATAAGGATTGTTTGGTTATTTTTAAAATCGACGACGCCCAGGGAAACGACCTTTCTGGAATGGTCGCCTTTTTCAAAAAGTGGCGCACAACACTCTTTTTCGCAGCCAATGTGCGGGCTTCCCCCGTCCTGGGCCGTTCCCAAAACAAACACTCTCACTCCTTCATTTTCATTGGTGACAAGTGAAGCCTGCGCAAAGTTGAGGTGTGGCAGAAGGAAAAGAATAGCGATATTTAAGCAACCAAACCTCAACCTATTATTGGGTTAAAAATGCCCGAATATCCTCCGACAGTTTTTTTAGATCGGGCTCATGGGTGTACATCATATGGCCGGCCTCATAATACTTCATGGAGACCCTTTCGGTGACAATGCCATTTCGGGCAAATGTATATTCGGCATCAAAAAAAGGCGTTATAAGATCGTAATAGCCGTTGGCCACCAGTACCTTCATTTCTGGGTTGCGCCTCATGGTCTCACCTAGAAAAGGGGCCGTGTTCACGGGCATTGGCTCCCAATAGGCATCATCGGGCGCGGTGCGCCATCGCCATCCCTCGCCACCTCCGGAGGTAATATAAGGCCGGTCCATGTCAATTTTTAAATCGGTCGCAAAATAGTGGTTGATACCTGCTGTATAGGCCGCACCTATTTGATAGCTTGCCGGATCACCTAAATGGGGCCTTTCGGCTACATCATCGGATTCATCGCCCATAAACCTACCGTCCAAACGACCAATGGCCAACCCTTTGTCCTCCAAGAGTTTTTTCTGAAATCGTTCTACTAGAATGCGCAAGTTAGATTTAAGTATATAGTCCTTGTCCAGCCCTGTAAAATAACTGAGCTTTTGGGCGATTTCATCCTTTTCCGCATTGTCCAATAGATTTCCCTTGTACAGGGCCTTGGTGTAATCGCCATAGGTAAATTCCCTACACTCCTTTACAAAGGCTTCCAAAGTTTTGCCTTCTCCGGCTTTTTTATGGTACCAAGCGGTGGCGGCCATACTTGGCAAATAGGTAATATAGGATGTAATGTTATAATGGATAGAGGTAGAACCGGCATAATCCAAAGCCTGGGAAATGAGGATCATACCATTGAGCGCCATATTTTGACCCGAGCTTTCCAAGGCGTTACCCAAATAGGCGGCCCTTGTGGTACCGTAACTTTCACCGGCCAAATATTTGGGAGAGAACCAGCGTCCGTTATCCGTGACCCATTTCCGTATAAATTGCGCGAAGGAGGCAACATCCTCATTGAGCCCATAAAAGTCCTTTCCCTTTCCTTTTCCCACCAATTGACTATACCCTGTGCCTACTGGGTCGATAAAAACAAGATCGGTAAGGTCCAAAAGGCCGTGTTCATTGGTCACAAGATTATAAGGAGCGGCACCATCGTCCTTCTTGGCTTCTGAATCCACTTTTATGATTTTGGGCCCAAAAAGGCCCATGTGTAGCCATACAGAGGCAGAACCCGGACCACCATTAAAAATAAAGGTGACAGGTCTTGTTTTAACATCCCCTACAGGATTTTTGGTGTAGGCAACCGACCAAAAAGTAGCTATGGAGTCCCCTGCTTTGTTGGTCAAAAATGTTTCCTTGGCCTTCGCTTTATAATTGATGGTCTTTCCTCCGAACACACCCTGATGGAGGGTTTCAAACGTCCTTGCCTTGGGAATGGGTTTTTCGATTTCCTCTTTATCATCGGTCTGCGAAAGGACAAAAAGGCTTGAGGTAAACAAGAGGGCAAAAAGCGCTAATTTTTTCATAGGATATGGATATAAAAAGGGTTTTGGAAGATAATCATTTCATTTAAAATTTGTTGTACATTTCGAGCCTAAACCTAACCATCCAAATGGTATGTCGCAATTCGCCAAACCATTGACTCAACGCCTGTATTCTCTGGATGTTTTCAGAGGATTCATAATGTTCCTGCTTATAGCTGAGGCTGCAGGTTTCCATGAAAGCTTCGCGAGTTTAACGGAAGGCACTTCTTTTTATCCACTGGCACTACAATTGCATCACCATCCATGGAACGGCCTTCGTTTCTGGGACCTCATACAGCCCTTTTTTATGTTTATCGTTGGGGTGGCCATGCCTTTTTCCTTTAAAAAACGCCTGGAAATGGGGAACAGAAAGGAATTGAACAAACATATTGCCATGCGATGCTTAAAGTTGTTCCTATTTGGGGTGTTGTTACACTGTGTCTACAGCCATGGTCCGGTATGGGAACTATGGAATGTTTTGGTACAGTTGGCATTCACAATCCTGATTGCCTACGCCATTATGCGTAAAAAAGCCACCTTTCAAATAGGGTTTTCACTGTTCCTTTTATTGCTGACGGAAATATTATATAGAAGCTATAATCCAGAAGCTCCCTATGCTCAAGGACACGAAACATTTGGTTCATGGGTAGATTTTCTGGTCATGGGGAAGGTAAACAACGGATATTGGGTATTTATAAACTTTTTGCCAACTGCCGCCCATACTATCTGGGGAGTAGTCTGTGGCCAACTATTGCTGAACGCTTCTGCACAAACCAATAAGGTAAGGAACTTCCTTTTTTGGGGAGTTTTGGCAACCGTCCTAGGGTTTGCTCTGGATTTTTTTGATATTACACCGATTATAAAACGCATAGCGACCACTTCTTTTACGCTGGCCTCGGGTGGCATTTCCATCTTGGCACTTGCTTTTTTCTATTGGGTAATCGATGTGAAAGGATACAAGAAAAAATGGCTTCAATTTTTTGCGGTCGTAGGCACCAACTCCATTTTCATCTATTTGTTTGCTGAGACCTTTGGACATTTGATTTTCAGGGAATTCGAGATTCTCTGGAACACGGGTCTTTTTCATGCGCTGGATATACATAAGGATTGGATATTGGTTTTGGAATCCTTGTTAATTCTGCTATTTTTATGGTATATCACATATTATCTGGACAAACGAAAGATTTATTTTAAAGTCTAGAAGCGGACAGGGACCAAAAAACATGTATCATGCAAAAACATCAACTATACAGAAATCAAGTGCTAAGACAAGGGCTATTTACGTTGCTTGTCATTTTACTGGCGGGACCCATTTCATGTGCCCAAAAGCCCTATGAAGGAAAGGTGTTGCTGGCGGTTTTTGCACATCCAGATGATGAAAGTACGGTCTCTCCCATATTGGCCAAATATGCAAGGGAAGGAGCCAAGGTACATTTGGTCGTAGTTACGGATGGTAGGTATGGCACCAACGATTTCCATGACCACAAGGCCGGGGATGAATTGGTCGTTACCCGAAGGGAAGAAATGAAATGTGCCGCAGCATTGTTGGGGGTAGAGTTGATACATCTAAATTTTCACGATCAGCTTAGGGCGGGTGAAGGCTATGACGGACATGTTCCCCATGCCAGGGAAATGGTGAAGCAATTGAACGATATTGTTGAAAGGATAAAACCCAATGCCATCATTACTTGGGGCCCTGATGGCGGTTCCACGCACATGGACCACAGGCTTGTTGGCGCCTCTGTCACACAAGTGTACCTAAGCAAGGATTGGCAAAAGCCCATGTCCCTATACTTTTATGGCACACCAGTGGAAAACATCGATGATGCGGAAGGAAAAACCTTAAGGGGTCAAGCGAGTAAATTTTTAAGGACGAAAGTTTCCTATACCGATGAAGATTTGGAAATGGCCGCTAAATCCTACCGATGCCATTACAGCCAAATCGACCCTATGTTAACGGAAGCGGATTTTATTGAACGAAAGTCCAGGAAAGGAAAGTTTGTATACTTAAGAAAGTTTGAAGCACCAAAATCCGATTCCGATTCGGTTTTTGAATAGCATACCAAATACCAAAATGGGATGAAAATTTATAAATCACTTCTTTTTTTCAAATATTTTGGAACTAGACCAACATATTTGATTTTGCCACTTTTATTGGCTATATATTCCAGCGCCATATCCCAAAAAACAATTGATGAAGGATGGGCAACACTTTTTAACGGAAAGGATTTGAAAGGTTGGACCACCAAAATCCATCATTACGAGGTATTTGACAATTACGGGGACACTTTTAGGGCAGAGGATGGCATCATAAAGGTCAGATACGACCAGTATGAAGGTTTGTTCAACGATCGCTTTGGACATCTATATTATGACCAACCGTATTCCTATTTTCATTTATCTTTGGAATATCGATTTGTGGGTGAACTTTTCCCCGGGGCTCCTGACTATACTCTTTTAAATAGTGGAGTGATGTTTCATTCCCAAGACCCCAGAACCATTCTTAAAGAACAAGATTGGCCTATATCTGTAGAAATGCAATTCTTGGCCGGCGTTGAGAAAGGAAAAGAACGGCCTACAGGGAATATGTGCTCCCCCGGAACAGATATCTTTTATAAAGGAATTTTAGACCCCAACCATTGTGTCAATTCGATTTCAAAAACCTATTTTGGCGACCAATGGATAAAAGCGGAGCTTATCGTCTTTGGAGATTCCTTGGTTAAGCATATCATCAATGGCAAAACCGTTTTGGAATACTCAAAACCTCAAATGGGGGGAGGGGTCGTCAATGGTTATGATTCTAATATTTTTAACCCGGGGACTCCCTTGAAGGAAGGTTTTATAGCTTTACAAAGTGAAGGTCAGCCAATCGACTTTAGAAACATAAAAATAAAGAACCTAAAAGGTTGCATGGATCCAAAGGCTGTCAACTATAAGCCGTATTATATTGAGCCGGACCCAAATGGTTGTGAATTCCGTTAATTACCTATTTCCTAGGATACTGTCGTATTTTGAAGTGTTGTCCAAAAGCTCAGCTGCGGCCAGAATAGCATCGTCATGCGACAGGTAGTATTGATATAGCCCATCACGATAAAAATAGCGCTTGATAATTTCGTCCTCTAAATTTTTCTGGATTTCTTTTTGATACTTGTCTAGGGCATTAATCTTGCCCTTTTGAATATTTGCCAACAAGGTCTTGTAACTATCCTTTACTTCCTGACCTAGGAAATCGTTTTCCGGACCGGAAAGGGCTTCGGTAATTGCTTTTTCTGCCTTGGTCTCAAAGGAAAAATCACTTTCCCTTACAAAGGTCTTAAAGCTATTGAAGTCCGAATTCGTAAACTGAAAATCGCCTACATCGGCTACTTTGTTGCTAAAGTAATAATCCGTAGCATAGTCGAAAATGACATTGTTTTGCAGTAATGCCATGGTTAAATCGTTCGTTTTGACTGCGGCGATTTCAATATCGGGCAATACGCCCCCGCCGTCTTGAACCTTTCTTCCGTTCCGGGTCGTGAAATCATTGAATTGGGTATTTCTTATGGCATTGCCATTTTCGTCACGGTTCCAGTAATCCAAGGCTTGGATACAACGTCCGGATGCCGTATAATATCTGGAAATGGTCACTTTTAACTGCGTTCCGTAGGTCAGCTTTAAAGGCCTCTGAACCAACCC
Source organism: Maribacter algicola (assembly GCF_003933245.1). Classification (NCBI taxonomy): domain Bacteria; kingdom Pseudomonadati; phylum Bacteroidota; class Flavobacteriia; order Flavobacteriales; family Flavobacteriaceae; genus Maribacter; species Maribacter algicola. The sequence continues at coordinate 1,353,863 of NZ_QUSX01000001.1, forward strand.
CTTTCCAAAACTCCGGGCGCCCATGATTACCGCGCGATCCAAATCCTGCAAGCTACCTGAAACAATTTCGCTGGCAGAAGCACTACTGCCGTTCACCAGTACTACCAGGGGAATTTCAGTATCTACAGGTTGGTTGCTTGTACGGTATTCCCTGTTGAATTTCTTTACTTTGGATTTTGTGGTAACCACTAATTCCCCTTTTGGAACGAACAAGTTGGTTATGTTGATTGCCTCGGACAGCAAACCTCCCGGATTGTCACGTAAGTCCAACACTATTTTTTCGGCTCCTTTTCCTTTGAGGTCGAGCAAGGCACTTTTTGTTTGGTCCGTGGCCTTGGCATTGAATTTTGACAAAACTATATAACCGGTTTTGTCGTCTATCATTTTGTAGAATGGTACGGCATCTACTTCAATTCCACCACGCTCTATGGTGGTGCTGTTTAATTTCCCTTGTCGTTTGTAAATGATATCTACTGTGGACCCTTCAGAACCTTTAAGAAGCTCGCTTGCGTTGTCCTCAAAATCGGCCACCTTGATATCCCCAATTTGAATAATCTGGTCCCCGGCCTTTAAACCGGCCTTATCCGCAGGATAACCTTGATGCGGCTCAACAATCAACAGTCTATCCTTGTAGGTACGTACCAGTGCACCAATACCGGAGTATTCCCCTGCATTGTTTATTCGGTACGATTCTACGTCCTGTTCGTTTAAAAATTTGGTGTAGGGATCTAGGTCCTCCAACATGTTTTTTATGGCCGTGTCCATTAGTTCCGCAGGATTGGTCTCGTCCACATAGTTCATATTGAGCTCCTTGAAAAGCGTAGTGAAAATTTCTATTTGCTTCGCTATTTCAAAAAAATCACTTTTAAAACTACTTCCAACCACTAGAAAAGCAAGGGCCAGAACGGGAAAAATAATTCTTTTACGCATTAGTTTTTTCATGGATCCGGGCATTAAATTTTTCCAAAAGCAGCTTCATTTTAGACGCTACGTCCTCAAAAGCCGGCATATCCTTTCCAAGGTATAAAAATAAAAACGCAAAGTTTCCTTGCGTATTGTTAAAAGCCAGGCCTTTGTTCAATCTATAGGACTCCCGTAACAGCCTTTTTATTTTATTTCGATGAACGGCCCTTTTAAAGTTTTTTTTGGGAACGGTCACTGCGGCCTTTATGCATACCTCTTGTTGTTCGGTTCGGAGATATATCAGCTTTAAAGGGAATATGGTGAGACTTTTTCCTTCGGTAAAAAGCTGGCCAATTGTTTTTTGGCTTTTTAATTTTTCTTTTTTACCGAAGGAAGTGTCCATTTTTTTAACCGAGTGTTATTCTTCGGGTTGCCAAACATTGTTTTCGACGTTTATATCGGCCATTAACTGGGATGGGTCTATCACGACCGCCTGAATGTCCGAAATAGGCCTGTTTATCGTAAAGTCATAGTTGGAATATGCCCAAGGCCAATCTGGCAACACGGTTCTTTCAATTTGCGGATACGGATTTTCCTTTTCACCGCGCATCATTCGCAAGGGAGCGTAGTATGTTTCACGGCTACCGTCGTTATAGACCAATAATATGTCGATAGGCATTGGCATCAAGCCAATTCTTTCCATGGTGATTTTAGTGCCTTCACCTTCTGGTTCTACGGACTTTATACCGTAATCTATCGTGTTGGTGGTCTGTGTCCAATCTGTTAAATACCAATCCAACTCCATTCCAGATATCTTCTCTGCGGTTCTTTTGATGTCATTGGGCACCGGATGCTTGAACTTGAAATCCTCATAATATTTCCGGAGTGTTTCCATTAACTTATCCTGACCCATTACGTACCCCAACTGGGCAAGAAAAACGGCCCCTTTGCTATAGGCCGATATCCCATAAGCGAAATTAAGATCATACCTATCGGCATGCGTGCTCATGGGCTGTTCCTTCCCTGAAAGGGCCAAATTATAATAGCTTTTATAGGAGTTTTCAAAGGGATTTTCCTTGTTTTGCTCCCTGATCTCATTACTACATAATGCCGATATAAAGGAAGTAAACCCTTCATCCATCCATTCATGTTTAGCCTCATTGGTGGCCAACACATGTTGAAACCAGGAATGGGCCAATTCATGGATCATGGTGCCAATGACACTTCCGGGTTTATCGCCACCAGTAATCAACGTAGCCATGGCATATTCCATACCTCCATCCCCACCTTGGATGACAGAATATTGCTCATAGGGGTATTCGCCGACATTCCTGTTAAAGAAGTTCATTGCCTTTTCGGTCATGGGCTGTACCGCTTTCCATGTTTCCATGAACTTCGGGTCGTTTTTATATAAAAAATGAAGTGTTGGGCCATTTTCCATTTGTAATGTGTCATGCACATACTCAGGATCTGCCGCCCACATAAAATCATGGACCATGGGCGCCTTAAAGTGCCATGTTAAAGTCTTTCCCTTTTGTTTCTTGACCGATGTTCCCGGAGCTTCGTAACCGTGACCAATTTCCTGCGGATTTTGCAGATAACCGGTTCCACCAACAATATAGTCCTTATCCAGGGTAAGTTTCACATCGAAATCGCCCCATACACCGTGGAACTCTCTGGCGATATAGGGATCCGCATGCCATCCTTCAAAATCATATTCGGCCATTTTTGGATACCACTGGCTCATGGAAAGGGCTACTCCATCGGCATTATTGCGTCCCGACCTTCTGATCTGAACGGGAACCTGACCTTTAAAGGTCATTTCAAAGGTTGTTTTACCTCCGGAGGGAATCGGCTTTGCCAAGTCCACGACCAGTACGGTACCTTCTTCCTGGAAGCTTACTTTTGCCCCATCTTGGGTCAGGGATTCTACGTGTAAATAGCCTATCTCACTTTCCGAGAGACCTGCAATCCTACTTTTTTTGTCCTCCGTTATCATTCTTCTATCCGGATCTTGGATGTTTTGGAGCCTTATGTCCATTTCGCTACCCGGCTGGAACGCATTGAAATACAAATGGTAATAGACACGGCTCAATGCATCTGGGGAATTGTTCGTATACACGAGTTTTTGGGTTCCCGTATATTCGAAACTTTCTACATCCATGTTTACATCCATGGTATAGTCCACATGTTGCTGCCAATAATTGGTCTGGTTCTGGGCAAACGATATACTCAAAAACCCAATCAATAAAACGGCTAAAAGTAATTTCTTCATTTTATTATTATTCAATATTATAGTTGTAGTTGACCATTACTTACCTTACTAGCCATGATCAGGGCATTATAGGCGTTGACCATTTTACCCGAGGTAGATATTTCACTTAAATTGGCATTTTTGGCATTGTCTCCTCCCAAGATGACTTTGGTCTTTACGGGTAAGCCCGAATTCAATATAATTTTCTTTACTTGTTTCGCACTCAAGTTGGGGTATTGCGACCAGATCAGGGCCGCCACACCCGAAACCGCTGGTGCAGCCATGGAGGTGCCGGGGGAAAACTCATATTCGTTGTTTGGATAGGTAGAATAAATATCCGTTCCGGGAGCGAAGACATCCACATTGATTTTTCCATAATTTGAGTAAGAGGCCAGAAGTTCTGAACCATATTTAGGGTCCAAGGCGCCTACCGTAATCACATTGTCCGCAAACTCCACCCCATTGTTTATTTGATCGTTGGGATAATTTGGATTGGCGGGATTATCAAGATCGGCACCATCGTTTCCTGCGGCATGTACGAACAATACATCGTTATCCGAGGCATATTTAATGGCGTCATAAACCCACTGCGCATTGGGGGAGAAGGATTTTCCAAAGCTTCCATTAATGATTTTGGCACCGTTATCCACTGCATAGCGAATACCGCGAGCTATGTCCTTGTCATATTCGTCCCCATTGGGAACGGCCCTGATGCTCATTATTTCCACATTATTGGCAACACCGTTCGCACCAAGCCCATTGTTTCTTTCAGCTGCAATGATTCCTGCAACATGGGTACCATGGCTTTCATCGTCTACACGATTGTTGGGATTTCCATTTCCATAATCCGTGTCATTGTAATCATAGGGGTCGTCACCCACAACTTCCCTGCCGTTAAAATCCTTGTTGAGATTATAGTTCAGTTGCTCCGTAAAATAGGTGATGCCATCTCCCAATTCTTCGATTACCTCTGGAATGGAGTCCTTAAAGCTGTACATTTGAAGAAGTATGGACTTGTTTCTTTGCATTGCCTCCGTACTTGCCTCCATACCGGATACATCCTCTTTTGTGTAGGCTTCCTTGCCCAAAAATGCCTTCACTTCCGCGTCCGCACTCTTTACTGCCTGTAGAATCTGTTCATACCGTTCCTTATTCTGTAGTGCAGAGGCATATTCCTCGTCCAGTTTTGCCTTTGCCTTTGCTAAGGTGGCTTGGTCACCAATGTTCAATCGCAACATTCGAACATACTCAAGCTGCTCATTATAGGACTCCCCTAAGAAGTTATATCCATGGATATCGTCCACATAACCATTGTTGTCGTCATCCTTGTTGTTGCCAGGTTTTTCATCGGTATTGGTCCATATGACCCCATCCAAATCTTCATGGCCCAAATCGATTCCGGAATCCAGAACTGCTACGATAATTTTTTTTCCTTTCTTGTTCTTTATGATTTCGTCATAAGCTTTGTCTACGCTCATGCCTGGAATTGTGTCCGAAGCAAGGTCCAAATGCCCCCAGTTTTTCTTTTCTGCTTCGGTAAGGTCCGAAACCTTCAAGGGAACGGCATCAATATTTTCGACAGGAGTCAATATCAGACCTCCTGTGCCACCACAACCAACTAGTGTGAAGAAAGAAAATACCAAGAACGATTTAGTGATTGTACGTATCATTTGTTATTAAATTAATTGTGAATTTTAGTTGAAAATTTCATCGAAAGTATAGGTCTGGTCCAACCGAACCCCCTTATCGGTTTTTTTGAGTGTACAGAGCTGATTGTGTGCATCGTGTTCAAAGAAAAGAAAATAGTTTTTTTCCGCAGCCTCATTTAGGAACTTTTCTTTTTCCGAAAGAGTCAACAAAGGCCTTGTATCGTAGCCCATAACATAAGGCAATGGAATATGGCCTACCGTTGGTATTAAGTCTGCAACAAAAACGAGCGTTTCTCCTTTAAAGGTAATCGTAGGCAACATTTGTTTTTCTGTATGTCCGTCTACAAAATAGATGCCAAACCCTAGTTCAGAAGTGTTCTTATATAGTGAATCATTTGAAAAATCTACAAAGTCCAATTGGCCACTTTCCTCCATAGGTAATAAATTTTCCGACAAAAAGGATGCCTTCTCCCTGGCATTGGGATTGGTAGCCCATTCCCAATGGTTTTTGTTGGTCCAAAAACTGGCATTTTTAAATGCAGGCTCATATCCTGTCCTATCCTTGTTCCATTGGATGCAACCCCCACAATGGTCAAAGTGAAGATGGGTAAGAAAGACATCTGTAATATCCTCTTTGGACATCCCTATTTTTTTTAGGGAAGTTTCCAACGAAAAATTGCCCCAACGTTGGTAATGGCCAAAAAATTTATCGGATTGTTTATTGCCAAGTCCCGCATCCACTAGAATAAGTCTGTCACCATCATGGACCAACAAACTTCTAGCTGCGATATCGATTAAATTGTTTTGGTCTGCCGGGTTTGTTCTATGCCAAAGCGTTTTTGGCACGACCCCAAACATGGCGCCACCGTCCAGCTTAAAATTTCCTGTCTCAATAGGATATAAATCCATTAATCTTTAGGGTAATGGTATAAATGCGGAAAATTAATTAAAAAGAATAGGAAAAACAGGTAGTTTATGAGAATTTAACGGCTAGACACAGCTTGGAAAAAGGATTCACACATGATTAGACGTTGCGGAACGCACTTAAGAAACACCCCATGGCTAGGGTCGTATTAATTCTTCTATCGAATGGTGCGCCAATGGTTTGGCCAAATGTTTTTCTATTTCTTCATAACTTTCTGAACGGGCAATGTCCGTTGGATTTGTGGAAGAGCTTAAAACAAAAACCCGGCATTTTCCCTTCAATGCATCTGGCAATTTTTTAAAGTGCTCTATAAATTCATATCCATCCATGCCTGGCATACGAATATCCAAAAAAATAATTCCCGGAACCAAATCAACGTTGTCCTGTAATTCTATGAGATACTCCAAGGCTTCTTTGCCTGAGGTTTTTGTGACGACTTCAGACACTAAATCGGATTTTGAAATGATAGCCTTATTGATATAATTATCAATTTCCGAATCATCTATTAAAAGTATTTTCATAATAATCGTATTTAGTCACCGGAATAAAGATTAGGAAGCCTTAAAGTAAAAACAGACCCTTTCTTCAGGGTTGAGTCCAAGGTTACAGTTCCGTTGAGTTTTTCCAATATTTCCTTTACAATGAACAGGCCAATTCCAGACCCTGTTACATTAGAAGAGGCCCTATAAAACATATTATATATTTTTTCCTGGCTTTCCATTGCTATTCCCATTCCATTGTCCTCTATCTTTATGACCGCTTCTTTTCTGTCTGTTTTTATATCAATCCAAATTGAGGGAGATGTCTTTTCCTTGTCCTGATACTTTATTGCATTGGAAATAAAATTGTTCAACAAGACCACAACCCTTCTTTTGTCCGAGTAAAAAACCGTTTTCTCCTCTATTTTTTTATGAACCTTAATGTCTTGGGCACTTTTTAAATACCATAAATCTGCAAAAGACTTCTCTATTAAGGTACTAAAATTTATTTCTTCTGGCACAACTGCTACATGATTATTTCTTGAGTATTCAATGATATCTGCAATGAATTCATCTAGACGCGTAATTGAGTTTTCCATCATCTTTAGATTGAGCAGGTCCACATCATGCCGCTCTTCCCTTTTCATGATATCCACCAAGCCAAGAAGGGATGCCAAAGGAGATCTTAGTTCATGTGATGCACTATAAACGAAGCTATCCAATACTGAATTGGTCTTTATAAGTTCGGCATTTTGTTTTTCAAGTTTTTTCTCGAATTCCTTGGCTTCGGTTATATCTACCGCAGTTCCTTGAGAAGCTATAACATTGCCACTATCATCTGTCGTCACTTCCATTTGGACCTTTACATGTTTTATGGATTTATCTCTATGGAGTATCCTGTAGGAAAAGGAGCTGTTGTCCCTTTCGGAAACTTTTTTTTCAATGATGGCATCGTGCATCTCAAGGTCATCTGGATGAACCAATGTTTTTGTAAATGCAACATCGATCTTTCTTCCGGGCGTAACATCATAAATTTCGTACATCCGATCGGACCAATCGATGATACCCGTTTCAAGGTTCCAGTTCCAATAACCAATTTTTCCTATACGTATGGCAGCGTCCATTTTGTATTGGAGATCAAGGACTTCCTTTTGGGTTTTCTTTTGTTCCGTGAGATCGAAGGCCACTGAACCAATTCCTATTGGCTTATTGTTGGTTTTGTCGTTTATTAGAAAGGCGGAAAGTGCCGCGGGAATATTTCTATTCTCTTTAAAGCTTCTTAGATAACCTTCGCCGCTCCAGGCTCCATTTTTAAAAATCATGGGCAGGTACTCCTCTTTGATGATCTGTCTTGAGTTCTCTGGAAAAAAATCTAAAATGTTATAGTCACCTATCCTGTCTTCCAAGGAGAGTCCTACAAGTTCCCTACCGGATTCATTGAGATAAATACACTGTCCATCAAGACCTGTCAATCCAATAAATCCAGGACTATTTTCAATTACAGCTAAGAGTTTTTGGTTTTCCTCCTCAGAAATTTTTCGTTCTGTAATGTCTCTAAAATAAACCGTTAGGCCTTCAGGTGATGGGTACACATGGCTTTCGGTCCAAATATTATTTCTGGAATGAAATTGTTCCAAATAGACATACTCTTGCTTTTTTAGGGCGCCTTCAAGTTTGCTCTGTATGTTAGACCCTATAAGATTGGAAAAGGTCTTCCAAAAATTTTTACCTATAAGCTCGTCTTTGTTCCTTTGTATTAATTGTTGTGCCTTTGCATTGATATAGGTTAGGTTCCAATGGTTGTCCATGGATATGAACGCATCTGATATCCGCTCCGTCAACTCGCGGTATTTTTTTTCACTATCAAAGATTTTTTTCTGGGCCTTTTTCTCTTCGGTCCTATCCAAATATGTGGCAAGTATATACTTTTTGTTTTCAATTTCGTATGTTTCCGCGGAAGCCGTAAAATAAATTTCTCCTTTCCCATTTGGTTGGGCTATAACCTCCATGGACAATATTTTTCCGCTAGCATTTAGGGACTCAAGAGCTTCCTCCCGCTTTGATTCCACATCGATTATTACATCTAATTCTTCAAACGTTTTTCCTTTTACATTGTTAAAATCAAACCCTAACAAATCCAAAAAGTACTGATTGGCATCGAAAAACCTTAGGTTTTCATCAAATATTGCCATGCCTATGGTCTGGCTATTAAAGGCTTTCTGAAATTTTCTAAGATTTTCACTTGCGTCATGTTCTAGTTTTTTTCTGACCGTCACGTCCCTAACGATGCCAAGAATGGTACCATCGTTCAATTTTTTTGCACTAACTTCTCCATAAAAGCAAGAGCCGTCCTTTTTTCTGAGTTTTCGTTCGGTAAGAACAGATTGCCCAGTATTTATTTCGGCAAACCGTAAGGGTACCTTTTTTAAATCGCCTTTTGTTGCTAAATCTTTGAGATTTTTTTGTAACAACTCATTTTTTGGATAACCAAACAATTCCACACCTTTTATGTTAGCCTCCAAAAGATTTCCCTGAAAGTCTGCCAAAAATATACCATCTGAGGCCTCTTCTATATAGGCCCTTAATTTTTGTTCATTTTCTTTTAATAAATAGGTTTTTTCATTGACCCTTTCACGTAGGATGTTTGGTCGTTTAAGTAAAAAAACGGTAAAGGAGCTAGCAACTATAGCCAGAATCAATCCTATTCCACCTAATACATAAAACCCGTACAGAGCTAGATTTTTATCTGAAATCACATACAATTTCCATTCACCATTGTAATCACTTATCGAGTGTTTCAAGACATTCTTAGGGAAGGCTTTTTCAGTAGAAAAGAACAATTTTTCAGACCCGTCCGTATTTGTTTTGTATAGTTGATATGAGAATGGATTATTTTCCTTAGAGTCCAAGGAAATTTCGGACAACAAAGATTCTAGTTTAATTACGGCCGCAGCAAAACCGGCAAATTGGTTTTTGTAATAAATGGGGGTGCGGCAAACAAAGCCAGACCCTCCTTGTTTTAACTTAATTGGTCCAGTGACATAGTACTCTCCTTTATTTTTAGTGATTAAGGCACCATCTCTTCCAATGGAATCTTTTAAAATATTAAACCCCAAAACCTCATTTCCATCTTTGGGGAATACATGTGTAATAACCCCTGTACTATCCACAAGCTCGAGGGCATCTACATTATTATGTGTGCTAAGTATCAACCTAGATATTTTTGAAAAATCTTCTGGAACGCCATAGTTCTCAACTAAGAAGCCTAAGTTTTTAGTACTTGAGAATCCTTGCTCCAATACTTTTTTCATCTGGCTTTCTACACGTGCAGCTTGCCTTCTCAACTCATTTTCTTCAGAACTTTTTAAGATTAAGTACCTTTGATACGTGATAAAAACCACAAGGCCAAAAACCAATAAAAATACCAAAACCCCAACGAACTGTGGAGTGCGAGATTTTAAGTTATAGAATGTTCTGCGCATCAACATTGTATACAACCAAGGTTTTTGGTTTATTATCCAGTTATTTCCACAAATTCAATTTATGAAGTTTAAGTAGTCAATTGTAAGATTTTGGAATGGTCTGAATGAATTGTATCAGCTTGGGAGCATCTGTGCAAAAATATAAAAGCTTTTTCAATTTTGGCATTTTCATTCAAAAAATGTAAGTAAAAAATTACATCTTTATTATATCCATTAAAAGGACACATGACTGTTATTTAAACAACTACACCAAAAAGAGGTGAATTAAGGGATTGTTTTAAAAAACAGCGCCTAAAGTGGTATTCGGCCATCATTGTGTTCACAACTCCCGTTTAATTCTTATTTTTAGCAAAAAAGTATTCCATGCTAGAGCTTGCCGGTATTATTATTCTTGGGATCATTGCGCAGTGGGTGGCATGGCGTTTTAAACTGCCCGCTATTCTTCCCTTAATTTTGATCGGTTTAATAGTTGGGCCTATATCCACATTGTATACGCAGGATGGCTCAAAGCTTATAGAACCTATTTGGAACGGAGAAAAGGGGTTGTTTCCTGGTGAGGGACTGTATTATTTTGTGTCCCTTGCCATTAGTATCATATTGTTCGAAGGAGGCTTGACGCTTAAGCGGTCTGAAATTCGAAATACAGGTCCCGTTATCACAAAGCTTATTACTTTGGGAAGTTTGGTTACCTTTTTTGTAGGGGCGCTGGCGGCGCATTTTATTTTTGACCTGAGTTGGCAAGTATCCTTTCTTTTTGCGGCTTTGATTATTGTGACAGGCCCTACCGTAATTACTCCTATTCTAAGAAATATTCCCCTAAAAAAAGATATTTCTGCCGTTCTGAAATGGGAAGGTATCTTGATAGACCCCATTGGTGCCTTGGCAGCCGTATTGGTCTTTGAATTTATAAGCGTAGGTGAGGGTCAGGCATATACATTGACCGCCTTGGTGGAGTTTGGGAAGATCTTGCTCTTTGGTTTTACTTTTGGTTTTACCTTTGCACATGGTTTGGCCTTTGCTATAAAAAAGAATTTTATTCCACATTACCTTCTGAATGTGGTTTCCCTTTCCGTGGTGCTGTTGGTTTTTGTGGAATCCGATCTATTCGCGCACGAATCCGGACTGTTGGCGGTTGTGGTCATGGGCATGGTTATGGGGAATATTGATTTGCCCAACATCAAGGAACTTCTTTACTTCAAGGAATCGCTTAGTGTCCTTTTGATTTCTATCCTTTTTATTCTTTTGGCCGCCAACATAAACATTTCGGATCTGGAACTTATCTATAATTGGAAGACCGTAATTTTGTTCGCTACCATTGTATTCCTGATTAGGCCTTTGGGAGTATTCCTGAGCGCTATGGGCTCCAATTTGAAGCTCAATGAAAAACTTTTTATCAGTTGGGTAGGCCCTAGGGGTATCGTAGCGGCCGGGATAGCATCGTTATTTGGTTCTAAACTGTTGGTCAAGGGGGAACCTGGAGCTGAATACATTACGCCATTGGTGTTCATGATTGTATTGGGAACAGTACTATTGAATGCAACTACGGCAAGGCTATTTGCCAAATTGGTTGGTGTTTTCCTAAAAAAGTCCGAAGGTATATTGATCATTGGCGCATCCAAGGTCTCTAGGCTTATCGCCGGATACCTGCAGGAGAACAACAGGCATGTTGTTTTAGTGGACAACAATGAAACCAACGTGTCAAAGGCACGTAAAGCAGGTTTAGAAGCGTTTGCGGCCAATATTTATTCTGATTCATTAGGGGATTACATTGAACTTAACGATGTGGGCTACCTTATGGCCTTGACAGGAAACTCGGACATTAACAAATATGCCATTGACAAGTTCAAGGGGGATTTTGGTGAAAATGGATCCTTCCGCTTAGTTGATTCGGAAGAAATGAATGACCCGGAAAACAACCCAAAGGAAGGATTGTTCTCCCATACGGACGATTTTATAAAGCTTACCGAAACGGCTAGAAGGAACCCAACGATCCGTGAGATTGAACTTAAGGACACCGAACATTATGAAGGCCTTATCGAAATAACCAAGGCCGATGCCGATATAATTCCTCTGTTCCTAAAAACACCGGATGGCGATATTAAAATAATTTCCTCGTTCAGTAAGGATTTTACAGATATTGAGGAAGGCTCTATGTTGGTTTACCTGGGGAAAGCGCTTCCTATAGAAGAGGAAAAACAAAACGCAGAGGCAACAATGGCACCCACTAAGTAATTTGAACCTTAATCGTTCAGTTTCAATACGGCCATGAACGCTTGTTGGGGTATCTCCACATTCCCTACTTGACGCATCCGTTTTTTACCTTTTTTCTGTTTTTCCAATAATTTTCTCTTTCTGGAAATGTCCCCGCCATAACATTTAGCGGTTACGTCCTTACGCAAGGCCTTGATTGTTTCCCTTGAAATAATCTTGGAACCAATTGCGGCTTGGATAGGAATGTCAAATTGCTGTCGTGGTATTAGTTCCTTGAGCTTTTCACACATTTTTTTTCCAATATTGGCCGCATTGTCAAAATGGATCAAAGCGGACAAGGCGTCCACAGGTTGTGCGTTCAACAAAATATCCACGCGAACCAATTTTGACGCCCGCATCCCTATAGGGGCATAATCAAAGGAGGCATATCCTTTGGAAACCGTCTTTAGCCTGTCATAGAAATCGAACACGATTTCCGCCAAGGGCATATCGAAGTTCAGCTCCACCCTCTCGGTCGTCAAATATGTCTGGTTGGTTATCTGCCCTCTTTTTTCAATACAGAGGGACATCACATTCCCCACAAAATCAGCTTTTGTGATGATGGTGGCCTTTATATAGGGCTCCTCAACCCTATCTACGGTGGAAGGGTCAGGGAGGTCACTGGGGTTGTTTACGATGATAGGGGTCTCAGGGTCCTTACGGGTATAGGCATGGTAACTAACGTTGGGCACCGTGGTGATGACAGTCATATCAAACTCGCGCTCAAGGCGTTCTTGAATGATTTCCATATGGAGCATTCCCAAGAAACCACATCTAAAACCAAAACCCAATGCAGCACTGCTTTCTGGGGTAAATACTAGGGAGGCATCGTTCAATTGTAGTTTTTCCATGGAAGACCGTAACTCCTCAAAGTCTTCCGTATCCACAGGATAAATTCCCGCAAATACCATGGGCTTTACGTCCTCAAACCCTGCAATGGCATTTTTGGTAGGTACGGCGGCATCGGTAATGGTGTCTCCCACCTTTACCTCCCGGGCATCCTTTATGCCTGTAATCAAATACCCCACATCACCCGCACTTATCATTTGTTTTGGATGTTGGGTAAGTTTTAAGGTTCCAATTTCATCGGCATCATAACTTTTGCCAGTGGCCACGAATTTTATCTTCTGATTTTTTCGTATGGTCCCATTAAGGACCCTAAAATAAGTTTCCACCCCACGAAACGGATTGTAGACCGAATCGAATACCAGGGCCTGAAGAGGCTCGTCTGGGTTTCCTTTTGGTGCGGGAATCCTTTCGATGATCGCCTTTAATATCTCGTTTATCCCAATGCCTGTTTTGGCACTGGCCGGAATCACATCTTCTGCATCGCACCCCAGTAGGTCTACGATATCGTCCGTCACCTCCTCTGGGTTGGCGCTGGGCAGGTCTACCTTGTTAAGGACCGGAATGATTTCAAGATCGTTTTCCAGGGCTAGGTATAGATTGGATATGGTTTGTGCCTGTATGCTTTGGGCGGCGTCCACAACCAAAAGCGCACCTTCACAGGCCGCTATGGAACGCGAAACTTCATAGGAAAAATCTACGTGACCAGGTGTGTCTATGAGGTTCAGGACGTACTTTTCACCGTTGTAGACATAGTCCATTTGAATGGCATGGCTCTTTATGGTAATACCCCGCTCCCGCTCCAGATCCATATTGTCCAACAACTGTTCCTTTTTCTCCCTTTCGGTAACGGAACCCGTAAAGTCCAAAAGGCGGTCTGCCAAGGTACTTTTACCGTGGTCAATATGGGCAATAATGCAGAAGTTTCGAATGTTTTTCATCTGTAGATCAATATTTTATAGGGTCAGATGCAATTCGCCAAAAGTCATCTAGGCAAGTGTCAAGATTGAACATGGCTCATTTCATAGCAAAGGTTGAAAAAATAAACCTATTTAAACTTTGGGAACCCCCCGTTTAAAAAGCAATTGCAAATATAATCTAATTTGTATGGACATTTTAAGAAGGTCCGCTTAAATAAATAGCCAATATTGGGCCAAAAACAAAGGGGAATATCCTGTTTGTAAAAAAAATACAGTAATATTTTGTTAGTTTTGGTGTTCAACCCAAACTAAACGTGAGACCACTACTGCTATTTTTCCTAGCTTTCCTAGGGTATTGCCAAATAGCGCATAGCCAATCCTATCAACTTACGGGAACGGTAAGGGACGAGCTAGGCGAAACCATCCCCTTTGCTTCGGTTTTTTTATTACAGGCTACAGATTCGGTTATGGTCAAAGGTACGTCGGCAGATGAACTGGGTATTTTTTTAATTGTGGATATCGACCCCGGGCTTTACATTGTTCAATGTTCCTATATTGGAAAAACCTCTCAAGGACTCCCCTTGGACATTCGGTCAGATATCAAAATTGGGGCTTTGATCATTCCAGAACAGGCGGAGCAACTGGACGAAGTAGTTGTATTGTCCACAAGGCCCAAGGTGGAGCGTAAAGTGGACAGACTGGTTTTTAATGTAGAAAACACGGTATTGTCACAAAGCACTTCCTGGGACATCCTAAAACAAACACCCGGTGTTATTCTAATGCAGGACGAGCTTCAAATCCGTAACCAGCCCGCTGTAGTATACATTAACGACAGAAAAGTCCAATTATCCCCGTCGGAGGTGAGAAACCTATTAGAAAATTATCAAGGCCAGAACATAAAATCCGTTGAGGTCATCAATAATCCTCCTGCCAAGTATGATGCGGAGGGCGGGGCCGTTTTGAACATCATTACAAACAAGAACATTTCCTTAGGTTACAAAGGCAACATCAGTACGAACTATACCCAGGGCATCTTTCCTAAATATAATTTTGGCACTTCCCATTTCTACAAGACAGATAAACTCAATATCAACGCTTCCTATGCCTACGCTCCTAGAAAGGACTTTAAGAACTCACGGAACAGGACCAACTTTATAGACGATACGGGTATTTTTTCACGATGGGATACAGATTTTGACAAGACCAACAGATTTGAAACGCATATTGGGGGAATAACGGTAGATTATACCATTAATGACCGAAACGAAATCAACCTAACTTCCAACATGCAGCTTTCCCCAAAAAGGGAGTACGACAACTTTCAAAACACCGTTATTACCAACGGTATTGGTATTTTGGATTCGACTTTTACGACGGCCAGTTTTTTGGACGAGAGGAAGAACAACATTTCCGGGGATATAACCTATAAGCACACGTTTGAAAACGGGAACTTAATGGTCAATGGCCATTACACTGCCTTTGACTTAAACCGAACGCAAAGTGCCAGCTCCAACTATTTCCTACCTACCGGTGATTTCATCCGAAATTACAGCTTCTTTACGGATGCCGTTCAGGATATCGAAATCATAACCGCCCAAGTAGACTACAGTAAGCTCTTTGGTAGCGTAAGTTTTGAAACAGGGGCAAAGGCTTCCTTGATAAATTCGGATAGTCGATTACAGTTTTTCACGGAGAACAACGGGCGTGTTTTCGTGCCAGGACTGTCTGACAATTATCTGTATGATGAAAATGTGTATGCTGCCTACATAAGTGCTTCCAAGGATTGGGAAAAATGGAGTATTAAAGCGGGTCTTAGGGCGGAACACACCCAAAGTTCTGGAAATTCCTTGGCACTTTCAACGGTTAATGATCTTGAGTATTTTGAGCTTTTTCCGTCTTTGTACGTATTATATACTATCAATGAAAACCATAGCTTGGCCTTTGATTATTCCAGAAAATTAAAAAGACCTAGGTACGAAGATTTAAATCCCTTTAGAACATTTATAAATGAAAATGTCTTTGCAGAGGGGAATCCAAACCTAGTTCCTCATTTCAGTAATAATTTCAACTTGAACTATACGTTGAACCAAGAGTTTTTCTTTGATTTTTATTACAGGGATAACGGTAATTTCATATCCCTATATACTTTTCAGGATAATGAAAACCAAATCCTAAGGGACGTAACGATGAATGCCTTAAAAAGCACCTCGTACGGTTTCGACTTTAATTACGGAAAATCCATCACCAACAACTGGTACCTCTACAGCTATATTTCCATTTTTCATGAGGAAGAGACCTTTTTGGCCCTGGAAAGCGACGCATTTTCCGCGACCAATTCAATTAACGGCTACTATATAGATATTACCAATTATTTGACCCTCTCAAAGGATGGTACTTTTAAGGGAGAGTTTGGTTTGGCGTATCTATCGGGGTTTTTGTTGGCATCATTTGATATGACAGAAACTACCAACCTGACCATGGGCCTCCAAAAGTCCTTATGGAATAAAAGGGCAGAGATAAGCCTCAACTTCAACGATATTTTGGGCAAAGCAAATCCCTCTTATACGTCAAGATACTTAAACCAGGACAATTCCTATAGTCCGTTTGAGGAACTACAAAACGTGAGACTTTCCTTCACCTATAATTTTGGTAATTTCAGATTGGAGGACAACAAACGTCAATTAGAAAAAGCGGAAAGGGACCGCATTGGCTCCGAATAAGTACCAATACCGACTGTTTATACAATATTCTTACAAAGAAATTTACGTTGTAAGATAATTCCGAATAACTTTTTATATTAGCGGGCGACTACCATTAGCCAATGAAGCCAGCCTTACCATTCCTTTTCTTTATTTTTTTGATTTCCATATCCATAAATGGCCAAGAATTTGAAGTATCGGGTAGCGTAAAGGACCAAAATGGGGACGCCTTGGTCTTTGCAAACGTCCTTTTAAAGAATCAGGATTCCGTATTGGTCAAAGGAACTACCACCGATGAAGAGGGACGGTACACACTTGTCAATGTAAAAGCTGGAACCTACCTAATATCCGCTAGTTATTTGGATACCTCGAGTGATATACGCCCTTTGGAAGTCGCTTCGGATATGTCCTTGACGGATTTAATCATTCTTCAAACGGAGACCCAATTGGATGAGGTGGAAGTGACCTATAAAAAGCCAACCATAGAGCAGTTGGCGGACCGACTCATTTTTAACGTAGAAAATACCTCCTTGTCCCAAGGAAACATTTGGGACATTCTAAAACAGACCCCAGGGGTCATTATCGTCAACGACAAAATCAATATTAAGGGAAGTTCCAATATTGGGGTAATGATCAACGGTAGATTGGTGAACATTCCCCAAGCCGACATCGTCAACCTGCTTTCGGGTAGTTCCGGTGACAATGTGGAATCTGTGGAGGTAATTTTAAATCCCCCGGCCAAATACAGTGCCGAGGGCGGACTTCTATTGGATATAAAAATGAAGAAGAACCTCATCGCTGGGTATAATGGGTCTATTTATAACAGATATACACAGGCGGTTTTCCCCAAGCATATGATCGGGACGGACCACTTTTTCAAGGGCAAGAAAACGGATTTTTCACTTTCCTATAGTTTTAGAAAAAGCAAGGATTTGAGAAGGTTTACGGACATCACCAATTTTTTTGATTCCGGAACGATCAATGAGGTGTGGACGACGGAACAAAGGACCATTACCAGGAGCAATCAGCATAATGTCAGCGGTTTTTTTGATTATCAGATCAATGACAAAAACAGCCTAAGTTTTTCTACAATCAATTCCTTTACAACTCCCGCCAACAGGTTTATTGATTCTGAAACCCTAATTGAAGACACATCGGGAGATGTACAGTCCAGTTTTCTAACGGCAAACGATTCCGAGTTCGATGCCCTAAATTCAGCATACTATCTGGACTGGTCCCATAAATTCGATAAGAAGGGCGAAAGTATTTCCGTGGCTACCAATTACACTTTTTATCAGTATAACAGGGGTCAAGATCTGGACACCGATTTCTTTGACAGTGATGGAATCACAACGGGAGATAATGATTTTACCACACAATCCAGCCAAAAAACGTCCATCTATAGTGCCCAGGTCGATTATACCAACCCGATAAAAAAATTATCCATATTGGAAGCAGGTCTGCGGTATTCCGGAATAAACTCCCAATCTGCCATCAGCCAAGAAGGGTTCGACAGGACCCAACCAGGAATTAGCCCTACGGAGGAAGGTATTTTTGATTATGACGAGCAAATTATGGCAGGGTACGCAAGTCTTAATAATTCTTGGGAAAATTGGCAATTGAACATGGGGCTTCGTTCCGAGTATACTGAAACCATAGGAGACCTTGATACGGCCAATGACCCGATCAAAAATTCCTATTTGGAACTTTTCCCCTCATTATCCGCCCGACATGAATTCAAGAACAAGCACAATCTGGCATTGCGTTACTACAGAAGGATTACGCGGCCTAGATATAGTGATTTAAACCCATTCCAATTTTTCCAGAGCAACAATACGGTCGTAGAGGGCAACCCAAACCTAAGACCCGCTATCAGGAATTATGTATCCCTGGAGTATGGTATTGGAAAGGATTATTCATTGGAAGTGTATTATTTTGAAGATAGCAATGACTTCTTTGAACAGGTGGTGCAGGATAATGAAAGCAATCTACTTCGTTTCTTAAGCGTCAATTTGGAGTCGAACATAACCTACGGCGCGGAATTCAGATTTAACAAAAGCTGGACTAGGTTTTGGGACACCTATCTTTTGCTTACTTGTTACAATAAACAAAATAGTTTTAGGGATATCGATAGCGGAGCAATTTTGAGTAATGGATTATGGACCGGCAACGTGCGCTTTAATAATTATTTTACCCTTTTAAAGGACCGTTCAATGTATGCGGACCTACTTTATAGATATTCCTCACCAATGGTATTGGGCAATTCCAGAAGGGCATCCACCAGTCAACTTATCATTTCCCTTAGCAAGACATTTTGGCAACGTAAGGCGGCACTGTCCTTTTCCTTTGATGATGTCTTCAACGATGGCAATTTCTTCTACACCCGTAATTACTTGAACCAGGACAACAGTACCTTTTCCAGAAGGGAGACGAGACTGTTTTACATAGGGTTTCGGTATAGGTTTGGGAACAATAGGATACGGGACAATAAAAAGCGAAAAAGTACGGACGAGGGAGACAGGATTTGAATTAGACTCCCATCATCATGGTTCCGCAAACCCCTAGGCTTATCAGCAAATAGACCCCTGCCAGAATCATAAAGATCTTACCTCCCTTCTTTTTGTTTTTCGCCATTAAAACAGCGCCAATGATGCCCAACAGTATCGCAGGACCGAACATGATGAGGAATATAAATACGAACAAGCCATCCAAATTGCCAACTTCTAGAGGAAATGAGCTCATAGTGTTTCTTTTTGTAGTTTTTGTAATCTATTTATTTTGTCATCCCTGTAAAAAAGATTCATCGTCTCAAAGGGAATGATTTTGTTGTCCTTGTTCACAATATGCACGCAGGATTTTTTTATGGCCCTTACATCAAAGTTATAGGCATCTATAAATTGCATGATAATGATACGGAAAAGGTTGTCATATCCAAGTTCAGGGGCGTCTATTTCAGGAAGACAGCACATGATACTTTTTAGGTTTTCCGATGCTTTTTCCACGGAATTTCCCGTACTAAAAAGCTCGATCATTTTGCCATGCAGTTGTTCATCCTGTTCATAGATGATGGTATTTTTTCCTTCGTTTAGCAAATCATCCGGGTTGATGTAGCGTGTTAACGGACTAACTTCATTTCCTAATTTTAAGGCATAGGCCATGACCAGGGCATCTGGGTTACAAGGGACAGGAATAAGGTCATCCGGTTCAAATATAGGGGATTGTTCCAAAATCTTTCTCCGTACCTCTGTAAGGGTGATCCTATTTTCCTCCACTTCAAAATTTTCCAAACGCCCCGCTATCTGAGTAGGTTGAAAGGTGACCCCGCGCACACATTTTTGTTGTAGGGCAAAATCTATGGTCTTTCCCATCTCGTGGTCGTTCAATCCCTTTTGTAGGGTCACGACCAAGGTAGTGGAAAGATTTAATTGGTTTAAATGTTGCAAGGCTTGTAGACGGATTTCGGCCAGGTCTGCCCCTCTTAAAGTTTGTAAAACGTGATTGTCCAAGGAATCGAACTGTAGGTAAATTTCAAAATCTGGCATATAGGTTGCCAAGCGCTCAGCAAATTCAAAATCCTTCGCGATTTTAATGCCGTTCGTGTTGATCATCAAATGACGGATAGGCAAAGTTTTGGCATAATCCAAAATTTCAAAAAACTGAGGATGTAAGGTAGGTTCGCCACCGCTAAGCTGCACCACATCCGGCTCTCCCTCGTTTTTTACGATAACATCCAGCATGGTTTTTACCTCTTCCAAGGTTCTATGCCTTCCATATGTTGGCGAAGAACCGGCATAACAGGTAGGGCAGGTAAGGTTGCAGCGGTCTGTTAATTCGACCACCGTAAGGCAGGAATGCTGTTCATGATCGGGACAAAGACCGCAATCATAGGGGCAACCATAATGGGTTTTGGTATTGAAGGTTTTTGGATATTCGGAGGCTTTATTATAGTTACGGATGTTTTTGTAGTATTCGATGTCGTCCGCAATCAAGACTTTTGAACGCCCGTGTTCCGGACAGTTCTTTAGCATATACACCTTTTCGTTTTCAAATATGATTTTGGCATCCACCCTTCTAAGACAATCCGGGCAAAGGCTTAGCGTAAAATCATAGTAGGTGTAGTTTTTTTCGGGCATAGGATATTCCTTGACGGATAAATTGGTGATAATAAAGCAAACAAAGTAAACATAAAATCTGAATGCTGCTGAGGCCTAGAATATAAAAACTATTAGGTTTAAGAAATTCGACTAAAAATCGGAATCCAAAATAACTTACCATGAACACCTTAAACAAAGATCCGTTCTCCAGGGAAACTGGACTGTGCTTTAGCTTTTTGATGCCTGCGAAAAGCAAGATCAAAAACAAGATTTCATAAAGTGCTATGGGGTGACGATCCAAACCATCGCCTAAATCCATCCCCAAGAAAAAGTGGGTAGTTTTTCCATAGGTAAACTCCTTCATACCCACTAGGAAACATCCCGTTCTACCTATAATAATGCCTAAAATAATGGGAAGGGTGAATAAATTCCCGGAAGATTGTTGCTCCCCAATAATCTTTTTTGCGAATTCTACGCCCAACAACCCACCGAACAAGCCACCCATGATAGTCTTATTGTTTAAAATGGCCAACCAACCCTGCTCCCAATGTAACATAGGGCTTTCTAAAAAGGCAATCAATCTTGAAAAAAACAGGGCGCCAAAAACAGCTCCAATAATAATGGATAGCCGGTTGTTTGAAGATATGGTGTCCGTGGAATTTTTCCGAAGAAAAAGGTAGTACCTAAACCCTACAAAGAAGGCTACATACTCCAGTATGAGGTGTATATTTAGCTTTATACCAAAAACAACGGGCTCAAATGGGATGGTCATTTTTAGGATTATCAGAAACTACTCCTGCCACTCCGCAATGAACAGGTTGGTATCCCGTGTACCTCCATTGTTGCGATTACTGGAAAAAGCCAAGTATTTGCCATCATTGGAAAAAACCGGGAAGGCGTCAAAGGTTTCACCATGCGTTACGCGTTCCAAATTTTTGCCGTCAATATCAATAAAGTACAGGTTAAAGGGAAATCCTTTTTCGGCCTCAAAGTTACTGGAGAACAATACCTTCTTTCCCGAGGGGTGAAAAAACGGACTCCAGTTGGCATTGCCCAAAAAGGTAAGTTGTTTCAAATCGCTTCCATCGGCATTACAGATAAAGAGTTCCATATCTGTGGGTTCTACCAAACCTTCTGCCAGTAGGTCCTTATATTTTTTAATGGCTTCAGGGGTTTTGGGTCTGGATGCCCTAAAAATGAGTTTTGTGCCGTCTGGGGAGAAAAAAGCGCCCCCATCGTACCCAAGTTCATTGGTAATCTGTTTTACATCGGAGCCGTCCAGGTTCATGGTATACAATTCCAAATCGCCACTTCGGGTGGAGGTAAAGACAATTTTATCTCCCTTGGGCGACACGGTGGCTTCGGCATCATAGCCAGGCTCGTCCGTTAATTGTGCGGTTATATTTCCCTCTAGGTCAGCAACGAAAATGTCGAACGAATCATACACCGGCCATACATAGGCACCGTTTCGCCGTAGGGGTACTTCCGGACACTCCTTATCCGCCAAATGCGTAGAACCGTATACAAAGTGTTCATTATCGGGCAGAAAATACGCGCATGTAGTTCGGCCATAGCCTGTACTCACCATAGGAGGAATAGAATCCTGAATGCCCTCTTGCACGTTCAACAAAAACATTTGGTCACAGTTTAATCCCCAATTGGCATTGTTGGACTGAAAGATCATTTGCTTATCGTCCCAGCTCCAATAGGCTTCGGCATTATCCCCACCAAACGTAATTTGCCGTATACTTTTAAAATACTTTTCCTCAGGATAGATGAGGGTATCAGTACCCGCCATTAGAGTGGTGGTTTCTTCTTGTGGCTTGGTGTTGTTTTTTGTTTCGTTTTTACAACTGGAAATGAGGTAGATAAGGCCCAAAACAAATAGAATTCTCATGGAGATGTGTATTTTTGTCAAAAATAAACGCTATGCTACGCAATCTAATATTTTTGTTCGGTTTTTTTATAGTGATGGGCTCATGTAAACAAGAGACCCAGAAGAATGTGACTATGCAAGAGGATGTTGCCTTTTTGGCAAACGACAGCCTACAAGGGCGTGAAACAGGTACTCCGTACGAAAAAGAGGCGGCCCGTTATTTGGAAGAACGTATGCGGAATATCGGATTGTTACCCAAAGGAAATGTGGGCACCTATTTTCAGACCTTTAGCTTCAAGCCGAAAAATGACCCACACGCCGAAGTACAATTTGTGGACGGCGATAGCACCATTACTGGTACTAATGTTATAGGCTATATTGATAACCAAGCAGAAAAGACCATAATCATTGGAGCACACTACGACCATTTGGGAATGGGGGGAGAAGGCTCATTGTACGCCGATGGAAAGGCCATTCATAACGGGGCCGACGACAATGCCAGTGGCGTGGCCATAATGTTACAACTAGCCGCTAAACTCAAGGATACGGTCACGCAAAACAATTATCTCATTATGGCTTTTTCCGGAGAGGAAATGGGACTTTTGGGGAGTAATTTCTTTTCAAAAAATCCCACGATTGATTTATCCAAAGCGAATTATATGCTTAATATGGATATGGTAGGGAGAATGCGGGAGGATAAGACCCTTTCAATTAGTGGCACAGGAACGGCTCCCATTTGGGGTCAGGTTTTGAACGCCAATAATCCCGGATTTAAATTGGTGTTGAGCGAATCCGGAGTAGGGCCTAGCGACCACACCTCCTTTTATTTACAGGATATTCCCGTGCTGCATTTCTTTACAGGGCAACACGAGGACTATCACAAACCCTCGGACGATTTTGATAAGCTGAATTATGAGGGGATGGAATGGATAGCCGATTACATTCTTTCCGTGATTTTTGATTTAGACGACGACCCTAAGCTGGTTTTTAGAAAAACAAAAAACGAGAGCGAGGAAACCCCAAGATTTAAAGTGGCACTAGGGGTAATGCCCGATTATCTTTTTGACGGCAAAGGCATGCGCATCGATGGTGTTACCGATGATAGGCCAGCGGCCGCAGCCGGACTCCAAAAGGGCGATGTTGTTATTCAGTTGGGAGACAGTACCGTAACGGATATGATGAGCTACATGCGCGCACTTTCCATTTTTGAGGAAGGAGATGATACGGAAGTCATTGTGGACCGGAATGGAGAGAAAATAAAAGCCACGATTTCGTTTTAGGCTGAAAGAATAGAGTGTATCCTTCAAATTTGCCTTCCCTTAGCAGGGAGGGGTGTTTCTCGAAAGCGGAACGGGGAGGGTCGTATTAGTATACTTTGTAAAGACCCTTTTTTACTATTTTTGTGCCTTAAAATTGAAGTATGCCCAAGATTGGCGATATAGAACTACCTGATTTTCCACTATTGCTGGCCCCCATGGAGGATGTGAGCGATCCACCCTTTCGTGCCTTATGCAAAGAACAAGGCGCCGATGTGGTTTTTACGGAATTCATTTCTTCGGAAGGTTTGATTCGGGATGCGGCAAAAAGTGTCATGAAATTAGACATCTATGAAAAGGAACGGCCTGTAGGGATACAGATTTTTGGAGCCAATTTGGATAGTATGTTGCAATCCGTGGAGATTGTAGAAAAATCCAATCCGGATATCATCGATATCAATTTTGGCTGCCCTGTCAAGAAAGTGGTCTCCAAGGGCGCCGGAGCGGGTATTCTAAAGGACATAGACTTAATGGTTTCCCTAACGGAAGCCATGGTGAAACATACTAAATTGCCCATTACAGTAAAGACCCGACTCGGTTGGGACGAGGATTCCATAAAAATAGTTGAGGTGGCCGAACGTCTCCAAGATGTAGGATGCAAGGCCATTTCCATACACGGACGAACCCGTGCCCAAATGTACAAGGGATACGCCAAATGGGAACCCATTGCCGAGGTAAAGAACAACCCTAGAATGCACATTCCTGTTTTCGGCAATGGTGATGTTGATAGTCCGGAAGCGGCGGTTAGAATGCGCGATGACTATGGTTTGGACGGCGCCATGATCGGTAGGGCCAGTATTGGTTACCCTTGGTTTTTTAGGGAAGTAAAACACTATTTTAAAACAGGAGAACACCTTGCGCCCCCAACCATTAAGGAACGTGTGGAAGCCGCAAGGAGACATTTACAAATGTCCATTGATTGGAAAGGGGAGAAATTAGGGGTTTTCGAAACTAGACGTCACTACACCAATTACTTTAAAGGCATCCCTAATTTTAAGGAATACCGAATGAAAATGGTGACGAGTGATGATGCCGTGGATGTTTTTGAAGCGTTTGATGAAGTTCTGGAAAAATTTGGGAATTATCAGTTCGAGAACGCTTAAGCAGCTATCAACTTTTTGTTGATTCTGCTACTGGCAATCTTGGAAGCGATGACGCCAAGCACCAAAATAGTGGCCAGCACAATTAGGACATTAATCAGTTGGAACTCCACCGGATAGGCCAAGGAGGGTGTAATTCTCAACCACCCGAAGAATATTTGCGACCAGACCAATAGCGACCCCAGCAACACACCAATGAGCCCCCCAAATCCGGTGACCAGAATTCCCTGTACAAAATAAATGTTGCGCAATTCCTTTATGGTAGTTCCCAAACTGTACAAGGTTTTGGAATTCTGTTGTTTGTCCAAGATCATCATGATGATGGCCCCCACTACGTTAAATAGGGCAATGATCAACACCAACGTAAAGATGAGGTAGGTCGCCATATTTTCGGTATTCAGCATTTTGTAGAGCGTGCTATTCAATTCCTGCCGATTTTTCAAAATGACTGAATCTCCCAAAACCGCCTCTATTTCGGAACGAACAGCTTGCTCATCCGCATCATTTTTCAGTTTAAAATTGATTCCTGAAATATCATTTTCTGTTTTTTCCAGCAAGGCCTGGGTTAAGGAAAGATCGGCGAATACATATTTGTTATCCAAATCGGCCTCCACCGCATAGACACCACCAATGATAACAGGTAGGCGGTTATAGAGCGAACTTACCCCTTGCTGCGAAAGAGACCCTTTCCCAGGTTTAAAGGCGTAAATCTGCATCGGGCTTCTAAATTGGTTAATGGTCACACTAAGTATATTTGCAATGCCTATGCCTGAAACCACCTGTTGATCGTTAATGGTCCAATCGCCCAAATATAAAATGGAATCGGTATTGACCACCTTGGTATAGTTAGAGTCGATGCCCTTGATATAGGCAATGTGATTTTTTCCTTTGTGTTCCAGATAAACTTTTTCCTCAATTTCCTTGGCATAGTGGGCAAGTCCATTGATTTTGGCCAAACGATTTTCTTGGTCTGGAGTAATAGAAAAGAATTTCCCAAAGGCCGGTTGTGCCTTAAGTTCTGGATCAAAGGAATTGGTAAAGGAAAGACTAAAAGTTTTAAGTCCCGCAAATCCTGAAAGAACGATAAATAGCGCTGCCGAACCGATGACAATGACTAAAAAAGTAATGAAATTGATAATGTTCACCGCATTCTGTGTGCTCTTGGAGCGCACATATCTTTTAGCGATATATAGCGGAAAGTTCAAAAATCAGGATTTTTTTCTTCTAGGCAATAAGTCCCTGTTTTCAATAGGGTTTTCTTCCCTTTTCAAGGACTTTTCTATTTTTTCTATGTAATCCAGTGAGTCGTCCAAATAGAATAATAGCTCGGGGACCCTGCGTAATTGGTTTCGGGTACGCTGGGCCAATTCATGTTTGATCAAGGGTTGATTGGATTTTATACCCTCCAACAATTCCTTGGCCTGTTCAGTAGGAAATATGCTCACATATACCTTGGCGATGGAAAGGTCTGTTGTAACGGAAACCTTGGAAACGGAAATCAAAGTGCCCCTTAGCCCACCTTCTATGGCCGCTTTTTGTAAAATGGCCACAATATCCTTTTGGATGACCCCAGCTATCTTTCGTTGTCTTTGTGTTTCCATACCGCAAAAATACGCAGAATAATGTATCTTGTTGATATCCTTCGTTCCTGTAAACCATTTTGACATGAAAAAAATTGAACATTTGGGGATTGCCGTAAAAAACCTGAAGGACTCCAATGTCTTGTTTGAAAAATTGTTGGGGGAGGGCCCCTATAAAGAGGAAGAAGTCGCTTCCGAAGGGGTAAGGACCTCCTTCTTTAAAACCGGACCTAATAAAATAGAGTTATTGGAATCGTTGAACGAAGAAGGCCCTATTGCCAAGTTCCTAACAAAAAAAGGTGAGGGCATCCACCATATCGCTTTTGAAGTCGAAGACATTATTGCTGAAATGGAGCGGTTAAAAAAGGAAGGGTTTCAGGTTTTGGGCGATGCGCCTAAAAAGGGCGCCGACAATAAATGGGTTGTCTTCGTACATCCGAAGTCTACCAACGGGGTATTGATAGAGTTGTGTCAAGAAATCAATTAGATTTTTAGGCTTTGTGAAATGGTTGAATTGACCACTTAAAATGTTGTGGCATATAAAAATAAATGGTAATATTGCATCCGCAATTTGCGGGTCCTATAGCTCAGCTGGTTAGAGCACCTGACTCATAATCAGGGGGTCCCTGGTTCGAGCCCAGGTGGGACCACGGAGTGGTCAAAAAGTCTTAGCGTAAGCTGGGACTTTTTTTGTGGAACGAACCATGGGCGAGAAGTTTATCCCGAGCGTAGTCGAGGGAAGCCAGGTAGGACCACGATAGAGGTAAAAAAGTCTTAGCGTAAGCTAGGGCTTTTTTTGTGTAACAAATCTTGTGTTACAAGTGAAGTGCCAGGACTTAAATTCGTTAAGATTCTTAAACGTCTTGTCCAAAATCTATTGGAAATTCAAAAACCTTTAGATCAAAAAAGGGAAGCGCCGCCAGCAAGTGATCGAAGATATCGGCCATGACGTATTCATAATTTTCCCAACGTTTGTCCGCACTAAAGGCATATATTTCTAATGGAATACCTTGTGGCGTAGGGGCCAATTGCCTAACCATGAGTGTCATGCCCTTGTTCACGGCGGAGTGGTTTTCCAGATAATCCGTAACGTACTTACGAAAGACACCAATGTTGGTGAGGTTTCTGCCGTTGATGGCAAGTTCCTTGTTTCGGCCATTTTCTATGTTGAACGCCTTTATTTTTTCGTTTCTGTCGGATAAATACGGTTGTATCAATTGGATTTTTTTGAGCGCCTCCACATCCTCATCGGAGAGAAAACGAATACTTTTTTGACTAATTATCAAGGCTCTTTTGATACGTCTCCCGCCCGATTCCTGCATCCCCCGCCAGTTTTTGAAAGAGTCGGATATCAAGGCATAGGTGGGTATCGTGGTAATCGTCTTGTCAAAATTCTGAACCTTGACGGTGGCTAGGTTGATTTCTATTACGTCCCCGTCTGCCCCATATTTATCAAAGGTGATCCAATCGCCTATGCGTACCATATCGTTGGCACTTACCTGGATACTTGCCACAAGACCCAAAATGGAGTCCTTGAATATCAAAAGGATTATGGCCGACCCTGCACCCAAGGCCGTAAAGAATTTCCAGACCTGTACGTTGGTCACAATGGCCAGAATGGCCAAAATACCTACGGACCAGCCAAAAATCATAAATACCTGTATGTAGCTATCCAACGGCTTGTCCCTAAAACGGGGTTTTGTTTTCAGGTAATCATTGATACTTCGAAAGACCCGTTTAATGACGGACAACGCTAGGAGCACTAACAGCACTTGTAAGGTTTTCATGGCGATTCCACGGGCGTAGTCAAAATCGATAAAAGCGACGGGCACCGTTTTGAACAGGAGAAACATAGGTGCTAGATGGGCAAAGTACCTAGGCACCCTGTTGGCAACCAAAAAATTATCGAAATTGGTCTTTGATTGCCTGGCAATTCTTATGGAAAAGGCCCTTAAAAACTTCCAAATGACCCAGTCCAGAATCCATGCCAAAACGAGTACCGCGGCCATCAGGATAATCAGGTTTAGATATGCGGCAAGCGTTTCACTGATACCGGTCTTTAACAAGTAGTTATAGAGTATTCTGGATGTTTCATTTTCCATGCAGCAAAATTATCAATTATTACTTTTGTTTTTTGGGTATCAACTCTATACGACCCTCTTTTAGACTGTCTTTATGTGATTGAAATTAAGGGTAAATTGATTACATTTAAGGGTGGACCTAATGCGAATCTATCCCAAATGAATTACAAAATTACGACTGTACTGGTTTTATTGGCTATTATAGTCGGATTATATACCTATAAAACGGGCGTTTTTGAATTTGATAATGACGAGTACGCTAGTTTGTCGTTTCCGGAAACGGTTGATTACAACTTTCATATAAAACCAATTCTTTCCGATAACTGTTACACCTGTCACGGACCCGATGCTAATAAGCGTAAGGCCGGCCTGCGTTTGGACGATCAGGAATCCGCGTTATCGGAATTACCGGAGTCCCCAGGTCACTTTGCGATTGTGCCGAAAAACCTTCGGGAGAGTAAGGCCTATCAGGCCATACTATCCGAGGACCCCACAACACAGATGCCTCCGGCCGATTCCAAATTGTCCCTATCGGCCTATGAAAAAAAACTCATCAAAAAATGGATTGAGCAAGGTGCACAATTTGAAAAGCACTGGGCGTATATCCCGCCTGAAAAATTGTCCCTTCCCCAAACCAAAAGCACTTGGGGCAATAATGAGATCGATGCCTTTATTCTCAAAAAATTGGAAGAGCACAACTTGGTTCCCTCTGACAAAGCATCCAATGAGACCTTGATACGAAGAATCAGTTTGGACCTCACGGGTCTTCCCCCAGATCCGGAATCCGTTACCCAACTTTTGGCCCCTGCTTCCCAAGATACCATAGCGCATATCATCGATACTTTTTTGGCCTCCCCGGCCTATGGCGAGCGCATGACCCAATCCTGGTTGGACGTGGCGCGTTATGCGGATTCCCACGGCTATCAGGACGATAGCTACCGTACCATGTGGCCGTGGCGCGATTGGGTCATCCATGCTTTCAACAAGAACCTTCCGTACGACACCTTTTTAACCTGGCAGTTGGCGGGCGACCTCCTGCCCAACCCAACCAAGGAACAGATCTTGGCGACGGGATTCAACAGAAATCATCCCATAACCCAGGAGGGAGGGGTCATTCAGGAGGAATACAGGGTCAATTACGTGCTGGACCGTACCAACACCTTGGGGAAAGGGATTTTAGGACTTACCCTGGAATGTGCACGTTGCCATGACCATAAATACGACGCCATTTCCCAGAAGGACTATTTTGAAATGTTCGCTTTTTTCAACCAAGTGGATGAGAAGGGACTTCAGATGGATGCCGTGCAGGCCAAGAACCAAGCTTTTTTTGCCGACCCCCCGTTTATCGAGATTTCGGCAGCGGAGACCAATGGCGTGCTTTCCTTTATCAACATGAAGGATACTCCCAAGATCAACGTAATGGTCATGAACGATTCCGCACCCAAGACCACCTATATTTTGAACCGTGGGGAATACGATCAACCTATAGATTCCGTCCTTCCAAATACACCAAAATCTATATTCGCTTTTCCCGATAATCTTCCCAAAAACCGCCTGGGACTCGCACAATGGCTCACGGACCAAAAGCATCCTTTAACCGCAAGGGTATTCGTGAACCGCATCTGGGCCATGCTTTTTGGAAAGGGTCTTGTGGAAACCGTAGAGGATTTTGGGGTTCAGGGAAGCCTACCTACGCATCCGGAATTGTTGGACTGGTTGGCAGTGGATTTCATGGAACACGGATGGGACATCAAGTATCTGCTCAAAAAAATAATGCTTTCGGCCACTTACCAACAAAAATCGGAGTTAAGGCCCGACTTGAAACAGGCGGACCCCGAAAATATATGGTGGGCGCGAGCCCCTCGGTTCAGGATGAGTGGGGAAATGATACGCGATTACATCCTTGCCACTAGCGGACTTCTTAACCAAGAAATTGGCGGCCCTAGTGTAAAGCCCTACCAACCTCCCGGTCTTTGGGAAGAAACGAACGCAGGCGGAAACAGGGGTGTCCTAACGAATTATATTCAGGACGAGGGTGCCGACCTCTATAGGCGCTCCCTGTATACCTTTTGGAAAAGGACCCTGCCACCGCCCAATATGACCATTTTTGATGCACCTACCCGTGATTTTTCGGAAGTTCGACGGCAAAAGACGAATACCCCTTTACAAGCCTTGGTGCTCCAGAACGATGTGCAGATCCTGGAAGCTGCCCGGGTACTGGCCCAAAACTTGGTCCATAAAGACCCAAAAGGAAAAGAATATGTAACCGATGTCTTCAGGCTCATCCTAGTCCGGTCGCCCAAAGCGCAGGAATTGGCGGCACTTACCAATTATTATCAGGATGCCTTAAAAGGATATAGGGAGCGACCGGCAGAGGCTGAAA
Organism: Maribacter algicola; assembly: GCF_003933245.1. Lineage (NCBI taxonomy): Bacteria > Pseudomonadati > Bacteroidota > Flavobacteriia > Flavobacteriales > Flavobacteriaceae > Maribacter > Maribacter algicola. Next base: position 1,384,700 of record NZ_QUSX01000001.1, read on the forward strand.
AATTGATTGCGGCAGGGGAATATCGCAGGCTGGAAACTGATGCCGCAAAGACGGCCGCTCTCATGCTCACCGCACAGGTAATCTATAATTTGGACGAAACTATCACCAAAGAGTAAGCCTATGGAAGAACATAAAAACGAAAACCCTTTAAAGGTCAATAGGCGCCACTTTTTTTCACAGTTGAGCGTGGGCATAGGTTCCTTGGCCTTGGGATCTTTGTTGATTCCCGATCTGTTCAAGAACGGCTCCAAAGAGTTGGCCCAACAACCTTTGGGCATCCCCCATTTTGCTCCCAAGGCAAAACGGGTCATCTACCTGTTTCAGGCTGGGGCGCCCTCCCAATTGGAAACCTTTGATTATAAACCGATGTTGCGTAAGCGCATGGGTGAGGATTTGCCGGAATCCATCCGAAACGGACAACGTTTAACGGGCATGACGGCCAATCAGGAAAAGTTCCCGTTGATGCCGCCGGCCGTCAATTTCAAGCAACACGGGCAAAGCGGTACCTGGATCAGTGATTTTTTCCCTTACACGGCGAAAATTGCCGATGAGATAACGGTCATCCGAAGTATGCATACCGAAGCAATCAATCACGATCCCGCCATCACCTTTTTTCAGACCGGCAGTCAGATATCCGGTAGGCCCAGTATGGGTTCCTGGATGAGCTATGGCCTGGGCAGCGAAAACAAAAATTTACCATCTTTTGTCGTATTGACCTCTAGGGGAGATGGCAATAGCCAAGGACTCTATTCAAAACTTTGGTCCAGCGGGTTTTTGGATTCCAAGCACCAAGGGGTGCTGCTGCGTTCCGGAAAGGACCCTGTACTCTATCTCAATGACCCGGAGGGCATTTCCCGATCGGAAAAGCGAGACCTGTTGAACGAGGTATCTGCATTGAACAAGTTACATCATGTGGAGACGGGCGATGACGAGATAGAATCACGTATTGCCCAGTATGAGATGGCGTACCGCATGCAGATGTCGGTGCCCGATGTCATGGACATTTCCAAGGAACCCAAATCCATTATCGACCTCTATGGCGAGGATTGCCAGGTACCTGGAACGTATGCCGCCAATGCCCTACAGGCCAGAAGGCTTGCGGAAAATGGGGTGAGGTTCATACAATTGTACCATCAGGGCTGGGACCAACACGGCAATCTGCCCAATGAAATGGCAGGTCAGGCGAAGGATGTTGACCAGGCTTCGGCCGCTTTGGTTTTGGACCTGAAACAACGGGGCATGTTAGAGGATACCTTGGTGATCTGGGGAGGAGAATTCGGAAGGGGCAATTACTGTCAAGGAAAGTTCGACCCGGCCAATTACGGCAGGGACCACCACCCCAGGGCCTTTAGTATCTGGATGGCCGGTGGGGGTATAAAGCAAGGCTTGAATTACGGTCAGACCGATGAATTTGGGTACAACGTCATTGAAAATCCGGTCCATATAAACGATTTTCACGCGACCTTGATGTATGCCTTGGGACTGGACCATGAACAGCTTACGTACAAATATCAGGGACGTCGTTTTCGACTGACGGACGTGGCCGGGAACGTCATCAAAGACCTTATAGCATAACCCGATGACAAAACCTGCTAAAAATCGCTGGGTGGACTACCTTATTTTGGGGCTATCCGTCTTTTTGGTTTTCTGCCTGCTGTTTGAATCCTATATGGAATTGCCGGCGTGGGTATCATGGTTGGGACGATGGCATCCCCTGGTGCTGCATTTCCCCATTGTGCTGCTACTCATCGCCATTTTCTTGGGCCTAACAGGTAAAAATGTGCCGAAAAGGTTGCTAATAGTTGCGGTTGTATCGGCCTTGATTACGGCCATATCAGGGTTTTTTTTAGGGAAGGACACCTTGGTAAAAGGGGATCTCCTCGTTTGGCACCAATGGTTGGGTGGGGCCTTGGCCTTGCTATCGGCTTTATGGTATGCCTTCGTAAATATATTTCCATCCCAAATACGCTACCACAAAGGAATCCAGGTCGTACTCATAGGACTTATAGGTTTTACGGGCCATTATGGGGGAATGGTCACTCATGGCGCCGATTTTTTGGCCTTTCCACAAAGCAAAAAACAGGGTAAAATACCCGAAAACCCGAATATTTATTCGGATGTCGTGATGCGTATTTTGGACAATACCTGCGTATCCTGCCACAATCCCAACAAACAAAAAGGCGAACTCTTGTTGACAAGTCTTGACCAACTTTTTAAAGGGGGAGAACACGGCCCCGCCGTGGTACCCGGGGATTTGGAAAATAGTTTTTTGGTACGGCGCGTACGTCTGCCAAAAGAGGACGAGGACCATATGCCACCGGAGGGGAAGACCCCTTTGAGCGAACTTGAAATCAATATCTTGGAACGCTGGATTGCCCTGGGTGCTCCCGATTCGGTACGACTGGACCAGCTAGAACCTTCGGAACCGCTGGTTGGGCTCATACAGGAAATGAGGATGCCGGACCCTGAAGAAAAATGGCGGAGTTTTGCCACGATTGTGGATAGTACCTTGCAGAACCTGTCCTCGGACTATCTCACCATTGAAAGAATGGCGGCCAACTCCAACGCCCTTAGTGTGGACGTCTATGCGCCACCAACCTATGACCCCAAACCGATAACAGATTTAAAACGGGTAGCGAACAACCTCGTTGAATTGGATGTGAGCGGACTGCCACTGGGCAGTGCGGAGATGGCCACAATTGCCTCCTGTTCAAATCTGGAGTGGTTAGAAATTGATGGTACCCCATTGAAGGACGCAGAGTTACGCTCGCTCACGAATTTGCAGAACCTGACCCTGCTCAAGGTATACCAAACGGGAATAACGGACCGGAGCGTAGAAGTTTTCAAGCAATTGCCGAAGCTCTCCAAACTTTATGTTTGGGATACGAATATCTCCGAAGCGGCTCTGGAAGCCCTTCAAAAAGAGCGTTCCGCACTTCAGGTTTATAAGGGCATAGACCCCAAGATCAAGAGCTTTTTTGTAGCTGCCGATTCCACGGATACCAACAGTCTCCAATAAGTTTACCCTTTAATAAGAAACTGTTTATTAAAACGTTTTCCCGTTTTGTTGTTCCATCACAAAAGCCATCGGTCAATAGAAGGGTCTACCGAACAAAATGCCGACCAAGGGGAGGTTTTTTGTTGTTGCACCCAGTGAGGTGGTCTACATATCTTCAGATAGCTTCTTTTTGTTTATCAAGGTGAGTATCATTTGTCAAGGGACATCAACAACTTTAGAGATAAATACCCTCAAGAAATACTTCAGGATAACAAATGGATCCTTAAAAATACTATCTTGAATGGTCTTGGACCAAAAAGCTAAAACAAGACCTAACAATTTATATCAGATTAAATCATCGATTTTTTCTATTCCATTCCTTGGGCATGTAACAACTCCATTCCGGTGGATGAACGTGGTTTAAAACCCGGCCAATCTTTCTCATTGGAATTTTCTGGTATGTCCAAGAGTTGGGAATGGTCCTCTCCCTTTAGATGGGTACCCAAAAATGCAGTGACAAAGTGTTGATTAACATTATTTATTTTACGTTGGTCCCATGAGGAATCGGCATAGCGATAATATTCATCAATGTGGAGTGCGGGCGAAAAGGATTCGGCCGGAGGAGGATTTGGAGCCACATTATGCCTTGCATTCATATAGGTAAGAAGGTATCGGTCTGCGTTGATAGCTCCTTCATAGAGAGCCTTTATACCATTTTCGTAGCCGGATATATCATCTTGACTCCCTGCAATGAAAAAGGTAGGCTTTTTTAATCCTTTTAATCCTTCGGCATCCCAAACCCCTCGTGCCATACCCCATGGGGCAAAAGCTACTACCGCCTTTACACGCGGATCAATGGATTCTTGATAATCGGGATTGCTAGCTACAAGGGATTGGATAGCCGTGCTGCCCCCTGTCATTTGTCCGAAGAAACCAGCAGCACCATCACTATAACCCGCTCCACCCACATTTAAAACACCATAGCCACCCATGGAATAACCAATTATGCCCGTACGGTTTGCATCCGTAATTTTCCCAAGGGGGGTATTTGTCAAAGCTGCCATTTCATTTAAAACGAATTTAATGTCCTTGGCCCTATTTAACAAAGTACTGTAAAATGCATTTGCGTCCCTAAAAGTAGAATCGGTATGGTCAATGGCAACAACTACATACCCTTTGGATGCCAAATTTTCGGTGAGATAGGTCATCAAATAGCGCGAACCTACATACCCATGGGAGACTATGACCAAGGGAAACTTGCCTTCAGATGTTTTTGGTGCTGCGTCTCGAACGGCCCTGCCTTTAAAAGTAAAGGGAATCAATGGACGCAGGCTATCGCCACGCGTACCCATTACTTCTTCATAGGTAGTCAATGCGTTGGAGGCAGATTCTAATGCAGCAGGATACCAGACTTCAACGGTCAGCGGTCGGTCGTAAAATACCTCCTTCCCTGCTTTGGAATTTAGGATGTCGATTTGATTTTTATGTAAGAGCTTCATGGTTTGAACCCCTACGATGTGCTTGCCACGTGCGGCAAGTTCTGGCGCATCCGGTAAAGGATCACCATATAGAAATTCTTCCTGGGCATTAAGTGTTCTTGCCGAGCACAACGCTAGAAATAATACGACCAAAAATGGTAAGGAATATGTTTTTTTACCTTTCATGTTTGCGTTTTACGTTAGGTATTCAAGATACATAATTTTGATTATTTCCTAACGGGTAGGGCCAAATTTACAAGGCAGTTGGGACACTACGATATTCTATAAGGGTATTTCGTTAAATTGGCAGGTATGGCCAACTGCTTTTAGGATGTGCTTTTGAATGTTGGGTCTTTTACGTGCGATGCTTTCAGGAAAGCACTTTGGCACATTAAAGGACAATCGCGTATCTTGTATAGGCCCACCCTGTTCGCAATTTCAATGTTCCCCCGAAATATGTTATTGCAGCTATCCAGAAATGGGCCTGTTTTACGGGAACAAAGAAAGGGTACGGCACCAAACCAAAAAATACCTTTTAGCAGGGATATTGTTTATAAGCAAATATTGTTTTCTTAGACAAGAGCAATTTCTGAAATGTGTTTCTATGAATCTACAGGACATGAAAATCACGGCTCAAAAAGCCGGTAAAAAAGTGGTAAAGGAAGTGGACCACTTTGCTAAGTTGGAACGTTTTATTGCCGCTGTCCTCATTTTCACTCCCGCTATCTTATATTGGGCGGATTTGGGGTGCCGGGATACTTTTAGGGACAGTATTAGCAATTACCATTTTATGTGGGCAGGGCATTGGTTTGGGAGCCTATTGACCTTGGCTGCGGCCCTCTTCATCTATAACGGCGCCCAGCATATGTCCGCTCAAAAGGAAAAGCAGGCCTTGGTAAAAAAGGCCAAAAGCCGCTTTGGAAAGGGCTATAACATCATCTTTGGAGTGGCACTGTTTGGAGTGTTGTTCTTTGACCACATTACATTTAAATGGACCCACTACATTTTTGCCAGTATATTCTTTGTGGGCTGTGCCCTGGCCATGATCCTCACCCGTGAATCCAGAATAAACACTTTGGGCGATGTGTTGGGGGTATTGACCCTAGTATTCTTGGGATTCCATTTATTGCTGGAATATTTGGTTTGGAAGGACCACAACCCATTTACCCTCCTTTGGGCAGAATGGATCGGGCTCATCTTGATTGCCATTTATTTTATCGCGGAATCCCTACAACGTGACCGACAAGAAGTAGCAGCACACTTATACGATTAATATCCTTTTTTTATGTAGAACAGACTTCATTTCTTGGTTTACCTCCATTATTTTGGGATACTTAGCACAAAATATGTATAGGGGAGGTTGTTGTTCTGTTTGTTCTTCTAATATGTTTGGAGTTAAAGTTCTATAGAATATGATTTAATGCGCAACACCATTTTCCAGATTGCGCTCAATGTTCTAGTGAACAAGCACTTTACCCCGTAATCAACCAAGTATCTTTAGCGATAAAACACAAGGATGCACGAAAATTATATGCAAATGGCCATCACAAAGGCCAAGGAAGGAAAAAACGCCCCTACAGGCGGTGCTTTTGGCGCGGTCATCGTTTTAAACGATGAAATTGTATGCGCCGTTCACAACCAAGTAAAAAAGGAACAGGACATTACGCAGCATGCCGAGCTACACGCCATTCAAGTTGCCATCAAAAAACTGGGTAAGGACGGCTTAAAGGATTGTGTGTTATATACCAGTTGCGAACCCTGTATGATGTGTTTGGGAGCCTGTCATTGGGCACAGTTTAAAGCCATTTATTTTGGGGCCTCCGCCCAGGATGCCAAAGATTATGGATATGTGTATTCTAATTGTTACTACCAAATGGATAGTGACCAGCGGCACAAGGAATTTCGCATGACGCAGCTATTGGCCAAGGAGGCCATAGCGGTTTGGGAGGATTAGGGTGTTTCTCGTTAAGTGAGAAGGGAGGGGTCGGGTTTAGGTACAATAATTTTTCTCTTCATTTTCTTTGCTTCTTCAAAGAAAACGAAACAAAAGAAAGAAGACTTTCCAGTAGGAATTTTTACTTCGTAAAACCCATCTCGAAACTCGGCCGTTCCGTTGCACGGAACAGGTACCTTTCCGAGCTTTCTCGATGTATTCTTCTGGAAAGGAAAGCACAAATCCAACTTTTGGTTTTCAATTTGCTTATCCGAAGTTGTATAAGGGTTGGTTCGAAATGACATTAAGAGTGCTTCAGTCATTTCGAAGAAGCTCGCGACTTAGAAATCTTATTTCATAAGCCTAGATTTCTCATACTCGTTACACTCGACTTCGATTCCCTTCGGATACGCTCAGGGCGAGCCGCTCAGTCTGACAGATTCGAAATGACTGTTGTTTGTCCTGTAGTCATTCCGACAGAGTCTCGATAGTAATGGGGACGAGGAGAAATCCCATACTATAACTTAAGATTTCTCACGCTCCCCTACGCCAGGCTCCGGTTCGGTTCGAAATGATATTTGAGGCCCTTTTAGTCATTTCGAAGGAGCTTGCGACTGAGAAATCTAAAAAAGCTATTTTTAAAAATGCTTTTCAATTACTTTGTCTATATAGTGACCAATGAGAATAAGACGACTCTTTATATAGGGGTAACCAATGACATACAAAGAAGACTTTCCCAACATTATTTTGACAGTCAAAATACCAAAAAGTCCTTCGCCGGAAAATATAATTGTTATTATTTACTGTATTACGAAGGTTTTGAATCCATTGAAGAAGCGATTCAGAGAGAAAAAGAGTTGAAGAAGTGGCGTAGGGAGAAAAAGGACAAATTAATTACATCCTTTAATCCCGATTGGGAATTTTTGAACGACCAAGTGATTTAGATTTCTCACGCTTCCCTTCGCCAGGCTCCGGTTTGGTTCGAAATGACATTGAGAGTGCTTCAGTCATTTGAAGGAGCTTGCGACTGAGAAATCTCATTTCATAAGCCTGGATTTCTCATACTCGTTACACTCGATTCGAAATGACTGTTGTTTGTCCTGTAGTCATTTCGACAGAGTCCCGATAGTAATCGGGACGACGAGAAATCTAAATCAGTTAACCGTTCGTCAACTCCAAGCTATGGTCTACAAAAAGATGATCGTTCTGTACGTATTCTTCGCTCTAAATATAGAAACAAACACATTCCTGCGGCGTAGCAAAGTAAGTCCCAAGGGTCTTGCGTATAACGCACATTTACATGGGGCAAATATCCTTCGAAGTAGCCAGCGAACAGGGCCGTAACCACAACACATAAGATAGGAGACAATCGCAATTCATCATCCGATTTTATAAATCGCGCCCCTTCCAAACAAATTTTCAGCACAATGGGCATACATAAGAAATCGTTCAGATAATTATTTGCGAGCGATGGAAGGGACATCTCCAAACGTTGCGCCAAATAGACCAACACCGCAAGGAGTGAAAATACTGGAAAATAGTGTTTTTGAAATGTTAGAAAGGCCTGCTTCATCGGAATGCTTTTAAATCCTAAGCCGCAATATATCCGAAAACCAAGGCTAAAAATGAACCTATGGCAAGTACCACAATCCAAATGGAGTAAAAAAAGCGGGCGGTATACCGGATGACTATATTCTCATGTTGCTTTGCGTCTTCAAAAAAGAGCGTTATTTTATTTTTTTTCTTGACCTTTTGGGTTGCGCTCTTATCCTTGGCCTTTTGCTGGCGTTCGAGCTTTCTTTTTAAATTAATATTGATTATTTCCCCACAGTTTTTACAATAATCCCGATTTAAATTTTCGGTTCCACAATTTTGACAGGTTCTATAGGTGTCTACGGACATTTATTTAAAGTTGTTTTCGAGGTTATAGGTATTGGCTTAGGAATTCTTTTATTGATATTATAGAACATTGCTCTAACTATTCAACACCTCCAAAACCCGGTCTGGGGTAAAGGGCAGGTGCCGCAAGCGTTTGCCCGTCAATTTTAAAAAGGCATTGGCAATGGCCCCGGCCACCATAGGGGTAGCGGTCTCGCCAACGCCTTCCGGATGTTCTGCCGAGGGGATAATCACCGTTTCAATGCTATCGGGTACTTCCTGCATGCGCAAGAGGGGATAATTGTCGTAGTTGCTTTGTTGTACTTGGCCATCTACTATGGTAATCTGTTCCTTGAGTACGGAGCTGATGCCCATAATAATGCCCCCTTCCATCTGGGCCTTTACGTTGTCCGGTTGTACCACGACCCCGGCATCCAAGGCAATCCAAAAATGGTGCACGTTGATTTTCCCCGTATTCCGGTCCACGGATATTTCGCATACACCTGTTCCTAAGGAACCATGCTCCACAAAGGCAACACCCTTGGCACGTCCTTCGGGCGAAGGAGCATCCCAATTGGAGATTTCAGCTACTTTGTTCAGCGTGGCCAAGGCACGAGGGGAATCGGCCATGAGTTTTCTGCGTAAGGCCACCGGGTCCGTTCCTTGGTCATGGGCCACCTCGTCCAACATCGCCTCGATGGCAAATTTATTGGGCCCGTGCCCTACGGAACGCCAGTGTTTTAAGCGTACCCCATGGGAGGCTTCCCGCCATTCCACCCATTGGTTGGGGATGGCATAATGGTCGTTACGTGCCCCGCTGGCCACCAAATTGCCACCATCGCCAACCACGCAATGTGAGAATCCGGTGATATCGCCCTGTGCATTGGCACTTACTTTGAGTCGTTGTAAGGTCAGGGGCCGATAGCAACCGTAGGTCACATCGTCCTCCCGGGTCCACAGTAATTTTACGGGCTTGGGGGCCATTTCCTGGGCCAAGCGGCCGCATTCCAACACAAAATCGTTCATACTGCGCCGACCAAAGCCACCACCCAAATACTGTAGGTGTACATTGACGGCTTCGTGTGGAATGCCCAACAGGTCTGGGATACCCAATTTGGTATCCGCCCCTTGTTGACTGCCTACCCAAACTTCGGCACTTTGCCCGTCCGCCGCCACTTGGATGACCGCATTGAGGGGTTCCATTTGGGCGTGGTAGACATAGTCGTTCTTGAAGTCGGCCTCATAGGTTTTGGCCGCGGTCCGAAAAGCTTGGTCCACGTTGCCCACTTCATTCACCGTGGAACCTTTTTCAGGTGCACTCGCCATTTGGGCATATATAGGATACATATCCTGGGAATTAAATCCGGTGGCCTGGGCATCGCTCCATTGGATGTCCAAAGCCTTTTTTGCTTTCAAGGCAGCCTCCAAAGTCATGGCCACGACGCCTATGGCATGGTCAAAGGGCACTATTTTCAAAACGCCCTCCATGGCGAGGATATTTGCCTCATTGGTCAGGGTGGGTTTGGCGCCGTGCAGGGCACCGCGTTCCAACACCCCGTATACCATATCAGGCAAGCGCAGGTCGATGGCAAATTGGGCACTACCGTCCACTTTTTCCGGGATTTCGGTCCTGGGTATTTGGCTCCCGATCAGTTTAAAATCCTTAGGGTCTTTCAACGCTCCTTCTGTGAGATCGGGCAGGGTTTCAGGCATGGTCAAGTAGGGGACTAGTGCCCCGTACCTTATTTTTTTACCGCTCTTTTCATGCATAATTTCACTGGAACCCGTGGTCAATTCCTCCAAGGGCACCCCCCAGTGATTGGCTGCCGAATGTAACAATACATGGCGTGCCTGAGCTCCTGCGTTTCGCATGACGGTGTAGTAACTATTGGTAGTACGGCTTCCTACCGTAAACATCAGCTTGGTACCGGGTTGCCAACCGGGAGAACCATAGATGTCCGATTCTTGAGGTGAGAATTCTACATTCACTTTGGACCAATCGGCATCCATTTCCTCGGCAAAAATGACCGGCAAGGCCGTCATGGAACCCTGGCCCATTTCGGCAGCGGGATTATAGATGGTTATCTGTCCGTCTTCGGTAATCCGTACCCAAGAGGTAATATCGTGTTTCTTTGCATTGCCTTGCATACCCTTGGCATCCGTACAAGAAAGGAAATTGGGCAATAGGCCCGAAGCCCCAATAAAAAGCACGGCACCCCCAGAGGATTTTAGGAACTTTCTTCGGCCCAAGGTGTCTGTAATTTTTGTGTCATTCTTTTTCATGGCCTTAGGAAGTTGTAGTGGTTTGTTCCTTTGCCATTTCTATGGCCTCTAGGATTCGTAAATAGGTGCCACAGCGGCAAAGCACCCCGTTCATATGGCTTTTGATTTCTTCTCGTGACGGATTCGGATTTTTTTCCAAAAGTGCGGCGGCCTGCATGATCTGACCGGATTGGCAGTAACCACATTGTGGAACTTGGGCTTCTACCCATGCCTGTTGTAGGGGATGGTCACCACTATCGGAAAGACCCTCAATGGTCTTAATCTGTTGTTCTTCGGTAATGTTGTCTACCTGAAGCACGCAGGCCCTAACCGGATTCCCATCCAAATGGATGGTGCAGCTGCCGCATTGTGCAATGCCGCACCCGTATTTGGTACCCGTTAGTCCCAAATGTTCCCGTAATACCCAGAGCAAAGAGGTGCCGGGGGCTACATCCACCTCCTGTGCGATTCCGTTTATTAGTAATGTGTAGGAAGCCATAATCGTCTAGTTTCCGTTAAGTTACCAAAAAAAGGGGAGTGTTTTAGTTAGGGATGGAGTCTTTAACGTACTGTTAATGTAAAAGGACCTACTAATCCAGATTTAAAGCTGCTTGATTTACAACGCATCCCAAAATAGGCCGATTTACCTCCTAACATCAATTTGTTTTAGATGACACTCTTTAACAACCAAAAAAGCTCCCCTCCCGGAGTAGGGAGGGGTGTTTCGCAACAGCGGAACTTGAGGGTCGGGATCTTTGTTCCGATACTTTTTCCATCGCCGAAAAAGTATCCAAAAAGGCTAGGCTGATTTTGGGATACTTGAAATCCAAGCAGTCCTTGGTCCGCATCGCCCAGGCCGTTTCCGATTACATCGGAATACTCATTGGACGATTTCCTTTGCCCAATCCCAAGGACTTCCGGATTTACTACGCATCCCAAAAATAGGCCGTTTTAACCCTAAGCATATATTTATGTTACCTCACCTTTTTTAACATGAAAAAACAGCTCCACTCCCTGGTTAGGGAGGGGTGTTCCGCCATAGCGGAACGGGGAGGGTCGGGATCTTTGTTCCGATACTTTTTCCATCGCCGAAAAAGGTTTCAAAAAGGCTAGGCTGGAATTTTGGATTTCTCACATTCATTACATTCAGTTCGAAATGACATTGGAATTGCTTCAGTTATTTCGACAGAGTCCCGATAGTAATCGGGACGACGAGAAATCTCTTTCTATTATTAAAGATTTCTCATACTCGTTACCTCGACTTTTTTAACATGAAAAAAAAAGCTACCCTCCCTGAGTAGGGAGGGGTGTTTCGTGACAGCGGAATGGGGAGGGTCGAATGTATAACCAATTGATTCACAAAAAAACCTGCCACTTTTGATGACAGGTTTAGCCTAAATTCAATTATTTTATCGCTGTGCAAGCTCTAAGCTTCCATTGTTCCAAACCAGTATTTTGGTCTCTTTGCTCATCTTTTCCCAATCGGCGGCTTCATTATAGTTTTCCCCGATTTCTTTTTTATAGCGAATCTTTCCAGGGACCCCATGCATATCCTCAGGGAAAATGAATTCCTCCCAGAAATAATAGACCCCTGCATCGGATACCTGTGAAAGTCGGGCTACTTGGTACAGGGAACCTTCTTGTTGAAAAAGGTAAATACCACCACCTTCAACTCCACAGGCTTCTGCCAGATAATCCACAAACAGCATTCCCTCAATATTCGGGACACCTTTATTTCCCAGAGCACTCAAATAGAACTGGCTATTGGCCAATCGAGTAGATTTTTCAGTAAAACTGCCATCATCTTTTAAGGAACGGATCAAGAGATAGTCTTCATCGCCCGTTTTGCTCCGTCCGAAGAGATGTACCACATCTTGAATGGTTTTCTTTTCCAAGGCAATCAATCCGCCAAGTATATAGCCTTCTTTACCTTTGTAAGACACTTTATAGAAAGGATGATCAATCCCTTTGTAGCGCCAAGAGTTTTCGTGCTTTTCTTGTATCACCAAGGGTGAACCAATGGAAAGTGTTTTTAGTACTTTCGAATTCGTAGTTGGCGCTTCCCGTAGTTGTACCTGGTCGCCAAAAAGGTACACGGTTTGCCCGGGTTCAAAACCACAATCATCATAGATGCAGTGCGTTTTTTCTTGGGCATTGGTAAACAAACAGATGGTTAGTATGGTAAGGATGGACAATATCTGTTTTGCTTTCATCGTAAAGAAATTATGAATTAAATAAAGAACGTTGACCTAGCTAATGGTCTGTGCGAACCCGGTTCTTAATACCTACGTGCTGGTTGTACACTGTAGCTACTCCAATCGATGAAAAGTGAAGTTTTTAGGTTGAATTACTGGATTTATAAAATCATTAACAGTGATTTTAGGGTATGTTCTATCTATTTCAGAATAAAAGTGCCATCAAATCTAGAGTTCTACTCCAAGTTACGTTTAGGAACCCAACAATCCCGATTCTATTAGAGGAATCCGAAACCGTTCTGTTTCTGCATTGGTGTGTTCGGTCGCAAAAATGGCTGCGGCTTGTTCCAAAATATCTGGATGCTGGGCGGCAACATTTTGGGTTTCGGCAGGGTCTGTTTGTAGATTATACAGTTCTAAAGTAGGTGATTCATCATCCTTTAAATGTTGGCGAACGACCTTCCAATCGCCCATCCGAATGGCGACCTGCCCTCCATATTCCGGGAATTCCCAAAAAAGAAAATCGTGCTCTTGTTGTCCTCCTCCTTCTAACAAGGTGGGTAAAAAACTAATACCATCTGTATCAGCGGGTTTTTCAAAACCAATTAAGTCGGATAGTGTGGCCATCACATCATATTGAGCGGATACATGGTCGGTTCGCGTACCAGGTTGTATATGACCCGGCCAACTGGCAACCATAGGCACTCGGATACCTCCTTCATACACAAAGCCTTTTCCCTTTCCACGTTCCTCACCAAAAGGACCTGAGCTATTAAAGAAAGCACCATCGGTACCTCCGGTAAAGGTCACTCCATTGTCTGAGCTAAAAATAATAAGTGTATTCTCGTAGAGACCTTCTTTTTTAAGGTGGTCGATAAGTTTGCCCACATTTTCGTCCAAGTATGAAATCATGGCCGCGTAGCCTGCGTGCGGATTTTGATGTGGATAATATCCTTTATCGCCCAAATAGGGTTCTTCCGGTCCAAACTTTTCCTTGTAGTAGTCCACCCAGCGTTGCGGGGCCTGAATCGGGTTATGGGGAATGGGGGTGGCCCAATAAAAAAAGAAAGGGTCATTTTTCTTTTCAGAAATGAATTGTGTCATCTGTTCGAACATCAAATCCGGAGTATACTCGGTAAGATTATATGGCGCGTAACTTTCAGGATTGTTTGGGTCTGTTCCTTCAGGGAATTTGGTGGATGGGGGTACAGTATCGTTCTGAAGATGTACCCTATTTTCATTGTGATACAGATGAAGGGGATAATACGTATGTGCCTGTCGTTGGCAGTTGTAGCCAAAGAAAAAGTCGAATCCCATTTTTGTGGGAATGGACTCAGTATGTGGTGCTCCTAAGCCCCATTTGCCTACCATTCCGGTAGCATAGCCTTGTTCTTTCAGTTTTTTCGGTAGTAGCACCGTGTTGGAGGGTATGGGCCGCTGTCCCTCCAGGGTAGAATCTTTGGCCATAGCTCGATAGTCCCACACATCGCCCCGTACGCCCCATTCATCATTACCTCGAATGTAAGCATGCCCTGAATGCTTACCGGTCAACAGCATGTAACGGGCCGGGGCACAAACGGGTGCACTGGTATAATGTTGTGTGAAAAGCATACCGCTTTGAGCAAGGGCGTCGATGTTAGGTGTCTCTATCTTTTCCTGTCCATAAACCCCTAGTTCTCCGTACCCTAAATCATCGGCAAGAATGTAAATGATGTTTGGTTTGGTAACAGGTACCGACTTTTCCTGCGGTTCTTTACAGGAGATACTAAAAATAAGTAGCGCGGTTAAGGGATAAAATGCGACAAGTCTTCTGGAATAGTTCATTATTGACTATTAATGTTGGTTTCGAGTTTAATTTATTGATTTTAGAGTCTATATGAAAGATTTTAATCCCTTATATTTTTTGGATATAAAATAGCCTTTCATCATTTCAGTATGAAATAATAGGTAAAAAAATGTCTAAAAAAACCTCCACGAAAAATAATAAGAGTAGACTACCGCTATATCTTTCCATGGCGCTAGTAGCCGGGCTGATTATATCGTATTTGGTATTTCCAGAGGTGGCCTCTTTTTTTGATAATGCCTGGAATGTTTTGACAAGCGATGACAAAGCTCAGATAAAGGAATGGGTTTCCGGTTTTGGTTGGATGGGTCCCTTGGTGTTGGTCCTAGCCATGATTGCACAGATGTTCTTGCTCATTGTACCCTCAGTATTGTTGATGGTGGTGGCTATATTGGCCTATGGACCCATCTGGGGAAGTGTCATTGTTTTTGTAGCGGTATTTGCCGCATCTTCTGTGGGGTATGTTATTGGGGATTATTTTGGTGATTCCATCGTAAAGAAAATCATCGGGGGAAAGTCTGAAAAGAAAGTGGAGGACTTTTTGGACGATTATGGCTTTTGGGCGGTCATCGTAACCCGTCTCAACCCTTTTTTGTCCAATGATGCCATTAGTTTTGTGGGTGGATTGCTGCAAATGGGCTATTGGAAGTTCATTGGGGCCACCTTGGTAGGAATTGCCCCCTTGACCCTGTTTATAGCCTATTTTGGCAAAAGCACGGACGGACTCAAAACAGGCTTGTTGTGGGGTTCCTTAGCCAGTCTATTGGCATTTGGTATTTATGTGTGGTGGGACAAGAAAATCCGGAACAAGGGTGGCTCGCCAAACAATTCTGAATAGACATCCAAACCACCCCTATCATTTCACCACACTATGCTTCGCATCCTTTATCGGCATCCTTTACCCCTAGTTTTCGAAGGATATCCTCCATCAAACACCATTTGGTAAAAGAGGATTGCAATAAGTTGGCTCCAACGAATACGTTGAACCATAGCCAGTTGATGTTTACATAGAGGGCCAATAGTACGCTAATGATGATAAAAGTACCGGCAATGGCACGAATATATCTGTTAATCATATTTTTTGGATTTAGTTTTTAAATTGATTTTTCAATGGGTACCACAACCGCTTTGATAGGGTTATTGGTTTCCATTTTGCTGTTGAATTCCTCAATGAGGCCGAAAAGCTGGTCGATATTTTCATCCTCCGTAAAGGAGAAGAAAAGACTGGACTCCACCCCGCCTTTTTCACTGGGGAACCAACTAGCGGCGCGTACCATGGGCGCAACATTTTTATAGCCATCAATATCGGAGCCGCTATAGCTATCGATATTTGCTTTTTTAAACATTTGAAGGATTTCGGTATCGAACTCCTCCACAACGGTGACGATTAAAAGCTTCATCTTTCTAAAATTTTATTCTAGTTCAGTTTCCGAAGGTTGCTCCGGATGATTTTTTCTTTCGATCATATAATATACCAAGGGAACTACCAGTAATGTCAACACGGTAGAGACAATGGTTCCTCCCATGAGGGAGATGGCCAGACCTTGGAAAATAGGGTCAAAAAGGATGACAAATGCCCCGATAACCACGGTTCCTGCTGTCAATAGGATGGGCGTAGTACGAACGGCCCCAGCTTCAATGGCCGCCTGCTTCAGGGGCACTCCTTCGGCCAAACGTAGGTTGATAAAATCGATCAGCAAGACCGAGTTTCTAACCATGATACCTGCCAAGGCAATCATCCCAATAAAGGAGGTGGCCGTAAAGAAAGCGCCCATCAGCCAGTGTCCTAAAATAATTCCGATCAAGGACAATGGAATGGCCACCATCATGACCACGGGTGCTTTAAAGTTCTGGAACCATCCCACGATCAATATATAGATGAGGATAATGGCGCCAATAAAGGCTATGCCCAAATCACGGAAAACTTCCAAGGTAATCTGCCATTCGCCGTCCCACTTCACCGAATAATCGTCTTCATACTCTGGTTGGCCCAAGTACATTTCATTCATAGTATATCCCATTGGCAACGGTATTTCCTTCAACTTCTCTTCCATCCCCAAAATGGCGTAGGCCGGACTCTCCAACTCCCCTGCCATATCCGCCATGACGTATACCACGCGTTTTTGGTTCTTTCTGTAAATACTCTTGGCGCTGGTGACCGGTTGTATGTCCACTAAATCTGAAATGGACACCATATTTCCTTGATTTGATTTTACCTTTAATTGGGCAATGTCCGTCACGGTGGATTTCTCTTTTTCATCCAAGGCCAAAACCAATCCCACTTGCTGTATGGCATTTTCATCGTATAGATTGGCAATGGGCCTATTGCTCAACGCCATGTTCATGGTGTAAGCGATCTGCTGGGGAGCTACGCCGTATAACATGGCCTTTTCCCTATCAATGGTGAACTGATATTCCGTTTGATCCACTTCTACCATCCAATCGATATCCACCACATCCTGGGTGTTTTTAAGGATATCCTGAACATTGTCCGCAATTTCCATTTGCGTATCGTAATCAGGGCCATATACTTCGGCTACAATGGTTGAAAGTACCGGGGGTCCAGGCGGCACCTCTACCACTTTTACATTGGCCTTGTATTTTGAGGCGATGCGCTGAATTTCAGACCTAAGTAATTTTGCTATATCATGACTTTGTGCACTACGTTCGCCCTTGTCGATAAGGTTTACCTGTATATCCGCCATATTGCTACCGCCACGAAGATCGTAGTGCCGTACCAAACCGTTGAAAGTAATGGGAGCGGAAGTGCCCACATAATTTTGATAGTTGACCACTTCCGGCCTGGTGGCCAGGTATTGGGAAATTTCCTGGGCTACCACTCCGGTACGTTCCAAGGTAGTACCTTCTGGCATATCGATGACCACCTGAAATTCGTTCTTGTTGTCAAAAGGCAACATTTTTACCGCTACCGATTTTGTAAAGAACAGCAACATAGAACCAATGAGCAAGAAGAAGGTCAAACCAAGGAATATCCAACGTTTTCCCTTGTGCTCGATCAAGGGGCGCTCAAACTTGTCATAGAATTTATAGATTAAGGTATCCTCCAACGGTTTTTCCTCTTTCTTCACAGTTTCCTTTTTGTCCTTTTCCCGCAGGAAAATATATCCCAAATACGGGGTGATGGTCAGGGCCACAAAGAGCGACAAGATCATGGCGATGGATGCGCCAATGGGCATTGGGGCCATGTAGGGCCCCATCAAACCGGATACAAAGGCCATGGGCAATACGGATGCGATTACTGTGAAGGTTGCCAAAATGGTTGGGTTACCAACTTCATTAATGGCATATAGGGCGGCCTGTTTAAAGGGTAGCCGTTTCATCTTAAAATGTCGGTGCATATTCTCCGCTATGATGATGGAGTCGTCCACCACGATACCTGTTACGAACACCAAGGCGAAAAGGGTGATTCGGTTCAAGGTATAATCCAGCATGTAGTAGCTCAACAAGGTCAAGGCGAACGTAATGGGCACCGAAAGGAACACGACCAGGCCTCCGCGCCATCCCATGGCCAGCATCACCACAAAGGTAACAGCAATAATGGACCCTATGAGGTGCAACAGGAGTTCAGACACCTTATGGGAAGCCGTTTCCCCGTAGTTTCGGGTGATTTCCACATGTACATCATCGGGGATCAAGGTAGTTCTTAAATGGTCCACTTTATCTATGATTACCTCTGCTATTTTCATGGCATCCGCGCCCTTTCTCTTTGCTACGGAAACCGTAACGGCAGGATATTCGGAGGTATATTCCGAAGCTTTTTCACTGGCCTGGCCAAATCCAAGGCTCACGTAATTTTGGGGTATCTCGGGACCATCGATGATTTCTGCCACCTGTTTGAGGTAGACCGGTCTATTTTGTTGTACGCCCACGACCAAATTTTCCACATCGGTAGTGGATTCCAAGAACTTTCCGGTACTCACTAAAAATTCGGTATCGTTTCGGTCAAAACTACCCGAATTTAGTTGGGCGTTGTTGCCTTTTATCATTTCGGAAACACTTAGAAAATCCAGCCCACTGGCGGCCAATTTGTCCTTGTCCAGAACCACGCGTAATTGTCGGTTTTGCCCCCCAATTTTATGGGTAACCGCCACATCGTTGACTTTTTTGATTTCCGCTTCCAGCTCCTGGGCCATTTGCCCCAATTGATAGCCGCTATAGTTTTCGCTCCAGAGGGTCAATCCCAACATGGGGACATCGTCTATGGCACGGGTCTTTACCAAGGGAAAGGTCACCCCCTGTGGCATCTGGTCCATGTGCTTGTTGATCTCGTTGTATAATTTTACGAAAGAGCGCTCAATATCTTCGCCCACGTAGAATTGTACGATGACCATCCCCTGTTCCTTCATGGATGTGGAATACACATATTCCACCCCCTTAATGTTACTGATGAGTTGCTCCAAGGGTTTTATGACCCTGGACTCAACTTCGGTCGGGCTCGCACCCGGGTATCCCACAAAAATATCGGCCATGGGCACATCGATCTGTGGTTCTTCCTCCCGTGGGATCAAAAACGAGCTATAGACCCCAATGACCATGAATACGATCATCAGGAGCACCGTTAACTTACTACCTATGAACATTTTGGCAATCTTGCCAGCTAAACCTTCCTTCATTTTATTTTTTATTAGTGGGGCGTTTTCACCTGCCAATGGGGCAGGTGGGCGGGCTTTCCGTTCATACTCCTCCCTGCCAAGGCAGGTGCGGGGTAACCACTGCAATCCCTAACGCGTTTCCTTTTACTGTATATCCAATGTTGCTCCGTTGTACAGTTTTCCTTCCGCGGAAACTATGTATTTTTCATCCTGCGTAAGACCGGACAACACCTCTACCTGATCGCCAAAAGTGCGTCCCAATCGCAACCATCGCAAGAGGGCCGTATTACTTTCACTAACGGTATACACACCGGTGAGACTTCCGTTCGTCACCAAGACATCCGTAGGTATCATAATCGCGGCATTGTTTGTTTTTTTGGCAACAGGGAACTGTACGGTGGCATACATTCCGGATAGTATAGGAATGTCGGTTTTTCCCAAAACCACCTTTACCAAATATTGACCTCCAGTATTTTTAGAGGAGGAACTTACTTCGGTCACTTTACCCTTTACATTTTGCTCCAGGGATTTGATAAGGACGTTTACAGGGGTATCATTTTTTATTTCAGTGATTTCGGATTCCGGAACCATGGCTAACACTTGATAGGTGCCTGGGGCTTCTACTTCCAATAAGGGCATCCCAGGGTTTGTCATATCCCCGGCATTGATAAATTTATTGGTCACCACGCCGCTAAATGGGGCACGTATATTTGCATAGCCCATTTGTGCATTGACCTCGTTCTTCATTTGTATGACCGACTCCAACCGGGCCTTCGCCATAGTATAATGTGCAGTAACGTCATCCAGTTCCTTTTGGGAAGCACTGTTCTCTTTAAAAAGGGCGGTAAACCGGTTATAGTCTTTTTCGGCATTGTTGAAGGCGGCGTCTGCCTCTGCAATACCGGCATTCACTTGGGCCAATTTGGCCGATACATCCGCATTGTTCACGCTCAATAGGAGCTGTCCGTTTGATACTTTTTCACCTACCTGCACATATATTTTGTCCACATACCCCATCATTCGGGTACTGATGTTCGCACTCTTGGAAGCTTCTACCTTACCACTTACGGTAAGAAAAGGATCATTACTGTTTTGTGTTACGGTACTTGTGGTAACCGAAATGGCAGCACCTTTGGTTGCCGCAGTTGTTTTTTGGTCGTTTCCGCAACTGGCAAATATGGTGAGGGCCGCCAAAGCCATTACTGATATATAAAGTTTATTTTTCATGTTTCTTATTGTATTTGGTCTTACGTTGAACCTGTATTGATTATTAAATTTTTGTAAGGAACTGTATATATGCCAAGGCATAGTTGTGTTCAAAAATGGTCATATAGTACTCCAGTGTTTTTTGGGAATATTGGGTTTCGGCCATTAACAGGTCGGTCGTTTTTTCCAAGCCCTGTTCAAATCGGTTCGTACGGATTCGTAACGATTCTTGGGACTGTTCCAAGGCCAATTTGGTAAGCCTTAACTTATTCTGGGCATTCTCCAAATTTCGTTTTGCCCTGTTCAGTTCCAGCGCACTTTCAGATTTGTACTGTTCCAATTGTAGTTTGGCCTTGTCGTATTCGGCCTTGCTTTTCTGTGATTTTCCAAAGCGTTTGCTTCCTTCAAAAAGGTTCCATTTAAGTTCCGCCCCGAACAAATATCCATCGGCATCGCCCTGAAAGACTTCATCGTCATGCATTTCGTAGGTACCAAAGGCATTCAATCTGGGCAGAAAGGACATTTGATCCGCCTTGTGCATTTGTTTGTAGGCCTCCGTAGCGGAACCTAGGGCCAAAATATCCTTTCGGTTTTCGGAAAGCGATACCGCATCGATGTCCGAATAGGATACGGAGAGCGAGTCCGTCGGTTTCAGCACAGCAGTACCGGTCTCGTTCATAAGAACCGACAAATAGTTGCTGGCATTGAGAATATTGCTCTGGGCATAGTGCAATTGGTTGTCTATTTCCGTGACCCGTACTTGAACGGCCAATACGTCCGACTTTTGCAGGTATCCCTGGGCAAAGCTGTTTTCCGCAATACGCTGGTTTTCCATAGCGGTTTCCTTCGCTTTTTCCAACACGTCCACTGTTTTATAGGCAAGTTGCAGTTGCATATAGGCTTTTTCTACCTCTAGTAGGATATAGTCCTGGGTTCGTTCGGATTGTAATTCGGTAGCCGTCCACTTCGCCTTGGCAGCCTTTCGTTGAAACATACCGTCCAGGTTGATCAAGGGCTGTTGTACTTCTACCCTAGTGGCATAGTCCTCTATTTGCCTGGGGTCGTTCAATAAGGTTGGATCGAAGTCGGCCGCCGTAAGGATCTGCTGGTTCAATTTGGAACCAAAGGCCATCAGGGGATTTGTAGTGGCAATTCCTGTATGGGAAACGCTTATGTTCGGCAATAAAACTGCATTGGTCTGCAAGTAATCCCCTTTGGCGGCAAGGGCCTCCTGCATGGCTATTTTAAGGGTGTTATTGCCATCTTTTACTTTTGTCATCACTTCTTCCTTCGTAATGGGTGTGGTATTTTGACCCATCCCAAAATAGCAGGAGAAAAGAATAATATATCCTAGTAGGTATTTCATTGTTGTAATATATTTTGGACAAAATTAGATTGGGGAAACAAGCTGTGCAGTAACATTTGTTACCGAACCCCTATGGCAGGAAAATGGATGACGAATGTTGGTTTTATAAATGGGACATTTCTTTGGTGATTAAGAATTAGTATGATTTCATATATTTACTAGGTACCAACTTCGGAAGGAGCTTCAAATATGAAAATCACAACCCTTATGATGGTCATGATACTATGGGTGTCTTTGGACCAAGAGCCAAAAGCCTATACGCAGAGGCTGCCTGGAAGTGAATTGGAAATTGAAATGGTAGCGATACCTTCCGGTTCGTTCCAAATGGGAAGTAAGAATCCCGAAGACAAAGATGCGTATCCACAAAGGAAGGTTTCTGTCGATGGTTTTTGGATGTCTTCCAAGGAGGTTACCTGGGAGCTCTACCGCGAGTTCTTAAAACGGGAATTGGATATAAATGCCATAAAACATGAAAATATACAAATAGATGCCGTTACCGGAGCAACGATTCCCTATGTGGATATGGGATTGGGCATGGGTTCCGAAGGTTCCTTGCCAGTGGCAAATGTAACCGTGCTAGGCGCATCACAGTTCTGTAAATGGCTTACTGCTTTGACCGGGGTATATTACCGATTGCCTACAGAGGCCGAATGGGAATATGCCGCAAGGGCCGGAAGTGCTGGACCCTATTTTTTTGAGGATGACGGAAATCTAGAGGAGTACGCATGGTTCGATGAAAATAGTGGGGAGAGCTACCACGAAGTGGGACAAAAGAAACCCAACCCATGGGGCCTCTATGACATGTATGGCAATGTGGCCGAGTGGACCTTGGACCAATATGTTGAGGATGCCTATCAAAAGGAACAGGTATTTCACCCTATTACAAAACCCTATCCAACCGTGGTTCGTGGAGGATCTTATAAGGATACGGCCAAAGAATTAGGCTCAACGGTCCGTATGGGGTCCGATTTGGTCTGGAAGGTACGGGATCCCCAATTTCCCCAAAGTAAATGGTGGAATACGGATGCGGCCTTTGTAGGGTTTAGAATCGTCCGACCGGTGGAAACCCCTGAAATAAAGGAAGACAATACTTTTTGGATAGCAATTGATTAACAACACATAAAATTATACATATGAAAAATACACGCAGGGATTTTGTAAAAAGGAGTACCATGGCTTCGGCAGGATTGGTATTGACCCCTTCACTTGAATCAAAGGGAATGTTCAATATTTTCAATGAAAAGAAATTAAAAGTAGCCTTGGTAGGATGCGGCGGAAGAGGTTCCGGTGCAGCGAACCAAGCACTTCAGGCAGATGAAAATATTGAGCTAGTGGCCATGGCCGATGCTTTTGAGGACAGGCTCACCGAAAGTTACAACAACCTTTATGAGAAGTACAAGGATACCGGTAAGTTCAGTGTACAGGAGAAAAACAAATTTGTAGGATTCGATGGCTATAAAAAGGCCATTGACCTCGCTGATGTTGTCATTCTGGCAACCCCTCCAGGCTTTCGTCCCGCCCATTTTGCCTATGCTATAGAAAATGGGAAGCATGTATTTATGGAAAAACCGGTAGCTACTGATGTTCCCGGCATTCAAAAAGTACTAAAGTATGCTCGGGAAGCCAAGGACAAAAACCTAAAAGTGGTAGTAGGGCTGCAGCGCAGGTACCAGGAAAACTATTTGGCCGCATTGGAGGAAATTAAAAAAGGCGCGGTTGGTAAGTTAGTGGGAGGACAGGTGTATTGGAACAGTGCCGGGGTATGGGTACGGCCAAGAAAACCGGAATATACGGAGCTGGAGTACCAAATGCGCAACTGGTACTATTTTAATTGGCTCTGTGGGGATCATATTTTGGAGCAGCACATTCACAATATCGATGTGGCCAACTGGTTTTTGGATGAATTCCCTGTTTCGGCGCAGGGTATGGGCGGTAGGCAAGTCCGCACGGGGAAGGACCATGGGGAAATCTTTGACCATCACTTCGTAGAATTTACCTATCCCAGCGGTGCTGTCATTTCAAGTCAGTGCAGGCATCAGCCCGGCACCTACAATAGGGTAGCGGAACAATTTCAGGGCACCAAGGGCTTTGTAAGCACCAACGATGCTGCTGCTGCCTTTTTATATGATCTGGAAGGGAACGAAATAGGGAGGTTTGAAAACACATCTGGGCATAATCCCTATCAGGAAGAACATAATAGATTGTTCAAGGCGATTCGTGAAAATACCGAACTTAATAATGCCGAATATGGTGCAAAAAGTACCCTAACGGCCATTATGGGCCGTATGGCCACCTACAGTGGAGAGGTTATCAAGTGGGAGGATGCCATGCAATCCACGCTCCAACTGGTGCCCGATGACATGACCTGGGATACCCCACCACCGGTACTACCAAAAGCGGATGGATTCTACGAAATCCCGACACCAGGCAAGACAAAGGTTTTGTAATCATTTAAAAAGCTTTTTGCCAAACCCAGATTCTTATGAAACTTGGGTTTTTCTTTATATATAAATCGATAAAAACCGCAATGTTCAATTGCCAATTTGGAAAAAGTGGGGAGAACAAGGGCAAACCAAGCGTTTCGGTTTTAATACTTCCAAAGGAATGCTTAAATTCCTGACTCAAAATCAAACTAATTCAAAAAATGAGTTCAAAATCAACAGGGTACAAGGTCATGATTATGACCGCAGTAGTGATACTGTCATGTCTTTTTCAGACCATGGCACAAAATGTTCCTTCCCCCAAGGATGTTTATGGTTTTAGGGTCGGTGACGATTATAAATTGGCAGATTATGCCCAAATAGAGGATTATCTGGGGAAATTGGCGGCTGCCTCCAATAGGGTAAAAATGCAGGAAATAGGTACCACCGTCTTAGGTAGAAAAATGTACATCCTATTTATTTCGAGCGAAGAGAACCTGGCTTCCCTGGACAAGTGGAAGGATATCAGTGCAAAACTGGCCCGAGTAAGCGTTTCTGATGAAGAAGCCTTGCAGTTGTCGGAATCAGGCAAAGCGGTTGTTTGGGTCGATGGAGGTATGCATTCCACGGAACTGGCCCATGGTCAAATGACCTCAGAGCTGGCTTATACCTTGGCTACCTCAGAAACTACGGAAATGAAAAAAATCAGGGAGAACGTCGTCACCATTTTAATGCCCGTAATGAATCCTGATGGATTGGATATTGTCGTTGATTGGTATAGAAAGAATATGGGCACACCGTATGAAACCTCACGTCCTCCCATTCTATACCATTATTATATGGGTCATGACAACAATAGGGATTGGTTCATGAACACCATGCCGGAAACCTATAATGTGACCAAAATCCTTTACAATGAATGGTATCCACAGATTGTGTACAACCACCACCAATCTTCCCCTTCATGGACGAAGATTTCCATTCCGCCCTATGCGGACCCGGTAAACCCAAAGATCCATCCTGCCGTAACCGCAGGGGTAAGTGAAGTGGGTTCGGCCATGTCCAAACGTTTCTCCTTGGAAAACATGCCAGGTGCCATCGCAGATAATTTCTACACGATGTTCTGGAACGGAGGAGGTAGAACCGTTCCATATTATCACAATATGATCGGTATTTTAACCGAAACCGGCCATACCACCCCTACGCCTAGGTTTTACGACCCAGAAAAATTACCCAAAACCGTTGCGGGAACAACCCCTACCGATGGCACGGACATCATGTATCCAGACCCTTGGAAGGGTGGGGAGTCCCACTTTAGGGATGCCGTAGATTATATGTTGACGGCTACTTGGGCCACGCTGGACTTAGCTGCGGACAGAAAAAGCAATTATCTATACAACATCTATAAAATGGGTGCTTCGGCCATTGAAAAGGCCAAGACAGAAGGCCCTTATGCCTATGTCATTGGAACCGACCAATGGGATCATTTTGAAGCGGTCAACTTGGTGAACGTCCTACTTAAGGGTGGGATTGAAATCCAAAAGGCTACCAAAAATTTTACCATCGGCGATAAGAAATATGAAAAGGGCTCGTATATTATTTACGGGGGACAGGCCTTTAGGCCTTATTTGTTGGACTTGATGGAAAAACAAAACTACCCTACCCGCTTCCAATATCCAGGTGGACCACCGGACACCCCATACGATTTGGCAGGTTGGACTTTGCCCATGCAAATGGGTGTGACCGTGGACAAAATCAAGGATTCTTTTGAAGCTTCCACGGAAAAAGTAGCCGATAGGGCAACTTATAAGGAGGGCGATGTGGATGGTAAGGGTTCCTTTGGTTTTGCGTTCAGTGCAAACAGTAATGCCTCTGTTGTGGCCACCAACAAAATATTAAAAGCCGGGGGCACGGCCTATAAGACCAAGGAGGAATTAAAGATTGGTAAAGCGACCTTGCCGGCAGGATCGTATATTGTCTCGGGAGGAACTGCATCGGTTGAGGAAATGGCTGCAAAGTATGGTCTGGAAGTTATCGGGATTTCTGAAAAACCGGAAATCGGATTGACAAAAATCCACCTACCTAAAATCGGACTTTACAAATCATGGGTAGCCAACATGGATGAGGGTTGGACACGATTTGTTATGGATGAATATGAATTTGAAATGGATACCTTACACGATAGGGATATCCAAACAGCCGACCTATCCCAATATGACGCGCTGATCATTCCTTCTCAAAGACCTGGTTCTATTTTACACGGACATTCCAATTTGGAAATGCCGGAAAAGTTTACGGGCGGTATCGGTTTGGAAGGCACGGTCGCTCTTAGTAAATATGTAAAGAACGGGGGCACCTTGTTGGCCTTTGACGAAGCGAGCAATTATGTCATCGAACAGTTTGGATTACCGCTTAAGGACGCTACAGCAGGTGCGGACAGTAAGGATTTCTTTATTCCCGGATCTTTGATTAAAACAAGCATAGACACCAAACACCCCTTGGCATTCGGCATGCAGGATACGGTGTCCGTTTCCTTTAATAAAAGCAGGGCGTTTACCATAGACAAGCAAAGTAAAAAAGGAGAAGGTGGCGAGGAAAAAATTGCCGATGCCCCAGCCCCAAATGTTGAGGTAATAGCGACCTATGCATCCAAGAACCTGTTGATGAGCGGTTGGGCCATGGGCGAGGAAAAATACATCGCTAAAAAACCGGCCATGGTGAAAGTAGGCTATGGTGACGGCAATGTAATTTTGTTCGCATTCAGGCCCCAATTCCGTGCGCAACCCAGGGGCACCTATAAGCTTATTTTCAATGCCTTGTACGAGGGAGCATCAGAATAGGCAACACTATAAAAATTAACTTTAAAGGCCTGTCGATATTTCGACAGGCTTTTTTATAGCTGAATTCCGATTTGATTTATGTAATCTTGAATTTGGGGTTTGGAATTTTATAATTGGATTTTCTATATTCTATCCCACCATAATTAAGAGCGCCCCTAGTGCGGTAAGCACCAAAATCATTTTACGGAAAAACTCCTCATTGATCAATTTAATAATGCGAATCCCAACAAAGAAACCCAGGAATATGCCGGGCAAAAGTTTTACATTGAGTATCAGGGATTCCCACGTAATGGTTTTCCAGACAAAAAAGTGAAAGGGCAACTTTAAAACATTAACGATCAAAAACAACCAAGCTGCCGTCCCTATAAAATGATTTTTGGGCAGGCGCATCGCCAAAAAATAAATATTGGAAAAGGCTCCCGCCAAATTCCCTACCATGGTGGTGATACCGGCCAGGGTGCCAATAGTGCCTGAAAAGGTCCAATGGGTGGGAACCGTCTTCACTTTTTTCCGATCCCACCAATACATCATAATTACGGTGATGATGATAATGATCGCCATGCCAATCCTAAACAGGTTTTCGGGAAGGTCCTTACCTAATATAACCCCAATAAGCAGTCCAAATACCATCCATGGCAATACCTTGAAGACATAACTCCATTGGGTATGCCGGTTGTAGTAGATGACCGCGAAAATATCGGCCAAAATAAGGAGCGGTACTACCATACCCGTGGATTCCTTGGCCCCAAAAGCCAAGGCCATAAAGGTAACATTGATGACCGCGATTCCCTTAATCCCTGCCTTGGACATGCCTATTACAAAGGCGGCAAGCGTGGCCAAAATCCAAGACGTTAAAGAGATTTCCATGGTTTATCGGGCAAATCACAAAAGTATCTTAAATTATTTTATCTTTAGTAGCTAACTAACAACCAAACTATGGAATTAAGCACCCTCGACTACAGTTTTATAGTGGTCTTCTTCTCTATCGTTTTAGGAATAGGAATTTATGTTTCAAAGAAATCAGGAAAGGATTCCTCGGAGTTTTTTCTTTCTGGGCGGACCATGCCTTGGTGGTTACTTGGTTTGTCCATGGTAGCCACGACCTTTTCAACAGATACCCCAAACCTGGTTACGGACATCGTCCGTACCAACGGTGTTTCGGGAAACTGGGTCTGGTGGTGTTTCCTGATTACGGGAATGCTTACGGTTTTTGTGTATGCCAAATTATGGCGTAAATCCAATGTAAATACTGATTTGGAATTTTATGAAATGCGGTATGGAGGGAAACCTGCAAGCTTTTTACGAAAGTTCAGGGCCATCTATCTTGGCGCGCTGTTCAATATCATCACTATGGCCTCCGTGACCTTGGCGGCCATTAAGATCGGCGGTATCATGCTAGGACTGGAACCTTGGGAAACCGTTGTGGGCGCAGGCTTGATTACCGTAATATTCAGTGCCCTTGGAGGATTTAAGGGTGTGGTTTATACCGATTTTCTCCTATTTTTCGTTGCCATGTCCGGTGCTATTGGAGCAGCCTATTATTTGGTGAACATACCAGAAGTTGGAGGGGTGGCTGCTTTGATGCAGAACGAAAACGTAGTGGACAAGCTGAATATCCTACCGGATTTTGATAATACCCAAGTCCTGATTACCCTGTTCATAATACCCATTGCCGTGCAGTGGTGGAGTTCTTGGTATCCTGGTGCTGAACCCGGTGGTGGTGGGTACATTGCCCAAAGAATGTTGGCGGCCAAGGATGAAAACCATGCCATAGGAGCAACTTTCTTTTTTAATATCATGCATTATGCCTTACGCCCTTGGCCCTGGATTTTGGTGGCCCTGGCATCCTTGGTGGTATATCCCGATATTGCGAGTATTGCGGAGGCATTTCCCAACATGGACGAAAGCAAACTGGGCCATGACCTGGCCTATTCCGCTATGCTGACCAAACTACCAAGTGGTCTTTTGGGCGTGGTTTTGGCATCGTTGATCGCGGCCTATATGAGTACCATTTCCACACAGTTGAATTGGGGTTCCTCCTATATCGTTTTTGACTTTTACAAACGACAGATAAATCCCGATGCTACCGAAAAGCAAATGGTGGCCGTTGGAAGAATTTCTACGGTAGTCTTAATGGTAGTAAGTGCCCTTTTTGCATTGACCCTTCAAAACGCTTTTGAAGTGTTTGATCTTTTGATTCAGTTTGGTGCAGGAACGGGGCTCGTTTTTATCCTTCGATGGTTTTGGTGGCGTATCAATGCATGGAGTGAGATTACGGCCATGTTCGCCTCTGGAATTTTGGTCATTTTGTTGGCGAAAACCAGTTTGGGCGATATGTTTTTCGCACCCGAAACAGGTATATTCCCAGAATGGGCCAACTACCCTTTTATAGTAGTGGTCACCACAGCTATCTGGCTTTTGGTCACCTTTTTGACACCCCCTGAATCCGATGCTACCTTACGGTCTTTTTACAAGAAAATACAACCGGGTGGACCAGGTTGGAAGAAAGTGGTTTCCAAATCCAAAGCTGAAAACGTGGAAATAGTGAAAGCTGGTGAAAAATGGAGCGTTCCGCAAGGTATTACCGCTATGCTGTTGGGCATCGCCTTAATCTATTCTATTATGTTCGCCACCGGATATTGGATCTATGGTAGGACTCCTAGTGCCCTCATCTTAACGGGAGTTGCCTTGGTTACGGGTTTCCTTTTGATAAAGGCATGGAATAGGATGAAAGACAATATCCTTTAAACCGGGGAAATGAAAAATAGAATTCTTTCGGTCGATATTTTTAGGGGAGCGACTATCTTATTGATGGTCCTGGTGAATACCCCGGGAACGTGGTCCAATGTATATGCTCCATTTTTGCATGCTCAATGGCACGGCTATACCCCAACTGATTTGGTATTTCCTTTCTTTCTGTTTATCGTTGGGACCTCTATCGTTTTTTCCTATAAAAACAAGGAAGTGAATTCCAACACGTACAAGAAGATCATCGTCCGGACCTTAAAACTAATTGGACTGGGATTATTTCTTGGTGCCTTCTTGATTAAATTTCCATTTTTCAAGGCATGGGAGAACATCCGTTTTCCCGGCGTACTACAGCGAATTGGCGTAGTCTTCTTTTTTACTTCCATTCTGTTCATCAACTTTAAATGGAAAACTTTAATGGGCATTGCCATTGCACTATTGATCGGTTATTGGCTGATGATGACCTTGATACCCGTTGAAGGTCTTGCCTCTACTTTGGAGCGTGCGCCCAACAATTTTGCAAATTGGCTGGATGTACAGGTTTTTGGTTCACATAATTACAAACCGGATTATGACCCAGAAGGACTATTAAGTACAATCCCATCAATTGTAAGTTCCTTATTGGGAATTTTTACAGGGATGATCCTGATTTCGAAACAGGAAAGAAAAGCCACTATTTTAATGGGTATTGGCGGAAGTTTGTTGATTATTGGTCATTTATGGGATTTGGTTTTCCCAATAAACAAAGCCTTATGGACCAGTAGTTTTGTGCTGGTCACCGCAGGTTGGGCCAATTTGATTTTGGCATTGATCTATTATTTGACCGATGTTAAACAAATCAAGTTTGGCAGTATTTTTAGATATGCCGGGGCCAATGCCATTATCATCTATTTTCTTTCCAGTTTCATTGCGAAAGTGATGGGTCAAATTCAGGTAGACGAAACTTCCCTCCATGGATGGTTGTTTCAAAAGATTTACGTCCACGATGCCATTTCCCTTGAAATGTCCTCCTTATTATACGGACTTACCGTACTGGCGTTTTATGCTCTTTTAGGATATATCCTCTACCAAAGGAAGATTTTTATAAAGGTATGATCATAAAACTCCTTGGGCACTTTAAATACTCCGTGGTATTGCTATGCCTTGTTTTTGTTAATGTCCATCAGATAAAGGCACAGGAAAATTATCGCCCGGGCTATGTCATTATTAAGGTAGGAGATACCTTGTACGGTAAAATAAGTGATCGAAGAACAGGCCCCTTTGGTGGCATACATGATAAAATTAAATTCAGCGGTAAGGGGCGTAAGAAACGTTTTTCCCCAAATAAAATACTATCCTATCGAAAAGGCGATTCTGTTTACAGGTCTTTTCTTCTGGATGGGGAAGCCACATTTTTACGTGTGGTATCAGAAGGGCCGGTTTCACTTTACAAGTATGAATTGCAAGAGCAAGGGGAAGAAATGGTGTTGGATATTGCCTACCTTAAGAAAGAAAGCAATCATGAACTTGTACGTGCAGACCAAGGCATATTTGGCTTAAAACGGCAACGATTGATACAATTTTTTCAGGATTGCCCTCCCTTGGCCGAAAAAATCCGCCGTAAGGAGTTTAAATACCCTCACCAATTGGTGGATTATTATAACGAATGGATAAAAAAGTAAAGAATGTTTTGGGAACCGAGCTATGTTCCTGTTGCTTTGATCCTATGACCGGTTTTTATAGGGACGGATTTTGTAAAACAGGTGGCGAAGACGTTGGAACCCACGTGGTATGTGCTGTAATGAGTGAGGAATTCCTGGAATTTACCAAATCAAAAGGAAACGATCTGTCAACTCCAATACCCCAATGGAATTTCCCAGGACTTCAAGTTGGAGACAAGTGGTGTTTGTGCATTTCACGCTGGTTACAGGCGGAAAAGGCCGGGGTAGCACCTAAAGTTATATTGGAGGCGACCCATATGAATGCGCTCAAATTTACCACATTGGAGGTGCTGAGCAAGTATGAGGTAAAAATCTAATGTGTGAAACAGGGATTTCCAGGCTTCCTTAACAAATCCTACTACTTCGGTTGGTGCATCAATTTCGCCACGTACTTCCCAATTACGTCGAACTCAAGATTTACCACTGTACCCACTTTGTAAGTATTGAATCGGGTATGCTCGTAGGTGTAGGGAATAATCGCAACATCAAAGGTGTTTTTTCCTGAATTCACTACGGTGAGACTCGTACCATCAACGGTAATGGAACCCTTTTCAATAGTAGGATTTCCGGTAGCGGTATCGTATTCAAAGGAGAATATCCAACTCCCGTTTTCTTCTTGGATGTTTGTGCAAACGCCAGTTTGGTCCACATGTCCTTGGACGATATGGCCGTCCAACCGAGACCCCATGATCATGGCGCGTTCCAGGTTTACGGAATCCCCAACTTGCAAATCACCTAAATTGGTTTTTTTTAAGGTCTCTGCAATAGCGGTCACCGTATAGGTTTCCCCGGAGATTTTCACCACGGTCAAACATACCCCATTATGGGCTACACTTTGATCTATTTTTAATTCAGAGGTAATGCTGGAAGAGACCCTAATATCCAAGTTGCCGCCCTTGGATTCCAATTGGGCAACGGTACCCAATGTTTCGATGATTCCGGTAAACATGTGTCGTTTTATTTAAGTAATTTTGAATCCTAAAATAGCTTACAAAGATACAGATATAATGGAGGAAAACGGGAACATAAAGTTAGGGATATCCATCGGTGATTTAAACGGAATAGGGTGTGAAGTGGTCCTAAAGACTTTTGAGGACAGCCGCATGCTCGATTTTTGTACTCCCGTCATTTTTGCTTCCAACAAAACCATTTCTGGCCAGCAAAAGGCTTTGGGAATTTCCATTCCGTTCAATGGCGTGCAGGAGGCTTCCAAGGCGGTGGACGGAAAACTGAATATTGTCAACGTTTGGAAACAAGTACCTGAAATACAGTTTGGACAGGCCACTAAGGAAGCGGGCGATTTTGCCCTACAATCTTTAAAAGCTGCGGT
The DNA here is from genome assembly GCF_003933245.1 of Maribacter algicola. NCBI lineage: Bacteria > Pseudomonadati > Bacteroidota > Flavobacteriia > Flavobacteriales > Flavobacteriaceae > Maribacter > Maribacter algicola. Next base: position 1,417,510 of record NZ_QUSX01000001.1, read on the forward strand.
TGCTGCGCTGAAAAATGGCGAGATAGATGTTTTGGTTACCGCCCCGATCAATAAAAATAACATTCAGGCCGAAGATTTTAAGTTTCCCGGGCATACGGATTATCTGGCCCAGGAACTGGAAGGTGAAAGTCTTATGTTCATGGTAACGGACGACCTTAAAATAGGATTGTTGACAGACCATGTAGCGGTCAAGGACGTATCATCTGCCATCATACCCAGATTGATTCGCGATAAGGTGAATACGATCGAGAAATCCCTAAAAATGGATTTTGGCATCCGGAAACCTAAAATCGCACTGTTGGGCATCAATCCGCATAGTGGTGATAATGGGGTCATTGGAAAGGAAGACGATGAGGTATTGAGACCCGTCATAAATGAAATGACAAATAACGGGCATTTGGTCTTTGGGCCCTATTCAGCCGATAGCTTTTTTGGGTCGGACAACTACAAAAACTTTGATGCTGTTTTGGCCGCTTATCACGACCAAGGCCTCATTCCTTTTAAGACGCTCTCCTTTGGAAGGGGGGTCAATTTTACGGCGGGACTTAGCAAGGTTCGCACTTCCCCCGATCATGGTACGGCCTATGAAATCGCCGGTCAGGGCAAAGCGGACCACAGCTCTTTTAAGGAAGCCGTGTTCATGGCCATCAAGATTTTTAGGAACAGAACGGAGTACTTGGAACTTACCGAAAATGTTTTGAAAAAGCAGCGCATTAAGCGCGAACGTTAGTTTTTGGCCTCCAAAAAGTTATAAAGATAAATAGTTGATAACTATTGCCCGTTATCAAAATAATAGTATCTTTGCACCCGCCTTTTAAGGTAAGGATTTAATATTAAGAGTTGTACGTGATGAAGCAAAAGGAGTTCAATATTCCTTTTTCAGGGTTGAAACAGGGAAAGCACGACTTTAAGTATGAAATCGACAAAAAGTTCTTTGAATCTTTTGGTTACGACGAATTTAATGAAGTGGCTGTTGACCTCACCGTTGTTTTGAACAAAACAAGTACCATGTTGGAACTTGATTTTGAAGCGGACGGAACGGTCAATGTAGACTGCGATATTACCAGCGAACCTTATGACCAGCCCATTGAGGGACATTTGGAGTTGGTGGTAAAGTTTGGTGAGGAATATGACGATAATGATGATGAAATCCTCATTTTGCCCCACGGGGAGCATCAGGTCAACGTGGCACAGTACATTTACGAGCTGATAATCTTGGCCGTGCCCCAGAAGAGGGTACACCCGGGTATCGCGGACGGTACATTAAAATCGGAAGCCTTGGAGCGACTTCAGGAACTTCAGCCAAAGGATAAGAATAACGACAACGAAAAAAACGATCCCCGTTGGGACGAATTAAAAAAACTATTAACGGATAAATAAGGTTACAAATGGCACATCCTAAAAGAAAAACATCCAAAACTAGGAGAGACAAGAGAAGAACACATTACAAAGCGGTTGCACCTACATTGGCTACAGATTCTACAACTGGAGAGATGCATTTGTACCACAGGGCCCACTGGCACGAAGGTAAACTGTACTACAGAGGCCAGGTTTTGATAGACAAAGCAGAGGAAGTAGAGGCATAATGCACCTTTTATAAACGGATTATCGACTCCCACTTCGTATGAAGCGGGAGTTTTTTTTAGCCATAATCCTACAGTTTACTAGGATAATCGGTTTACAGGTATTTAAGAATCGAACTGGGATTAAACCCATGATTTTTTTCAAAAACAGGTTGTTTTGCCACAAAAAGTCGGCGAAAATCACTAATTTTCACAACTTTTGACGTGTTTTTGAAAGTTTTTCACACGAAAGCAATTGAAATATGACCAAAATTACAGCAGCCATAACCGCTGTGGGAGGCTATGTTCCCCAATTTATCCTCACCAATAAAATGTTGGAAGAAATGGTAGAGACCAATGACGAGTGGATTACTACCAGAACCGGAATAAAGGAACGACGCATATTAAAGAAAGAGGAAGGGGAAGGCTCTTCGTATTTGGCCATTCAAGCGGCCAAACAAATCCTTGAAAAGAAAAACTTGGACCCGGCTGAAATAGATTTGGTCATTGTAGCAACGGCCACACCGGATAGTATGGTCGCCTCCACGGCTGCCTTTGTAGCTTCGGAAATTGGTGCCAAAAACGCTTTTGCCTACGATCTTTTGGCGGCATGTTCAAGCTTTTTGTTCGGGATGTCCACCGCGGCCCGTTATATTGAATCCGGCAGGTATAAAAAAGTATTGTTGATAGGGGCCGATAAGATGTCCTCCATTATCGATTACACGGATCGTACCACCTGTATCATCTTTGGGGACGGCGCCGGTGCCGTATTGTTCGAACCCAATACCGAGGGCTTGGGACTAAAGGACGAATATCTTAGGGCCGATGGCTCTGGCCGTCAGTTTTTGGGCATGGAAGGGGGTGGTTCCCTAATGCCGGCAACGGAACAGACCGTAAAGGATAGAAAACATTTTATATTTCAAGACGGGAAGACCGTATTTAAATTTGCGGTCTCCAACATGGCGGATGTAGCGGAACGTATCATGAAACGCAACGACCTTGCCGATACCGATGTATCTTGGTTGGTACCGCATCAGGCCAATAAACGCATCATCGATGCCACGGCCAACCGCATGGGATTGGACCAATCCAAGGTATTGATGAACATTCAGCGGTATGGCAACACCACATCGGCTACCTTGCCCTTGCTGTTAAGCGATTACGAGGACAAATTAAAAAAAGGAGATAATTTAGTTTTTGCCGCCTTTGGGGGCGGATTTACATGGGGATCCATTTATTTGAAGTGGGCCTATTAATTGGAAGACCAAACTAACATATATTTACAACTATGGATATTAAAGAAATTCAAAGCCTTATCAAGTTCGTAGCAAAATCTGGAGCTAGTGAAGTAAAATTGGAAACGGATGACATCAAAATCACCATCCGTACAGGTGGCCCCGGTAGTGGCGAGACCACATTTGTACAATCCATACCTATGGCCCAAGCGCCCGTAGCGCCTGCCGCCGCTCCGGTACAACAAGAGGTACCTGCTTCCCCGGCAACACCCGCCAAGGAAGCTGACACCAAAAAGGACGATTCCAAATACATTACGATCAAGTCGCCCATTATTGGAACCTTCTACAGAAAGCCATCACCGGACAAACCGGCCTTTGTAGAGGTAGGTGACAAGATTTCCGCCGGTGACGTACTTTGTGTGATCGAAGCCATGAAGTTGTTCAACGACATAGAGTCTGAAGTATCAGGTACCATTGTTAAGGTATTGGTAGATGACTCCTCACCAGTGGAGTTTGATCAACCATTGTTCTTGGTAGATCCAGCATAAATCGGTATTGGACCGGTACATTGGGCACTTGCCCAATGGATATGATGTAAGACGTTCACTAAAAGATCAAGACATGTTTAAAAAAATATTGATTGCAAATAGGGGAGAAATTGCGCTGCGCGTTATCCGTACCTGTAAGGAAATGGGTATAAAAACGGTAGCGGTGTACAGTAAGGCCGATGAAGAAAGCCTTCACGTACGTTTTGCGGACGAGGCCGTTTGTATTGGACCAGCACCCAGTAGCGAATCCTATTTGAAAATACCGAATATCATTGCGGCGGCCGAAATCACCAATGCGGACGCGATTCATCCCGGTTATGGTTTCCTTTCGGAAAACTCCAAGTTCTCCAAGATATGTGCAGAGCACGATATCAAGTTCATTGGGGCCTCCGCGGAGCAGATAGACCGTATGGGCGACAAGGCCACGGCCAAGGCGACCATGAAGGCCGCTGGGGTTCCCTGTGTACCCGGATCGGACGGATTATTGAAAGATTTGGCCGATGCCAAGAAGACCGCCAAGAAAATGGGCTATCCCGTCATGATCAAAGCCACTGCTGGAGGTGGTGGAAAAGGAATGCGTGCCGTTTGGAGCGAGGAAGAAATGGAGGCCCACTTTGAAAGTGCGGTAAAAGAGGCCACGGCAGCTTTTGGGAACGGAGGGATGTATATGGAAAAGCTGATCGAGGAGCCTAGACATATTGAAATCCAAGTGGTGGGCGACCAATATGGCAAGGCCTGTCACTTGTCCGAACGTGATTGTTCCGTACAGCGTCGCCATCAAAAATTGACGGAGGAAACCCCATCCCCTTTTATGACGGACAAACTCCGTGACGAAATGGGAAAAGCGGCCGTAAAGGCAGCGGAATATATCAAATACGAAGGGGCAGGTACGGTAGAGTTTTTGGTGGACAAACACCGTAAATTCTACTTTATGGAGATGAACACCCGTATACAGGTGGAGCACCCCATTACGGAGCAGGTAATCGATTACGATTTGATTCGTGAGCAGATTTTGGTAGCGGCCGGGGTACCTATTTCCGGAAAGAACTATTTCCCAAAATTGCACTCCATAGAATGCAGGATCAATGCAGAGGACCCGTACAACAATTTTAGGCCGTCACCGGGCAAGATTACCACTCTGCATATCCCTGGAGGCCATGGCGTACGGATGGATACTCACGTATACAGTGGCTATAGCATACCGCCCAATTACGATTCCATGATCGCCAAGTTGATTACCACGGCACAGACGCGGGAAGAAGCGATCAACAAGATGAAAAGGGCCTTGGACGAGTTTGTGATCGAGGGGATAAAGACCACGATACCCTTCCATAGGCAATTAATGGACCATCCGGATTATTTGGCGGGCAACTATACCACAGCCTTTATGAACGACTTTAAGATGGACCCCCCCAAGGAAAATTAAAGTGTAAAACTCCAACAGCGATGTTGGAGTTTTTTTTTGAACCTTTTGGACGTTGAGCGGAGTCGAAACGACAAAAAAGGTCTAATAGAAGCTTGTCCCGAGAAGCTTGCCCTGAGCGTAGCCGAAGGGAGTCGAGAGATAGCCGAAGGGAGGCGAAATGCCAACCTCTTAAAGAATCATCGATAATCGATTTGTGTCAAACCATCGTCAAAAACCGCTACCCATAAACCTGTAATCCTATTTCTAATAATGATTTGGTTATCTTAGGTGCAAGTATATAAAATCGATTATTACTTAGAGTTGTAATCCACTTTGATAAGTTTTGAATATGGAACTACCAAAATATCATGAAACCTTTATTCCTATACTAGAAATTCTAAACTCCGTCGATTCACTAAAAAGCCGTGAATTAGCATCAAGGGTACGTGATACTTATTATTCTTATTTACCAGTAGAACTACTTAATCAAAAGACTAGTTCTGGCGCTAATGTTCTACTTGATAGAATCCTATGGGGCAAATCATATTTGAAGATGGCCAAATTTGTTTCCTATCCTCAACGGGGATTTGTTCAAATAACCGAAAAAGGTAAGTCTAGACTAGCAAAAGGTAATTTACCATTGCATGACCTTCAAAATGATAAAGATTTTATAAATCACCGAGAGTCTGTAATAAGCGAAAAAGAAAACGAAATTGAACTGGACGCTGTCAACGTAGAAAATGCCTCACCTCAAGATTTAATTGATTCGGGATTTTCTTCAATTGAAACAGAAGTAAAAACCAATCTTCTGGAAAGACTTAAAGAAATTGATCCTTATTATTTTGAGAAGGTCATACTTATATTACTGAAGAAAATGGGTTATGGAGATTTCGTTGAAACTACTAAATCAAATGATGGGGGTATTGACGGAATAATAAATGAAGACAAATTAGGGCTTGAAAAAATTTACACCCAAGCAAAACGCTATAATGAAAATAAGGTAAGAGAAAAGGACATAAGAAATTTTATAGGTGCCATGAGTGGTGACACTAGTAAAGGAGTTTTTATTACAACTTCCACATTTGACGATTCGGCAATTAAAAAAGCAAGAGAAGCTCACCATTCTATAATTTTAATTGATGGAGCAAAGTTGGTTGACTTAATGCATCAATATAATGTTGGAGTTCAAGTCAAAACAGTTTATGAAGTTAAAGAAATTGATAACGATTTTTTTGAAGAGAATTAGTCATGGCAAATCGTTGGGGAATACCGAAAGACGTTGAGGATTTCGTTAAGCAAAGAGATAAAAATTGTGTTTATTGTGGCCAGGAATTTTTAGAGCAACCTGAATCAAGGAAACATAAACCATCTTGGGAACATATTGTAAATGATGTCAGAATTACTGGAACAGATAATATTTCCCTTTGTTGCTTGTCCTGTAATGCAAGTAAGGGAGCCAAGTCTTTGGAAGAATGGTTTCAAAGTGATTACTGCAATCGAAATAATATTAACGTGAATTCAGTAGCATTAGTGGTAAAGGAGGCTGTCAAGAAACGATCAGAATTAAAATAAACATATATAATTAATCTTATAGCCGATGAAAGTTATCGGAAAGGCACCTCTAACCATTGTTTTAACTTTTGTTAAACTAACATGAAAATGATAGAATATTTATATGCAAGTCTGTTATTGATTTCAGTTGTACTCATCTATTTTGCCTTTAAACAATACAGTGTTTCTAAAGAATTGATGGCCGATGGAATTAAAACCAATGCCACCGTTATTGATCTACTAAGGGTCAGCAGTGATGACGGTTATACCTATAAACCTGTTTTTGAATATATAGATAGAACTAATAAGAGAATTACCTTTGAAAGTGAAGTAAGTTCCAATCCAGCCCCGTACAAGGTTGGGGATAAGGTTAAAATAGTTTACTCCAAGACCAGTGATCACAGAAGAATCATATCATTTTGGGGATTGTATCGATGGACTATAATACTTCTATCTTTCGCTTCACCTCTATTAATTATTGGAGGTGGATATTTACTATATTCAAGAGGATAGATAACAGTGTTCACTTTTAAACTATTTCAATCATTTATCTTTAAATAAGAAGGCCATCAATTAATGAAAACCCTCCCTTTACTTTTACTTTCATTCCTTTCGGCACTCACGATAACCGCCCAAGACATCACTGGCGATTGGCATGGGGCGTTAAAAGTACAGGGCATACAATTGCGGTTGGTCTTTCATATTCAAGAGGAGGGCGAGGGCTATACCGCTACCATGGACAGCCCAGACCAGGGGGCGAAGGATATTCCGGTGACTTCCACGTCTTTTGAAAATCAAGTATTTAAAATAAACATGCCCAACTTGGGTATTGTCTACGAAGGCACTTTAAACGAGGAAGGCACTATTACGGGTGATTTTAACCAATTTGGGCAAGTGATGCCCTTGGAACTGAGTCGGGAGGCTGCTAAAAAAGAAACGGTGATGCGCCCCCAAGAACCTGTAAAGCCTTATCCCTACTATACTGAAGAAATCAGCTTTAGAAACGAAAAGGCAGATATAGAGCTGGCTGGGACCTTAAGCCTGCCAAAACAAGAGGGTTTTTTTCCCGTGGTGGTCCTGATCAGTGGGAGCGGGCCCCAAAATCGGGACGAGGAATTGTTTGGGCATCGGCCTTTTTTGGTCTTGGCAGATCACCTCACCCGCAACGGTATTGCCGTCCTCCGCTATGACGATCGTGGCACGGCCCTGTCCACTGGGAATTTTGAATCGGCCACCAGCGAGGATTTTTCAGAAGACGTGGAAGCCGCTGTGGCCTATTTACGGACCCGGAAAGAAATCGATAAAAATAATATAGGGCTTGTCGGCCACAGCGAAGGGGGCATGATCGCGCCCATGGTGGCGAGTCGGGATAATGACATTGCCTTTATTGTACTCATGGCGGGCGTAGGGATTCCCGGTGACGAGCTGCTGTTGTTGCAGCAACGGGCCGTTGGAAAAGTGTCCGGCCTCAGCGAAACTATGTTGATGGATATTGAAACGGGCAATCGCACCGTTTTTTCCATGATCAAGGAATCCACAGACCTGACGCAGTTAAGTTCGGACCTTACCCAATACCTTAAGGAACATCCGGACAGCACCAAACCCCCTGGCGTGGATACCGACACCTATGCGCAAATGAAAGTAGACCAATTATTGAATCCCTGGTGGTTGCATTTTATCCGTTATGACCCGGCCAATGTTTTGGAAGAGGTTACCTGTCCCGTATTGGCCATCAATGGGGAAAAGGACTTACAAGTACCTCCCCAAGAGAATTTACCGGCCATACAAACGGCCTTAGAGAGGGGCGGAAATACGCAGGTGACCGTCAAGGAACTGCCTAGGCTCAACCACTTGTTTCAGGAAAGTGCTACGGGCTCCCCAACCGAATACGGACAGATTTCCCAAACCCTGGCCCCGGAAGCACTTGATACAATACTGTCATGGATACAAAATCAAGTCCAACTATGAACCTGAGCTATTGGGAGTACAAATCCTGGTTTTCCGAGGTGGATTTTACCATCATCGGGAGCGGTATCGTGGGGCTGACCTGTGCATTGCGACTCCGGGAAAAACATCCCAAAGCGACTATCCTAGTGCTGGAACGAGGTGTGTTGCCCCAGGGGGCCAGTACCAAAAATGCGGGCTTTGCCTGTTTCGGTAGTATCTCAGAAATTTTGTCCGACCTAAAATCCCATTCTGAGGAGGAACTTTTGTCCTTGGTGGAACAGCGCTATTTGGGCATCCTATCCCTTCGGGAACTTTTGGGCGACGACAATATTGGGTATTACAAGTATGGGGGGCATGAAGTGTTTTTGGAGAAGGATACGGCCCTGTACGAGACTTGTCTAGATCAATTGGCAAACGTAAACAAACTCCTAAATCCTGTTTTCAAGGAAGCGCCTTTTCGGCGGACTGAGAATAGGTTTGGATTTAAGGGGGTGCAAAAAAACTTTATCACACATTCCTTTGAAGGGCAAATCGATACGGGGAAGATGATGCGTTCTTTGTTGCAAAAAGCACAAAAATCCGGAATCCAAATCCTGAATGCCACAGAGGTCACAGACATAGAAGATTTAGGCACTTCGGTTATTGTAAAGTGCAACGATTTTGAAATCAAAACCAAGAAGCTGTTGGTCGCCACGAATGGCTTTGCCCAACAATTAATAAAAGAGGAAGTGCAACCTGCCCGTGCCCAAGTGATCATCACAAAGCCTATTCCCGGTTTGGCTATTAAGGGTACCTTCCATTTTGATGAGGGCTATTACTACTTCCGAAATATCGATGACCGAATCCTGTTCGGTGGGGGTAGAAACCTCAATTTTAAGAGCGAGGAGACCACTAAATTCGGTTCCACACAAGTCGTTCATGACAAACTGGAAGAGCTGCTACGGACCGTCATTGTACCCAACCAAAAGGTTGAAATCGATTATGGATGGAGCGGAATCATGGGCGTAGGTTCCCAAAAACGGCCCATTATCAAACAGCTTTCTGAAAACATGGCCTGCGGAGTGCGTTTAGGCGGTATGGGCATCGCTATTGGTACATCGGTAGGTAGGCAATTGGCCGGCATTTTCTAGTCTAAAACACCGTTTAACTATTTTTAATCCATCTTATCCTTCGGCCTATTGCAGATTCTTTTTTCTTCCTATATTGCAGGTCCCCGTTTCCGGGGATAAAGTGCCCCAAGCCTTTAGAACATCTTCCTATTCTTTTGCTTTTTTAACAAAAAAGAGAACTCCAGTATATGGGAAGAAGTTTCCTTGTCGCATGTATTTTATTGGGAATGTTGTCCTCGTGTGCCGTCAATCAGACAAAATACCAAAAACGCTACAATGAAATTTGGCGGGAGATGATACAATCACAGGCGTGGAAGGAGTCCCTGAAACAGAACAATGATGCAGAAACTACCGGAATGTATGTGAGCACGGACGATGATATCGTTTTGGAATCCAATTCTGATTTTGAGGAGAATCTGGCTTTTGAGGAACGCTACCAATCCCTGGTTTCCCGTGCCTATTTTAAGATCATTACAGAAGCGGAAAAGCTGGATGCCCAAATAGCCGCCCAATATACCCTTGCCAAGAACGACCCCAACGTTTCCAAAAGGGACCTAGATGAAGCGGAACGCAAGTTTTCCGCCCATAGGGCTATGCTCAGCGGTTTGCGTTCCTGGAATATCTTTAGCGAAGATCGGTCCGGGGATTTGGACTATTTTAAACGCGAGAATCGTGAGGCCGTTCAAAATATGATGAAGCAAGATCAGGGAACCAATCAAATGATTAACTTTCTCATTTATAAACTAGCCGACCTATATCACGTTGAAGAAGAAGCTGGAAATTAAGAAAGTAGCCTATCAACACTGTTTGGATTTTGTATCTGGCCGACTATCCCGTCTAAAAAAGCAGATACAAGAAGTGCAGGAATCCCTGACTTCGGAAACCAAAAGCACGGCAGGTGACAAGCACGAAACTGGTAGGGCCATGGTGCAATTGGAACGGGAAAAACTGGGAACACAACTCGCCGAGACCGAAAAAATGCAGCTGGTCATGAACCGGGTCAAACCCGGTTCCCAAAACAGACTCGCAGGAATGGGAGCGTTGATTGAAACCAACGGACCGTATTACTATATCGCCATTTCTTCGGGCGAAGTGAAGTTTGAAAACAACGCTATTTACTGCATTTCCCCTGCAACACCCATTGGAAAACTCTTGTTAGGCAAATCGGCTGGAGAGATTATTTCCTTCAACGGAAAGGACTTTTCCCTTTTATCAATCTCCTAAAAAATCCGTGATTTTTTTACCTATCTTGAAGGCAAATTAAAATTTGTTGCCAAGCTGACTATGGGTAAAGACAAAAAATTGCGAAGTTCCGAATGGTTCGGGGATGATGGTAAAATGGGATTTGTACACCGTTCTTGGTTACGCAACCAAGGCTATCCCGATGATTATTTTGAGGGTAGGCCCATCATCGGCATCTGTAATACCTGGTCAGAATTAACTCCTTGTAATGGACACCTTCGTGATTTTGCCGAGGTTGTAAAAAAGGGAATTTTGGAAGCTGGTGGCGTGCCCATGGAATTCCCCGTCATGTCCTTGGGCGAAACAATCATGAAGCCTACCACCATGCTTTTTCGAAATCTCGCTAGTATGGATACCGAGGAATCCATCCGGGCAAACCCTTTGGATGGTATTGTGCTCTTGACAGGTTGTGACAAAACCACGCCTTCCACCATCATGGGAGCCTGTAGTGTGGACCTTCCCACGCTTGTAGTGCCCGGCGGACCTATGTTAAGCGGACGCTTTCGTGGTGAAAAGGTAGGTTCCGGTTCCATGAACTGGATGATTAAGGAGCGGCAGGAAAATCAAGGATATTCCGCAGCGGATATACGGGAGGCCGAAGTCTGTGTGGCTCGAAGTATCGGCCACTGTAATACGATGGGAACAGCGTCTACCATGGCCACCATGACCGAAGCCTTGGGATTGACCTTACCGGGATATTCGTCCATTCCAGCAGCGGATTCCAGAAAGAAAATGTATGCACAACTTTCAGGGCGTAGGATCGTGGAGATGGTGAAAGAGGACTTGACCCTATCCAAAGTCTTGACGCGCAATGCCTTTGAAAACGCCATCATTGTAAACGCCGCCGTGGGTGGCTCCACGAACCTGATCATTCACCTCACCGCCATTGCCCGCAGGATCGGGGTCGATTTAAAATTGGAGGATTTTGACACCATAGGAAGTAAGATTCCATTATTAGTGAATATGAAGCCTTCGGGAAAATACCTGATGGAGGATTTCTACTATGCCGGAGGTCTTCCAGTGGTAATGAAGGAATTGATGCCACTTTTACACCAAGAAACCATAACCGTCAACGGAAAGGCCTTGACCGCCAATTATACCGATGCGGTCTGTTATGATTCCGATGTCATTGCGAAGCTTGAAAAGCCATTTCAGGACAAATCGGGTATCGCCGTACTTAAAGGTAATTTATGCGAAAACGGGGCGGTGATCAAACCTTCAGCGGCTTCGCCCAAACTCATGAAACATCGGGGTAAGGCCGTAGTCTTTGAAACGATGGAGGATTACCACGAACGGATAGACGACCCTAATTTGGATATCGACGAGAACAGTGTCATTGTTTTGAAGGGTGTAGGTCCCAAAGGTTATCCCGGAATGCCGGAAGTGGGGAATGTGGATTTACCCAAAAAATTGTTGGCCAAGGGCATTACGGATATGGTACGTATTTCCGATGGCCGTATGAGCGGTACCGCAGCGGGAACGGTCGTATTACATGTTTCTCCGGAATCTACGGTAGGCGGAACCTTGGCCGTGGTACAGAACGGGGATTGGATTGCCTTGGATGTGGAAAAAAGGACCTTACATTTGGATATTGACGATGACGAATTGGCAAAACGAAAGAAAGAATGGATCCCACCCAAACCTGTGGCCGATCGGGGCTATGTAAAAATGTATATTGACCACGTTGAGCAGGCCGATTTGGGTGCCGATTTGGACTTTTTGGTAGGTGGCTCAGGATCCAAGGTAGAACGGGATTTACACTGATATGGTACTGATTTACTTACTTCTGGCCATTGTGGCCATCATTTTCCTAACGACCCGATTGAAGGTCCATGCCTTTATGGCCCTGCTAATTGTATCCTTGGCATATGGACTTTTCGCTAGAATGTCCTACTCCGATATCATTGTATCCATTAATGAGGGTTTTGGGGGGACGCTGGGAAAAATCGGGTTGATTATCGTATTGGGGGTCATTATTGGGGCCTTTTTGGAAAATACCGGAGGCGCTTTTGCCATTGCAGAAAAGGTCTTGAACTTTATTGGCAAGAAACGCATCATTACCGCCATGGGGGTTTTGGGCTATATCGTTTCCATTCCCGTTTTTGCGGATAGTGGATTTTTATTGTTGCACCCCCTTTCCAAAAGTCTTTCCAAAAAAGCTAAAATATCCATTGCTGGTCCTGCCATTGCCTTGGGATTGGGATTGATGGCCTCACACACCATGGTGCCCCCAACCCCGGGACCCATAGCAGCGGCAGGTATTTTGGGGGCCGATTTGGGTTTGGTCATTGCCTTTGGCTTTCCGGTAAGTATTATTGCCTTGATTGCAGGGCTCGTTTTTGCGTCGAAGTATGCCTCCAAAACCTATATTGAACCCGAGTTGATCGGGGGTGCGGATTCTGAAAGGATATACAATGAACAGCCTAATGCCTTAAAATCTTCCATTCCCATCATTATACCCATTTTACTGATTGTTTTACGATCGATTTTGAACCCGGAACGAACAGGAATCGATAATGGTTTTGTCGACTTCCTAAATTTTGTCGGGGAGCCGGTCATTGCATTGCTCATAGGTGTTTTTCTTTGTTTGCTTTTGCCGAAAAAACTGGAGTATGATATGGTTTCTTCTTCAGGATGGATCGGCAAGGCCATCATGGATGCAGCATCGATAATCTTGATTACGGGTGCTGGTGGTATTTTTGGAAAAATCCTTCAAAACTCCGGTATTGCGGAAACCTTAGGAGATTTGCTCAGTGGATATAACTTGGGTATTTTTCTTCCTTTTGTTATTGCCGCTGCCATAAAATCGGCACAGGGTTCATCTACCGTGGCATTGGTAACATCGGCATCGATTATTTTTCCCATGATGACGTCCCTAGGTTTTGAAACGGAAATACAAAAAGCGTTGGTGGTGATTGTTATAGGCGCTGGATCGGCCGTGGTCTCCCATGCGAACGACAGTTTCTTCTGGGTCGTAACTCAAATGAGCGGTATGAACGTAAAGAACGGATATCGGTTGTTCAGTTTGGGAAGCGGAATACTCGGCTTTACCGGGGCGTTGGCCGTTTTTGTTTTATATACGCTATTTGCTTAAAATCAATTAAGTGAACGTATTTGGTAGGAGCTTAAATGTATAGCTATAATTCCGGTTTCCCCCGATTGGCTTTTTTAAGCGAGGCGATTTTCTTCGATTTTAATCGTTTTTCAATGGCCGATTTGGAAGGTTTACTTGCCTTTCTTTTCTTTCGTACGGTCAAGGCAGCTTCCAGGATTCCAAAAAATCGTTGGATGACCAAATCCTTGTTCTTGTGTTGACTTCTGGATTCATCACATTGCAAGAGAATGTTTCCATCCTTGTTAAGTTTGGTGTCCAACCTTTTCAATAGCCGTTCTTTTTCGGGAACGGAAAGTCCTTCGGATGTAGCCAAATCAAAAGTTAGTTCCACCTTGGAAGAAACTTTGTTGGCATGCTGTCCACCGGGGCCACTACTCCTAATGGCCTTAAATTGAAGCTCCCTTAAAATTACCTCTTTGTCCAAAACTGCTTTTGAACAAAGGTAAGATATCCTCGGCTATTGGATTACTTGATAAAAATAGGAATCAACAATAGGGAAAAAACGACAATGGTCAGGATAAAGTGAAATCTTTTCATGGTTGTAAAAATTAAAATTTACCCGATAACGCAGGGAACTTGAGTTTAGTTTATCAAACACAACATTTTTCTGAATATTAGATGAACAGAACCAATTTTCGGCTATAAGGAAGGAGTATGTTGTAACCGTTGATTGATGGTCTCTAGCGAGACGTTAAGAAAGATTTTCTTTCCAGATTGTAATTCCTTTGGGGCATGGAAGAACAAGGTTTCGCCCTCATCCGTATCACCCATAGCTAAATAATAGGCCCCCATGGGATAACTCTTTTTCACGTTCACAGGAATCCCCGAGTTTTCTGAAACCCGGAACTCATGGGCGTATACGATGATTTTCCGTTTGGTATTGGCATAGGATTTTAGAATGTCTATAGAGATGGAATTGGCCTCCCCAAATAGCGAAGCAATATATAGACTTTGGGGATTGTTATAGATTTCCATAGGATTGCCCCGGGCCAAAACGTTTTTGTCCTTAAGCACAATGACCCTATCCGTAAAGGGCAGCACGTCTTGATAATCATGGGTGGCAACGATACAGGTGATGCCATTTTCCTTTAAATATTTAAAAATATTTCTTCGAAGGCCGTTTTTTAGAAAATTGTCAATATGGCTAAAGGGTTCGTCCAGAAGGAGTATTTCCGGTTTTTGGGCCAATACGCGTGCCAGTGCGACCCGTTGCTGCTGCCCCCCGCTCAGGTTTTTCACTTTGGTATCGGCAAAATCGGTAAGCTCGATCATCTCCAAAAGTTCTTGGGTACGCTCCTTTAATTCCTTCGGATAGAAAACGGAAAGATATTGACTGATGTTTTCCGATACGGTTGTAAAAGGCATCAGGTCAAAATCCTGGGACAAGTATTTCATAAACGGGACGCCCGGTACCAAATTGTAGGCCGGTCCCAAAACAGGTTCGTCTTCCCAAAAGATCTGACCCTGTTCCAAATCCATCAGGCCATAGATGATTTTCAAAAGCGTACTCTTTCCACAGCCGCTCTCCCCAATGAGGGCCACATGTTCCCTGCGCTGGATTCTAAGGTCTATGTTTTCCAGTACGGTATCGGCATTATAACCAAAAGAAACATTTTCTATTCGTAGCATAACCAGTGTGCTGTTCAGTTGGACACAAAAAATCCGTTCCAAAAATAAGAACGGATTTTCTATTTAATTATTGATTTGATCCCTTACTCCTTGAATTCCTTTAAAACGGATTGGTTGGGCAATTCCTCAAAGCCCATATTGAAAAGGGTAAATCCAAAGATATCGGCATATTGTTCTATGGTCTTACTTACCGGAGTTCCCGCACCGTGGCCGGCATTGGTCTCGATTCGAATAAGGGTTGGGTTGTCCCCGGCCTGTTTTTCCTGCAGCTCCGCTGCAAACTTAAAGCTATGGGCAGGTACCACACGGTCATCATGATCGCCCGTAGTGACCAAGGTTGCAGGATACGCCGTTCCTTCCTTTACATTATGAACGGGGGAGTAGCCCTTGAGATAGTTGAACATTTCCTCACTTTCCTCCGAGGTACCATAGTCATAGGCCCAACCGGCTCCAGCGGTAAACGTATGATAGCGAAGCATATCCATGACACCTACGGCAGGCAGGGCCACTTGCATCAAATCAGGGCGCTGGGTCATGGTGGCGCCTACTAAAAGTCCGCCATTGGAACCTCCACGGATGGCCAGATATTCCTTAGAGGTGTATTGGTTGTCGATGAGATATTCCGCCGCGGCTATGAAGTCGTCAAACACATTTTGTTTTTTGGTCTTGATACCGGCATTGTGCCATTTCTTTCCATATTCCCCACCACCTCGTAGATTGGGAACAGCATAGACTCCGCCTTGTTCCATCCAAACGGCATTTACTATACTGAACGACGGGGTAAGGCTTACATTAAAACCTCCATAACCGTAAAGGATAGTAGGGTTTTTTCCGTTCAATTCGATTCCTTTTTTATGGGTGATGATCATGGGGATTTTCGTCCCGTCCTTGGAAGCATAGAATACTTGTTTGGATTTATAATCATTTGGATTGAAATCGATTTCCGGTTTCCAATATTGCTCGTACTCCCCGGTGTCTACATTGTATTTATAGGACGAACTAGGGGTATTATAATTGGTAAACGAAAAATAGAATTCCTTTTCGTCTTTTTTCCCGCCAAAACCACTGGCGCTTCCCACGCCCGGAAGCTGTACCTCACGCACCAAATTCCCTTCATAATCGTACTGAAATACTTTGGAAATGGCATCCACCATGTATTCCGTGAAAAAGTAACCTCCTCCCATATTTGGACTTAGGACATTTTCTGTTTCAGGGATAAAATCCTCCCAATTTTCCGTGGAGGGGTTTTTGGCATCCACAGTAACGATTTTTTGATTGGGTGCATTTCTATTGGTAACAATGTAGAGTTTGGAACCTACATTCTCAATGATGTAATTGTCCGATTCCGTATCATCTACAACGGGAATTAGGAGTCCGTTGGGGTCTTCTAGATCACGAATGAACAATTTGTTCCCCGAAGTAGAAATGGACGCGGATATAACAAGGTATTTTTCATCCTCGGTTACACTTGCCCCAACATAGCGATGTTTCTCTGTTGGTATGCCGCCATAAATCAATTCATCCTGCGATTGTGGCGTTCCCAATTTATGGTAGTATACTTTGTGCTGATCCGTCTTAGCGGAAAGCTCACTGCCTTTGGGCTTATCGTAACTGGAATAATAAAATCCGTCGTTCCCTTTCCAAGAAATACTACTGAACTTAATATCTATCAAGGTGTCTTCCACAATTTCCTTGGTTTCCGCATTCATTACGATGGCTTTTCGCCAATCGCTGCCCCCTTCCGAGATGAGATAGGCCGCAAGGGAACCGTCCTTGGTAAACTCCAATCCGGCCAAGGAAGTAGTGCCATCCTCAGAAAAGGTATTTGGGTCCAAGAACACCTCAGCCTCTGCGTCGCCCTTTTTTCTGTAAACCACATATTGGTTCTGCAGCCCGTTATTTTTGTAGAAGTATGTATAGTCGCCCTCTTTAAAAGGGGCACTTAGCTTTTCGTAGTTCCAAAGTTTTTCCAACCGTTTTTTTAGGTCGTTTCTGTAAGGGATGTTTTCCAAATAACCGAACGTGGTCTCGTTCTGTTTTTTTACCCAAGCTTCGGTTTCTGGGCTTCTGTCATCTTCCAACCAACGGAAGGGATCCTGTACCTCTGTTCCAAAATAGGTGTCTATAGTATCTACTTTTGCAGTTTCTGGATAGTTCACAACAATCGGTTCTTTTTTTGTTTCTGTCTTGCAGGCCAGCAAAGCTAGGGCAGTGAAGCAAAAGAAAATGGTTTTTTGCATGGTATTTTTGAATTAGTCGGACTAAAAATACCACAAAAAAACCTCCAAAACAGGGCTGTTTTGAAGGTTTTAACATTCTTTGTTAAAGGTTTAGACCAAGCTTTTTTCCACTAAATATTCCGCAATTTGGACCGCATTCGTGGCGGCTCCTTTTCTAAGGTTGTCCGCAACGATCCACATATTTAAGGTATTGCGATTGGTTTCGTCCCTACGGATCCTTCCAACAAAAACCTCGTCCTTGTCGTGGGCGTAGATGGGCATGGGGTAGGTATTGGTATCCGGATTGTCCTGTACCGTAACCCCGGGCGTATCGTTTAGAATTTGTCTGACTTCGTTAAGGTCAAAATCATTGTGGAATTCCACATTGACGGATTCCGAATGACCGCCGGAAGTTGGAATCCGTACGGCCGTGGCCGTTACCGAAAATGTCCTGTCGTCCAATATTTTTTGTGGCTCACGCGCCAGTTTCATCTCTTCTTTGGTATAACCGTTTTCAAGGAAAACATCGCAATGTGGCAATGCATTTCTGCCGATGGGATACGGGTAGGCCATTTCACCAGGTACTCCGGCAATTTCATTTTCCAATTGTTTGACGGCCTTGAGCCCAGTTCCGGAAACCGATTGATAGGTAGAAACGATTACCCGTCTCATTTTATATTTTTTATGAAGCGGGGCAAGGGCCATTACCAATTGTATGGTAGAGCAATTGGGGTTGGCAATGATCTTGTCCTTCGCAGTTAAAACATCTGCATTGATTTCTGGAACCACCAATTTCTTATCTGGGTCCATACGCCAAGCGGATGAATTGTCCACAACGGTAGTTCCGGCCTCTGCAAATTTTGGTGCCCATTCCAAGGAGGTATCCCCACCTGCGGAGAAAATGGCTATTTGCGGTTTGGCCGCAACGGCATCCGCCAATCCAATAATGGTGTATTCCTCACCTTTGTAAGACATTTTTTTGCCAATAGATCGTTCCGAGGCGACCAACAAAAGTTCGCTAATGGGAAAATTACGTTCCGCCAATACTTTCAACATCACCTCACCTACCATTCCAGTGGCACCTACAACAGCTACCTTCATATTTTTATGTTTTTAATTTCTCGCGCAAAAATAGATAATACCCAAATGTGGACAAGGGAATTCGGCATTAATAAATAATATATAACAAAAAGTTATAAAATAAACAAATTGTGTAAAATCTGAAATTCAAGAAATTCAATTTGCAATGGCTCTTAAACCTTGGAGCATTTTTAATCCTGAATATTGGATAAAAAAATACCGCCAAACTGCTAGCGAAGCAATGTTGGCGGTTTTTAAAGTTAAACTGCGGTGCAGCGGTATCTCCTGAAAACGGATAATTACTTTTTTAAGGCATCCCTAATTTCCATAAGCAACTCCTCTGCAGTTGGGCCTTTTGGTGCTTCTGGAGCAGGTTCTTCCTTCTTTTTGGTTTTGTTGTATGCCTTAACGATCATAAACAATACAAAGCCTACGGTAATCAAATTGATGATGGCGTTGACCCATTTACCGTACATGATGGCATTTTCCGGTTTGGTAACTTCACCATCGGCACCCACAACGGCTTCGTCCAATACTATTTTCATATCCGCAAAGTCAAGTCCACCGGCAAAATGGCCTACGATGGGCATCATTATATCGGAGACAAATCCATTGACAACAAGACCAACGGCCCCGGCAAGAATAACCGCAACTGCCAAGTCGATGACATTTCCGGTCATAATAAAATTCTTAAATTCTTTTAGCATGATTTAGTGTTTTATTGGTTAATAGTCCTGCAATGTATGAAAAAATTGTTCTTAAAAAAATGTGAAGGAAATCAATTTTATGGGGTATAAATTCTTTTGACCCGTTGTGAAATACCTGTAATCAACTCATAGGAGATGGTGTTTGCGGTTTTTGCCACGTCATGGGCCGATAGCTGAGGTCCAAATATCACTACCTCATCCCCTTCCTTACTGGGTATATCCGTAATATCGATCATGATCATATCCATACAGACATTTCCTATAATGGGTGCCATTTGACCGTTGACCAACACAAAGGTTTTACCTTTTCCATATTGCCTTCCAATACCATCTGCATGGCCAATGGGCAAGGTAGCCGAAA
This sequence comes from Maribacter algicola, assembly GCF_003933245.1. NCBI lineage: Bacteria > Pseudomonadati > Bacteroidota > Flavobacteriia > Flavobacteriales > Flavobacteriaceae > Maribacter > Maribacter algicola. Next base: position 1,437,220 of record NZ_QUSX01000001.1, read on the forward strand.
CACGGGGAGACTTTGAAACATAGGCCCTGTTATAGCCTACGGTATCGTTTGGGCTCAAATGGTGTATTTGTGAAATGATGGTTTTTAAGGTGGCAATGGGCTTTAGTTCCGCATCAAATTTCGCTTCGTTCCCGTAACCGTATAAGCCTATTCCGCTTCGGACCATATCATATTGGGCTTCCGAATAATTCAGAATGCCAGAAGTATTGAGAATATGCCTTATAGGTTGAATTTTCAACCGATTAGCTACTTCCACACTTATTTTTTCAAAGAGAGCAATTTGGTTTTTGGTAAATACTTCTTCCTGGGGGTCTTCGGTAGCGGCTAAATGGGAAAATAGGGAAACTATTTCCAGATTATCCTGATTTTGCAATAATTGAAAAAGGGATTCCAAATCCTTTTCCCCAAACCCCAATCGGTTCAATCCGGTATTGAACTTGATATGTACGGGATATCGGTTGATTTTTTTCTGTATCAACAATGCCATGAATTGGTTCAGTATGCCAAAGGCATAAAGACTTGGTTCCAACTGGAACTCTATCAGCCTTTCAAAATTAACGGCTTGTGGGTGGAGCACCAAAATTGGTTTCGTAATACCCGCTTTTCTCAGGGCAACCCCTTCCTTAACATAGGCCACCGCAAAATAATCCGTGCCTAGCTCCTGTAATTTCAATGCGATTTGGTCCGCATCGCTACCGTAGGCAAAAGCCTTGACCACAGAAAGAAATTTGGTACTCGGATTCAATTTGGTGCGCAAAAAACGATAATTATGTTCCAGAGACTTCAAGTCTATTTCCAGAACGGTCTCCTGGGCCTTAGGCATTTGATTTATTATTAGGATTTTTAATTTCCTCTGAATCTACCTTCATATGCTTCACTTTCTCCTTTAGCATGGCCTTGAAAAATGCTCCGCGGCTCAAGGGCTCGTATTCATTTGTTTCACCTAGCATTACAAGCTTATCGTTATTGGATTTACGAAAACTGTAATTGGCCAAATTGCCCGTTCTCGTGCAAATGGCATGTACTTTGGTCACATATTCCGCAGTGGCCATGAGCGCGGGCATAGGGCCAAAAGGGTTTCCCTTAAAATCCATGTCCAACCCCGCTACGATTACCCGGATACCCTTGTTGGCAAGGTCGTTGCAAACGGTTATGATCTCATCGTCAAAAAACTGTGCCTCATCAATACCTATCACATCGCAGGTATCGGCCAAAATACGAATGTTGGCGGCGGCGGGCACCGGGGTAGAACGAATTTCGTTGGCATCGTGGGAAACCACCATATCGTCATCATATCGCGTATCTACCATGGGCTTAAAAATCTCTACTTTAAGCTTGGCGAACTGGGCCCTTTTTAGCCTGCGTATCAATTCCTCGGTCTTACCCGAAAACATGGAGCCTGCAATGACCTCGATCCAGCCGAATTGTTCTTGGTGATTAACGGTGTTTTCGAGAAACATTTTGTATTTTTAAACGAAAATAAGAGGTTTTTCCGTTCTATTCATAGAATCTTAAAGTTATTAAAAAAAGGTGCGGGATTAGCGTGGAATAACCTAATTTGTAGTTATGAAGGAAAAATTAAGGGAAGATCTTATCAAAATGTCCACGGACATTATTACTTCCAGGGAGGTTAAGGACATCACGGATTTGTATGAGGCCGCCAAAAAGCTTTACGAGAAAATTGCGGTACTCAAGTTTATCGAGGAGGAACTGAATGATATTCAAGTAGACGTTTCAAAAAACGTTATTGCGGAAAAGTTTGAAAAAATGGCCAAGGCCGTGATGAGTGCCAATACCTCCGTTCCTGAAAGTAATCCACATGAGGAAGACATCATGACTCCAGGGATGGATACCATAAAAGATATGGTTTCAGAAATGCCCAATTCAGATAGCTTGGAAGAGGTGTTAACGGAGTTCATGGCCAGACCTGACCTGATGAAGAACGATAAAGAGCTGTTTATGCCCCCCGCAAGCCCCAAGAAACAGGATATTCCTAAATCCTTGAACGATAGTTTAGTAACCAAGGAGCTCAAAGTAGACCTGAACAGCAAGCTTGGGTTTATAAAGCATCTTTTTCATGGAAGTACGGAGGACTACAATAGGGTATTGTCCCAATTGAGTACCATAGACAGCCATGAGCGATCGATTTCCTTCATTAAAAATATGGTTAAGCCAGATTATGATAATTGGGAAGGAAAGGAAGAATATGAAATACGTTTTATGGAATTGATAGAACGTAGATTTTTATAAAAGCGGAAATTATAGACTGATAAGGCCCAACACTTGGTGTTGGGCCTTTAATTTTGGAACTATGGGAAAACTATATATTGTGCCAACGCCCATTGGCAACTTGGAGGATATTACCCTAAGGGCCATTCGGGTTTTAAAAGAAGCTGACTTGATTTTGGCCGAAGACACCCGTACCAGTGGAAAGCTTTTACAACATTTGGCGGTGACTACGCCCATGCAAAGCCACCATATGCACAATGAACACAAAACGGTTTCCGGACTTGTGGAACGGATTCAAGGAGGTAAAACGGTTGCCTTGATTTCTGATGCGGGAACGCCCGCCATTTCCGACCCCGGGTTTTTATTGACCCGCGCTTGTGTGGAAGCCGGTGTGGAAGTGGAATGCCTGCCCGGGGCCACGGCCTTTGTACCCGCCTTGGTCAATAGTGGTCTCCCCAACGATAAATTTGTTTTTGAGGGTTTTTTGCCCGTGAAAAAAGGAAGACAGACAAGACTGACCCTTTTGTCCGAAGAAACCAGAACGATGATTTTTTACGAATCCCCCCATAAATTGCTCAAGACATTGACCAATTTTGTAGCGTATTTTGGTGCGGATCGTCCCGTTTCCGTATCCAGGGAACTTACCAAAATGTACGAGGAAATCGTTAGGGGAACAGCGGAAGAAGTTCTAAAACACTATACTGAAAAGCCCCCAAAAGGTGAAATAGTGATTGTCGTGGGGGGTAAAAAATAATCCCAAAACAGAATTAAATTTTAGTTTATATTGTTCCTATGTATGCGCCATGGGTCATTTCCGCTTTTACCGTAATTGCTGTCTATTATTTGGACCGATGGGAAAATAGGCACATTAAGTCACTGTTCGATTGGGTTCCGGCCATACTGCTGGCCTATATTATTCCTGCCCTTATTTCATATAGCTTCAACGTAGACTATTCACAGGCCGAAATCCATAATTTTAGTCGGGATTATTTTATTCCCTTGGCCATTATTGCCGTCATGAGCAGTTTGTCCTTGGGACAGTTGAAGTCCATAGGCTATAAGCCGATACTTGTTTTTGTTGCCGGCTCCTTTTTTATAGCGGTTTTCCCCATACTCCTTGTGTTTGTATTTTCTGACACCGAATTGATTTCGGAGACCATGGTAAATCAAGATTACTGGATGGGCATACCGCCCATTGTGGGCAGTTGGATTGGGGGAAGTACGAGTCAGCTCGTATTGAAGGAATTGGTGGAATGTCCGGAGAATATCTTTTTGACCGTGTTGGTGATGGATAATATTTTGGTGAACGTATGGACGATCTTGATGTTCCAGACCATAAAAAAGAGCGATTTATTAAATAAGAGGTTTCGGGTAACCGATGTTGCCATTCCAGAGGATATCCGTTTGGAAAAGGGAAGCAAATGGAAGCCATGGATATGTGCCTTGGTGCTACTAATCATTGTGGTTGTAAGCAATTACCTTATTGATAGCTTCATTGTAAAAGTGGTGCTGCTTTCATTTGTTGGGTTGGCGTTGAGTAATTTTCTTCCTAAATGGAATTATAGTTTCGCCCTGAAAGCAGGAGGAATCTTAATTATCGTGGTGATGGCGGTATTGGGCCTGAAATTACAGCTGGCCACGTTGGGCTTCAATCTACCTTTTTTTGGTTTTTTATGTATTTGGCTGTTGGGACATTTTGTTTTTATGATGCTGGTGGCCAAAGCACTGAACGTGAATATGGCCTGGGTACCCATTGCCAGTATGGCCAATGTGGGCGGTATAGCTACGGCTCCCGCCGTTACGGCCGCCTATAACCTTAAATGGATGCCCCATGCCATTGTACTGGCCATTTTAAGTATGGCCACAGGTACCTTTTGGGGAATGTTGACGATTTGGCTGTTCAGGAGTTTTTTGTTGTGAGTATAAATTTTAATTCATTATAATATTTTGCTTCTCGCTTTCTGTTAGACTGAAGGCAGGAAGCTTGAAGTGACAGAAAAATCATTTCTTTAAACAACGACCAACAACCCTTGCCCAGAGCGCAGTCGAAGGGAACAACCAACAACTAATACCTTGACCCATCATGCTTCCCTTTCTCCCAACCGTGTTTTCCCAAATATTGGTCGGCACTTTGTACCGCTCCATCCTCAATGGAGGTTCCCATGGAGTCGTTCCAGCGGTTTAGGTATCCAAAAAGTGAAATCACGCCCAGCATTTCCACAATCTCACCTTCGTTCCAGTATGTATAAAGTCGCTCCTTAATTTCGGCATCCACGGCGTTTGGTACTTGCGAAGCCTGCACTGAAAAATCCAGAGCGGCCCGTTCCGCTTCGGAAAAGGCAGGATGGGTACGATATTCCCAAATATTGTCCAATTGTTCCTGCTCCGCCCCGTATCGCTCTGCCGCTCGAATGGCATGTGCCTGGCAGTAGCGACAGCCCGTGGCATTACTACTGACCCAGGCAATCAACCTTTTTAATGCCGAAGTGACCCTACCTTCATTGGCCATTACGGCTTTGTTGAGATTGATGAATGCCTTTGAAATAGCAGGCCGGTGCTGCATGGTCAATACGGAATTAGGGCAAAATCCTAAGGTTTCATTGAAGAATTCGGCTAAATTTTTTGTTTCGGGGTCGTGATTGGGTTCTAATGGATTTACAAGTGCCATAGGCTATTTTTTGGAGGTTAATTATGGTATTTTTGTATTCCACAAGAAACAAAAAATTATGGGCACAACAAATCACATTACCACCAAATGGTTGGGAAACATGGCCTTTGAGAGCAATAATCCCTCAGGGCAAACGATACGGATAGACATCGCCAAGGAAGACGGTGGCGACGGTAGTGGGGTAAGACCCAAGGCTCTTATGCTATCCGGATTGGCAGGATGTTCTGGCCTGGACGTTGCCGCGCTTATCAAAAAAATGAAACTGGAGGTAACCGATTTTCACATCGAAACCATTGCAAATCTTACGGATGAGCATCCTAAATATTATGATAGGGTGGTCATAGAGTACCATTTTCATGGACCTAACCTTGATGAAAAAAAATTACAACGGGCAGTAGATCTTTCCGTTGAGAAATATTGTGGGGTGATGGAGATGTTCCGGAGGTTTGCTGTATTGGATATCAGGACTATATTTCACTCCGTGAAATAAAATACAAACACAAATACAAAAATCAAATTCAAGGAGATGTCCAAAGTATATGACCTGGAAGATAGGCTGGTGACATTTGCCTCTAATGTCGCTATCTTTTGTAAGGATATACCAAATGACTTTACCGGTCAATATTATGGCAACCAACTTTTACGTTCGTCAGGGAGTGCAGCCTTAAATTTCGGGGAAATGCAAGGCGACCAAACGTCAAACGATTTTAAAAATAAAGCTACTATTTCTTTAAAAGAGTTGAAGGAATCAAGAATTAATATCAAGATATTATCTAAAATTGAATATGGGAATATTGATAGGCGTAATGAACTTCTGGACGAAACGGAGCAGTTGATAAAGATTGTAGCAACCATAATCAAGAATAAAGGATAAATGGTTTTTCTTTAACTAAACCATTTAACTTTTTGTTTTTGTATTTTAATTTGACATTTGAGTTTTAACAATGCGCTGGACGATAAAACCTAGACCGGAACAAGTTGAGATTGAGCGATTGGCCAATGCCTTGGGTGTGGAAAAAATCGTGGCCCATTTACTCCTTCAGCGGGGTATTTCGACTTTTGAGGAGGCCAAAGAATTCTTTCGGCCACAATTGGAGGAATTGCACGATCCTTTTTTGATGAAGGACATGGATTTGGCGGTAGCCCGAATCGAAATGGCCATAGCCAAAAATGAAAATATCTTGATTTATGGCGATTACGATGTGGATGGAACCACGGCCGTAGCCCTAGTATCTTCCTATTTACTTTCGTATTATCCCAATGTGGCCACCTATATCCCAGATAGATATGACGAGGGTTATGGGGTGTCCTACAAGGGAATCGACTTCGCCGAGGACAATGGGTTTAGCCTCATCATCGCCTTGGATTGTGGTATCAAGGCAGTGGAGAAAGTTGGGTACGCCAAGGAAAAGGGAATTGATTTTATCATTTGCGACCACCACAGACCGGATTCGGTTCTACCTCCTGCGGTTGCGGTATTGGACCCCAAAAGGGAGGATTGTAACTACCCCTATGATGAACTCTGCGGTTGTGGTGTGGGGTTCAAGCTGGTTCAGGCTATAGGTTTTCGACGAGGGGAGGAGATTAATGACTTGTTGTATTACCTTGATTTAGTGGCCACTGCCATTGGAGCCGATATCGTACCGATAACCGGTGAGAATCGAATCTTGGCATTTTATGGCCTACAGGTTATCAACCAGAATCCTAGGGCCGGGTTCAGGGCCATCATACAACAACTTAAAAAATCGACCCTGACCATTACCGATGTCGTGTTTATCATCGCGCCCCGTATAAACGCCGCCGGAAGAATAGAGCACGGCCAACATGCCGTAAACCTACTCACCGAAACGGATATTTCAAAAGCTATAAAGTTTGCATCGGAAATAGAAAAATATAATTCCGATAGAAAAGGATTGGACCAGGAAATCACCCAGGAAGCCCTTTTGCAGATTCAGAACAACAAGGAGGAGGACCGATTCACATCGGTAGTATTTCAAGAGCATTGGCATAAAGGAGTTATTGGTATCGTGGCCTCCAGATTGACAGAAACCTATTACAGACCTACTTTGGTTTTTACCAAAAGCGGGGATAAATTGGCCGCCTCCGCCCGATCGGTTAAAGGTTTCGATGTGTATAATGCTTTGGAAAGTTGTTCCGATTGTATCGAACAATTTGGCGGGCATAAATATGCCGCTGGCCTTACCTTATTGGAGGAACAGTACGAAGTCTTTAAGGAACAATTTGAAAAAGTAGTTAAGGAGTCAATAGATCCTTCCTTGTTAACTCCTGAAATCTTGGTCGACTGCATAATTGAACTTAAAGACATTACCCCAAAATTATGGCGGATTTTAAAGCAATTCGCACCTTTTGGACCAGGTAATATGGCTCCTGTTTTTATGGCCCAAAATCTAGTGGATACAGGCTATGCCAGAACTGTGGGGCAGGAAGATGCTCATTTAAAGGTATCCGTTACACAGGAGGATAGCTATAGGATTGACGGTATAGGTTTCAATCTTGGGGATAAACTTGCCAAGGTTACCAGTAGGAAACTATTTGATGCCGTATTCTCCATAGATGAAAACGAATGGCAGGGAAACACTACTCTTCAGCTAAAAATTAGGGATATAAAATAGCCACAGCATGACCCAAAAGATTGACCCGTATGCGGCCTTACGGTTTAGGGAATTCAATATTTTTTTACTGGTGCGCTTTGCCATGGTCTTTGCTTGGTCCATGCAGTTCATCGTAATCGAATGGCAAGTGTATACCTTGACAAAGGACCCGTTGTCCTTGGGAATCATTGGTTTGATGGAGGTAATCCCGGCCGTGGGAATGGCACTTTTTGCAGGCCATATCGTGGACCAAAAGGAAAAACGGAACCTTTTGGTGAAATGTATTTTGGGCTTTTCGGTGATTAGTTTCGGTCTATTTTTGTTGAGTTGGCCCGGTTTGGAAGACACTTGGGAAACAAAGACCATTTTGTATGGAATCTACGCTCTTGTTTTTATGGGTGGCCTGGTGCGGGCTTTTTTGGGCCCCACGATTTTTTCCTTGATTGCGCTCATCGTGCCCAAGAAAATTTATCCGAATGCGGCTACGTGGAGCAGCTCTACCTGGCAATTGGCTTCGGTTTTAGGACCGGCATTGGCTGGGTTTTCCATTAGTTTTATTGGGGTACATTGGTCCATGTGCGTCATTTTTGGATTTTCGGTATTGGCATTGATTACCTTGTTCCAAATACCACGAAAACCGATCATGAACCCCAAAATTGGGGAACCGGTCTTTCAAAGTTTGCGGGAAGGTTTGAGGTTTGTGTTCAATACCAAGGCCATCTTAGGGGCTCTTACCTTGGATATGATCGCGGTACTCTTTGGAGGTGCGGTGGCCCTGTTGCCTGTTTTTGCCCAGGATATTCTACATGTAGGTTCTGAAGGCTTTGGGATTCTCAGGGCCGCTCCAGCCGTTGGCGCGTCCATTACCATGTTGGGTTCTACCCGCTTTCCTTTGCATAAAAACGCGGGAATAAAACTGCTTTGGGCCGTTTTTGGGTTTGGGGTCTGTATCATCGTTTTTGGGATGTCCACGTATTTTTGGCTATCGGTCATAGCACTATTTGTGAGCGGTGCCGTTGACGGAGTGTCCATGATCATTCGCCAGACCATCCTACAATTAAAGACACCGGACAACATGCGGGGTAGGGTTGCATCGGTAAACTCCATGTTCGTGGGCTCTTCCAACGAATTGGGCGCTTTTGAAAGTGGGGTAACTGCGAAACTTATGGGAACGGTTACGGCCGTAATTTTTGGCGGAAGTATGACTATTCTAACCGTTGGGCTAACAGCTCTGGCGTGGCCATCCTTTAGAAGATTGGACCTTTCCAAGGATATCGAGGACCATGAAAAGGAATGAGGCTCATCCTTTTAAAAGGTTAATCATATTTTTTTAATTCCAGTTTCTTCCCATCAAAAACGGCATAAGTAAAGTAATTGACCCAATCCCCAATATTGGTATATCTTGATTTTTCGTTGAGGTCGATTTCCAAGGGTAGATGTCGATGTCCGAATATAAAATGGTCGTAGTGCTGATTCTGCAATTTACGTTTGGCATACTGTACCAGCCATTCCGTATTCTCCCCTAAAAATTTGGCATCATCATCGCCGGAAATCAATTTGTTTTTTACCGAGAAGTACTGGGCTACCTTTACCCCCAAATCTGGATGTAGCCACCTAAAGAACCATTTGGCCACTGGATTGGTAAACACCTTTTTCATTCGTTTATACCCTTTGTCATGAGGGCCTAGGCCATCACCATGTCCTATAAAAAATGAAACCTCGTTTATCTGGTATTGTTTGGGTGCATGATACACTGGAATATTCAGTTCTTCCTCAAAATAGCCGTTCATCCAAAGGTCATGATTGCCCACAAAATAATAAATGGGAATTCCAGCATCCGATAGTTCTGCAAGTTTCCCTAAAGTTCTGGTAAAACCTTTTGGCACAACGGTTTTATACTCGAACCAAAAATCAAAGAGGTCGCCCAAAAGAAAAATGGCACCGGCATCGGTCTTAATCCCATCCAGCCATTTCACGAATTTTTGCTCCCTTGGAAAGCTCGTTTCGGTATTGGGGGCACCCAAATGATTATCGCTCGCAAAGTATACCTTTTTGCCAATGGGAAGATGTATAGTGGTCATGATGGATAAAGATAGGAAATGTTTGCGCCTTAATTGTCACTGGCATGCCATTCCGCAAAGGAGGTTTCCGTTTCCTGAAGTTTCAAAGAGAATAGTTCGATGTTTTTGGGAAGTCTGGCCTTAATTTTTTTTGCAAAGTCTATGACCATATTTTCACTGGTAGGCTGGTAATCAGCCAAAATCACGTTATGACCTCTTTCCGTAAGTTCTTTGGCCAGTTCCACATGGGGCGTGTTTTTATTGAATACCGTGGCGTGATCAAATTTGTCCACAATTTCTTCCTTGACGATTTTTTTTAGGTCGCCAAAATCAATGACCATTCCCAGTTTTACATGGGAGGTATCCGTAATGGGTCTTCCTATTACGGTAACCGAAAGTTTATAACTATGGCCATGCACGTTTCGGCATTTGCCATCGTAGCCATATAGTGCGTGGCCGGTCTCAAAATTGAACTGTTTGGTAATCCTAATAGTACCCATAAGAATTCATTGGTTGTACAAAGGTATTCAATTTGTAAAACCGATCTGTTTTAGATTTACATTTGTCGGCTTTTTAAAAAAATCGAAATGGCAGGATTGGTAGAACAACTTGACTTTGAGGAGAATCCGCTTTTTGAGCGATTGATCGAGGATATCCTCAGGGACGGTTACAGTATCCTGGATACATTTTTTCCCGAGGAAACCATTAACGGCCTACGTGCCGACCTGCTCTACAAATATGAAGAGGACTATTTTAAAAAAGCGGCTATTGGGAACCGGACCAATGAAATCATTAAAACGGAAATACGGGGCGATTTCATTCTATGGATGGACGAGACCAAACTAAACACCGTCCAATCGTCATTTTTTAATAGGATCAACGAACTTTCAGATTATCTCAACAAGACCTGTTTTCTGGGTATCTTAAAAAAGGAATTTCATTATGCGGTCTATCCGGCGGGCAAGTTTTACAAACGGCACTTGGATACCTTTCAAAATGACGATGGGCGCAGACTTTCCGTCGTGTATTATTTGAACGAAAACGATTGGTTGCCCGAACATGGGGGAGAGCTGGTGCTCTACCTAAACGATGAAAATGGAAAGGAATATGCCAAGCAGGTATTTCCAATGCCCGGCAGGACGGTCATATTTGAAAGCCAAAAAATTGAACACGAGGTAAAACCGGCCAACCGACAGCGATTGAGTATCACGGGCTGGCTGAAGACCCGTTCCTAAAATCAATTTCAAGCTCAAGAATCAAATTCGAGCTCAAACTAAAATATCAAGTACAAATACAAGTTTAAGAACAAATATCAAACTCAAGTTCAAAATTGAGTATATCTGTCCACTGTGTGGTGAAAGAATGCGGGCCTGTTCCTGGTCAGTAAGGAATTTCTTCTGATTTCAGGAAGTTGAGGTATCACTGGCACTAACGTTTGAACTTGCGTCTTGTGCGTATTCTGTTCACAAAATATACAACTACGACAAAAAGGGCGAGTATGGGAAAGATAAGGTCCCCGTTTAAAAACTGAAATATTTCCATGGAGTTAACTTATTATGGACAACAACGGAGTATACCATGGGATATTGCCTATTGTTTGAATTTTGATAATGCGTTTCGGGTAAAATCAGAAAGCACTAAAGTACCGGTAATGGCAGCACGCTCAAGCAATAAGTGATTCCAATGATCGGTTCCTTTCCAAAGCACCTTTTTCCATTCGGTCAGCGCATCAGGGTTATAGGATGCCAATGTATTGGCAAAAAAGTCGAGTTCCCTGTCCATTTCGGAAAACGAATCGAATACCCTGGAGAACAATCCTTTTTCCTGGGCCCAGTAGGCCGATTTCCACTCTGTTGTTGCAAGTGACAACTCTGATAGTCCGCCCGATCCAATTTTACGTTCCACAGCCGGTTCAATGACCAAGGGCGCTATGCCTATACTCAATTCAGATAGTTTTATGGCGGCATTTTCATGGGCAAACACATAATCACAGGCAGCGGCCAACCCAACGCCCCCGCCAACGGTTTTTCCCTGTACCCGTCCTACGATCATTTTTTTACAGGTTCGCATGGCGTTGATGACATGGGCAAACCCACTAAAAAACGCCTTGCCTTCTTCCAAGTTGGATACGGCCATTAACTCGGTAAAGGAGGCCCCGGCACAGAAGGCCTTTTCACCTTCGGACTTTAAAATGATTACATGGACATCCTTTTTATTGGAAAGCTTATCAAACTCATTGGCCAACCGTTCCAACAAAACCGCCACGAAGGAATTACTGGCGGGATGCCCAAACTCTATGGTCGCAACATTGCCGTTCATACTGGTGTAAAGACTGCCGTTTTCCCTATCGGTTCCCATAATCAAAAGGTTTTCATCAAAATTAATGGTTTTGTAACAGGGGTCGAAACTTTCTTCGGAATTTAAGGACCAAGGCTCCACCCCGTATCAACATCCACAGCGTAAACGCTACCCAAATGCCCATAAGACCCCATTCTAGAAACCTTCCCAAGAAAAGCATCGGTATAAATCCTAAAAACGTAGCGATTAGCAATGTGTTTCGCAGGTATTTCATTTCGCCAAGACCCTTAAAGACTCCGTCCAGTACAAAGGCTACGGTATTAATGGGCAGTCCAAGAATGATGATATAAAATACGCCATAGAAAGCGTTCAAAACCAGCTCCTCGTTGGAGAAGAGTCGGCCTATCGGTTTATAAAACAGAAAGGATACCGTTATAAGGACCAAGCTCACATAGATTCCATATTTCACAATTTTCTTTGCCAAAAGCCATAAGTCGGCATAGTTCTTTTCACCCAAAAGCCTTCCCCCCATAATGTTTCCAGCGGCTCCATAGCCATCGATAAAAAATGCCGAAAAAAGCCAAAGATTAATGGCAATGGTATGTGCGCCGATAAATTTATCGCCCAAGGCGGTCGCCTCCCGTACCGCCAAAATAAGTGCAGTGTTCAATGCCAAGGCCCTTACAAAAAGGTTGAGGCTCATAACCACCAAGCGTCCCAATTCTGGATGTATTGGAAATTTTAGTACGAGACTTATTTCGGTCTTTTTCCAAAGAAGCCATAGGGCCATTATGGCCATAACGGTTTGTGCTATGAGGCTCGCCCATGCCGCTCCGTCTAAATACATGGGGGCAATAATTCCTTCTACCCCGTATACCAAAAGAAAATCCAGCCCAACATTTAGGACGGCTCCCGTAATTGCAATGACCATGGGCCAATAGGTATTCTGCAGTCCTCTAAAAATTCCCATCACGGCAAATGTGAAAAGGGTAAGGGGAAAGCCCCAAACCCTAATGGAGTAGTAGCTGATACAATATTCTAGTATTTTTCCGGAGGCGTTCAAAAGCTCAAAAATCTCTCGGATTACGAATACGGTGGACAATAAAATGATGAGGCTTAAAGCAATATTCAAATAGATGGCCTGTGCGGGCAAGGTCTTTACCTCCTCGAGTTTTCCCGCTCCCAGGTATTGGGAAATGATGGCGGAAATGGCGCTTCTAGTTTGCCCCAAAACCCAAATAAGCATGGATAAAAAGGACCCTACGATTCCGGCCGCTGCAAGTGATTCCAGTCCGTCTACGGGAATATTGCCCACGATGGCCGTATCGGTTATTGAAAGTAAAGGTTCCGCAATTCCGGCAACGGTGGCAGGTATGGCCAAACTATTGATTCGTTTTAAGGTGACGGTAGATTTCAAAATGGTTTATACTACAAGTTCATAACAATGAAAGGGGTAGCTGCTCTGATTTGGAAAGTAAATATCCTCCAATTTTTTATAGCCTCTTGCCTCATAAAATCTTTGGTTTCTTTTATTTTGACTAAAGGTATCCAACCTGATCGATATAAAATTGTTTTGTCTTGCAAAGTCCTCGGCAAAATCCATGAGTTGTAGGGCATAACCCTTTCCCTGATGCTCTGGATGTACCGCCAATCTATGAACGTACAGGTTTTTGGAATTTGGCGATAACCAGGCGACGTGCCGGTACTCCTCATCCATAAGGCTGGAAATGACAATGCATCCAATGATTTCATCTTCCTTTTTTAATACGTATAATTCCTTTCTTTTTATATCTGTCAGGAATTTTTCTTCGGAAGGATATTCCGTTGTCCATTGAAAAATATTTTTGGATTCCATGTGCAGTCGACAGGCGTTTGTCATGGAAAGAATATCGGGAATTTCAGATATCTTTGCTGGCTGAATCATCATTCAAAATATTAAAATTGTAAATTTAGAGGAATAAACAACAAAACAACCATGAAGAATATCCTTGTTCCCATAGGCACATCCCCTGACGCCAGCGAAACCTTACAATATGCCGTAGACTTTGCCACTGATTTTGGAGCGGAGGTCTATGTGATGGAAGTGTTTAATGTGACCTCAAAGGCCGGCACCTTGGCCAATGTATCTGAAATTGTTGCGGAGAGCGGTAAGGAGCGACTGAAAGGGGTCATTGCCCAGATAGATACCAAACAAATAGATTTAAAAATAGCCTCGTTTAAAGGAGATTTGGTAGACGGGCTTTTGGAAATTGATAATGAACTGGGCATAGATTTAATTATTCTAGCTCCTAGAAGTAACGATATTCAGGAGGAGGTTTATCTTGGACCTACTTCCGGAAAAATCATTAAACAAACCAATATCCCAACTTTGGTAGTCCCAAAAGGCACAAAATACAAGCCTTTTGAAAGTATTTTGGTGGCTTTCAGGTCTGGTATACTAAAGCGTAAGAGAATATTGAATTCCCTGATCACTATTTCTGAAAAGCATAGGTCGAAAGTCAATTTGTTATTAGTAAAGACACCGGGCTATACTGATGACGACCTCAAAATCAATACTGCTCTGATGGATATTAGTTCCCACTTGACTATAACCGAAAACGCAACTACATACTTGGGAGTTCTGGAGCATTTTCAGTCCAAACATCCCGATTTGCTCTGTGTTTTTAGAAGAAAGCGTGGCTTTTTTAAGAAATTATGGGAAAAAAGCACCATTTTAAAATCGGAATTTTCCGTACCCATTCCAGTATTGATCTTGAGTACCAAGAAAGATTAAGATGTATTTTGATACGTTGCGAAAAAGTATTTCCTTTGCGACGCCTAAAAAGGGGGATTAGCTCAGTTGGCTAGAGCGCTTGCCTGGCAGGCAAGAGGTCACCGGTTCGAATCCGGTATTCTCCACCAGTAAACATAAGGCTTCAAGAGTTTTTGACTTTTGAAGCTTTTTTCATTTGCACGCAAAACCGTTTTTAAATTAAGCTCGGTATTTTTTGATTCAAATTGGTCTATTTTAACACTTCTTCACCGTTTAAAGATATATTTTGGAAAAGGTATTGCCATTGAAAGGGTGCTTTAACTTCAATATTAGATTAAGGAATCTGAGTCCCATAAAATGTCAATTGACGAAACAACTAAAAAAGACCAAGAATGGGACTTTTAAACTAATAGCAATTGGCCCATTTGAAACTGTCTCATTATAAAGCCGTTTTATGGGAATGGATTGTATATAAACACATTCGGATTTACTTCCACTTCATCCGTTGAAGCCTTACGGCGTTTAAGACAGCTAAAAGGGCAACGCCTACATCGGCGAAAACGGCTTCCCACATGGTGGCCAAACCACCTGCACCTAGTATAAGAACGATTGCTTTCACACCAAAAGCCAAACCGATATTTTGCCAAACTATTCGGCGGGTCGAACGCCCGATGTTTACCGCTGTTGCTATTTTGCTAGGGTGGTCTGTCTGAATGATGACATCCGCGGTCTCGATGGCCACATCGCTTCCCAAACCACCCATGGCTATACCCACATCACTTGCGGCGAGTACGGGCGCATCGTTGATGCCGTCGCCCATAAAGACCACCCTCGTATTGGGTTGTTTTTTGAGTTCTTCAACTTCATTGAGTTTATCTTCCGGTAGAAGACCGCCTTTGGCCCAATCGATATTCAATTCTTGGGAAACTTTTTGGGTAATGGAATCCTTGTCACCTGAAAGCATAATTATTTTGGAAATTCCTGCGTCTCGAATTTGTCTTATAGCTTGGTGCGCGTCTTCTTTTAGCTCATCGGCGATGGTCACGTATCCCGCAAACTTTCCATTGATGGCCACCATAACTATGGATTCGACTATGGTATCGGTTTCTAAGGGAACCTCGATTCCGTTGGAAGTCATCAATATTTTATTTCCGACCAATACCTGCTTTCCATTTACCGTACCATTCAATCCCTTTCCTGCAACTTCCGAAACCTCGGTCGCTTGAAAATCCGCACCATCGGCTTTGTATTCAAGAATGGCCTTGGCTATGGGATGGGTGGATTGCTCTTCCATTGCCATCACGTACTGCATAAATTCTTTTCCGCCGAAAGTGGATTTATTTACTACTTCCTTGATTTTAAAAACCCCTTTGGTAACAGTCCCGGTTTTATCCATTACCAGGGTATCTACCTTGGTCATGGTATCCAAAAAGGATGCGCCCTTAAACAGAATACCGTTGCGAGATGCCGCACCCAACCCACCGAAATATCCTAAGGGAATGGAAATCACTAGCGCACAGGGACACGAAATCACCAGAAATATCAAGGCCTTATAAAGCCAGTCCCGAAAGATATAATTGTCGATAAAAAAATAGGGTAAGAAGGTTAGACCAATAGCCAGGAATACGACGATTGGGGTATAGATCCGGGCAAATTTCCGAATAAACAATTCGGTCTTTGACTTTCGTGCGGTTGCGTTCTGTACCATATCTAAGATATGGGCAATGGAACTGTCCTTGAATTCTTTGGTCGTCCGTACTTCAATTACCCCATCGAGGTTAATGCTACCTGCGAATACTTTTTCGGTCCTTACTTTGGTATCAGGTGTGCTTTCACCGGTAATGGCAGCGGTATTCAGCGATGCTTTTTCGGAAAGCAAAATACCGTCAAGCGGTATCTTTTCCCCCACGCGTACATGAATCCTTTCATCAATTGCAACGGTTTCAGGGGCGACGGAAACCAGTTTGTTGTCACGAATTACCGTTGCTTCTTTGGGCCTTGCATCCAGAAGAGCCTTGATATTTCCCTTGGCCCTCTTGACCGCGGCACTCTGAAATAGTTCTCCAACAGAATAAAAGAGCATAACGGCAACTCCTTCAGGATATTCGCCAATGGCAAAAGCGCCTATAGTGGCTATGGACATCAATAAAAATTCGGTAAAAAAATTACCTTCAAGGATACTGTTCCAGCCCAATTTTAAAACTGGAAATCCGACAGGTAGGTAAGCGACTACATACCATATAATCCTGGTCCAACCTTCAAAAATTGCATAGTTTCCGAAATTATCAAGGACCAAACCTGTGACCAAAACCAAAAAACTAAAAATAGCGGGTATATAGCTTCGAAAATTTGATTTGGTCTTCGAGCTTCCATGATGATGTACATCCTCATAGCCATGTTCGCCTCCATGTTTGTCAGTACCTATATCACGCAAGTTTATTTTTTTCTTTTTCATGACCACAATATCATAATTCAACCAATGCAATGGAAGTGCATACTTATAGACTACACTTCTTACATATACCTGTTACCACCAGGTTTATGTTCTCCGCAAAATATCCTTGGGGCAAATTGATATGTGGTAACTTATGGTTTGTCAGACATACGGTTTGGTTACAATTGCTGCAATGGAAGTGCAAATGTAAGTCTCGAGCTATATCGCAATTACATCCTTTTTCACAAAGTGCATATTTTTGAATTCCCGTGCCGTCGTCTATTTGGTGAGCTATCCCTTTTTCCTCGAAAGTTTTTATAGTTCTGTATATGGTAGTCCTATCCACTTTTGCGAAAGCGCTCTCTATATCGGTCAGGGCGACCGCCGTGTCCTTCTGTAGCATAAATTTGGAAATCAGTATTCGCATAGCGGTGGGGCGAACCCCACCTTCAAGAAGCCTTGTTTCCATATCCTCCATAACTTGTTTCCCTTTCATAGTGCTATAATTTTACCTTGAAGCCTCCATTGATAACAAAACCGTCTACAGGAGCATAGATATCCAAGAACTGGGGATTTCCAATGTTGCCGGTAAAAATTGTCCCGAATCTTGTCTGTCGGGTATCCAAGAAGTTCTCAAAGTTTAGAAAAATAGAAAAATTTTCGCCTAGTTTCTTTTCACTCATAAGTCCCATGATCCAGTACGAATCTCCAATTTCCCCATTGCTCAATTTTTGTGGACTATAATAATATGCCTCTAGACCAACCCATAGGTTTTCTTCTTTTTCGTACATCAAAACATTGTTCAAGCGATGTTTTGCTACCAAGGGAAAATCTGAAACTATCCCATTTATATTTTGTATTACGTTGGCATGGGTATATCCGGTAAACAGTTTAAAATCAACATATTTGACCTTAAGGTTGACCTCCACACCTCGGGTGTCCACATAACCGTTGGGCTGGTCAAAACTGTAAATTCCATTCCCGTCAGCAACCAAAAGCAATGGGTCGTCAATTTTAGTATAAAAGAGCAGGGTATTGATTGACATGGTCATACCTGCTAGTGGAACCCACTTGTAATTGATATCAAAATTTCCTCCCGAGGAGCGTTCCAAATCGGACTCGCTCGTATTTACAGGCAACACATTTCTGAACTGCAACCGTTCAGCATCTTCAATGAAAACCGTGGGGGTCTTGTATCCCATACCGCCACCAAGCCTAAAGGTCAATGAATTGGCCGGTTCATAGAGAACGGATATCCGAGGCAATGCCAAGGCACCATAATCGGAATGAAAATCGAACCTTAGACCGGTCTCTACGGATAGCTTGTCGTCTATGGGCCATACGTTTTGTGCAAACAACCCATAAATCTGATATGATTGATCCAAGGCCAAACTTTGATCTTCTCTGGTATCATTGAAATATTCCGTCCAAAGATTGCCCCCAAAGACCCATTCCAAGCCCTCCTCTGAATCCGTGGAAAAATTAAGTTCACTGAACGAGGATCTCTGATATCCCGAAAAAGTGAAATCTGGAATTTGAATAGTTCGGTCGTAAAAATTGAAACTGTTCTTTACTTCGTACCGGTTTCTTTCATCAATGGAGTGGTTCAAGCTAAATTGAGTAGAAAATCGCTCCGTTTCATTGGATTCAAAGTATGGGTCTACCACACTTTTCCCTTTTATAAAATCCAGATTTCCACCTAGACGGTTTTCCCAGATGGCATTAAGACCAAGCATCATTTCCGTATTTGTACCGAGATATGCATAAATTTTCGGATTTAATGTAAAACGATCGAACTCTGGTATGGCGGTTAAGCCAATACCGGATGGATCGTATGGAGTACCAAGGTTATAAGAAGCAAAAATCGTTGTTCCTACCTTATTGAATTTTTCAGAATAGAACCCGCTTAAGTCTAAACCTAAAGCGGAAGTCCCATTGGCCATAAAACTAAGTTCCGCTTCCTCACTTGGGGTCTTGGATATAAGGTTTACCAATCCGGCTATGGCGCCACCACCATATAATGTGGAACTGGAACCTTTTATGACTTCGACTTGCTTTAGGTCTAATGGGGCAATCTGCATTAAACTCAATCCGCTGGCGAATCCCGAGTAAAGGGGAAGCCCATCCCTTAGAAGCTGGGTATATTTACCGTCAAGACCTTGAATGCGTATACTGGAATTGTAACTTGTTGCCGAAGTCTGCTGGGTCCTGATACCTGTACTTTCATTCAGCAACATTCGAATGTCCCCTGGTTTCATGTTTCCCTTTTCGGAAAGTTCCTCTCCGGCAATTACTTCAACGCGAGTGGGTATATCATCGATTGTACGGGTACTTCTGGTGGATACCAATGTAATCTCCTCCATTTCCTCCGTTTGAGGTATCAGGTATATCGTCTTACCCTGAATATTCGAAGTGAGTGGAAAGGATAGATTTAGTTCTTTTTTGGAATAACCTATGTAACTCAATCTAAGTATATAATTGCCATCAGGAATTTCTTCCATATATATCTTACCGTTATAGTCGGATATAGTGCCTTTTTCAATCGATTTAATTTGAGCAGTGACCCCCAATAAAGGTTCTCTCGTCAGGGAGTCCATAACCGTAAGTTCAAGTTTGTTCTGTGCAAACGTTGATACCATCCCGAAAAGGGTTAGTACCAAAAATAATCGTGGATTCATTTTTTGGATTTTTTTGAAATATGTAAAAGGATTTTGGTCGGGGGTTCGACCATTTAGTTTTAGTTATATTTCAAAATATCTCGGAGGCTTAAGGGCTATGAAAAGTTCTTCCTTGGGCTGAAATCGAAGATAAGGAACAAAACCCTTTTTCAGCTTATGTTCAATAGGAACCAAAATCATCTCATGGAAAGTTAAGGTAAAACCCACGCAACGGCCACAATTATAGAATGGGGAGCAGGGCCCTTTACTTTCATGGGGTTCTTCGTTTTGGGAACTTCCCCCACTGTTATCCTCTATCGTTATTATTTCCTCACATGAGTCTTCATCCTGGCAACATGGGTATGTAGACAGGAAAATTGTAAACAAGGACAAAATGACGGCAAGCATTTTCATGCTTCAAAAGTAAAGAATATCGATAAGAAAATTATGCTACCGGAAATATCAAAATGAACGGTATCAAAAGAACTAACTTTTACAGACGTGTTCTTGTGGGTAATTTATATAGATCTTTAGATGTCTAATTTCCAAATTCCTTTACTCTTACCCACTTCTGGGTTTCATGAAACGAACCATTTTAGGGACCACTTTTTCTAAGTCGCATAAAAATCCTAAAACTATTCTTTGGGTTACTATTGAAGAAAAAACAGTTTTATTTTATTTCAGGCAGATATTTTGATGAAAAGATGACGGAATACGTCGAATTAAATGTTTATGGTAGCTGAAGCGGTCATCAAACTGTCATTATTTTGTCATCAGAAAAAATAATGATGACGGAACAGCCTTTGAAATATTATAAAATGATGCCGTGATGACAAATCGATGATGTTTAAAGTCCAATGATTATGGGCTGTTCCCGACATTGTCATCATATCATCAAAAATTTAGTTAAACTGTCTGGCTAATGAAAGAAAAAAATAATTGTTCTATGGTTCTGAAGGTTTAAGGGTTCACCGTCCAACAGTATTGACCGGTTCATTCAGGCAGCCTTTAATGATTGCATTAGACACCAGTTTTGTAAAGCAATTTTTTCCTGAATTTTCTCAGTGAAATTTTATAAAAAAATGGAATTGCACCTACCTATTTACCTAAGAATGAACTAGGCCAGCGGCACTAGCAGATGGAACTGGGTAACTTCTATAATACTAATCCTACTTAAAGGTTACCTTTCCTTCCTAAATGGTAATATAGGTTACTCGAATTTAAGAACTGACCTAAGCTATAGGCCCTTTCATTATTAAGTTAGGTAAGAAGGTAGGTGAAATAGGAAATAAAAAGCTGGTGAAGAAAAAAATTTAAAATTTCAGATTTTCAAAATCCGTCTTGGAAAATGGATGAGTCAGAAACTGACCAGGAACTTATCTAGATCAGCAATAAAGATGATGCTATTTTTTTCTTTCATCAGCAGTCTTTAAAGAATATAAAAGTTTTGGAATTTAGCAGGGAGACATAAAAGTACCCCTTGAAAATTTCACCATTTAAGACTAAAAGTAATAGTGGCAATTTGTCGCCAAAAATGGATTTGATCAGGAAGCGCGAGATGTGTTTTTGTGGCCACAAAAACAAACTCGCTTTACTCCCGATGGTCGCAAAGTCAGAAAATAGAAGAAAAGTGTTTCAAATCAAAAGTAGGGTGCGCCCTATTTCGATTTTACCTTACGCTTATTGCCGGAACACTATAAAATCGAAACAGGATCCAGGCGCAGTTAAATTATGGTAAGATTTGGGGGTTATCTAAAATCCAATTTTACAATTCAACCAATTTCTTGTTGTAACCATCTAATATCTCACTAGGCAAAGACTTAAGATATATTTGAGTAGTTGATAAGCGATTATGCCCTGGCATGGCTGAAATTGCTTGCAGAGGCACATCCTGCAACATGGCCTGCGTCGCAAAACTATGACGAGACACATAGGAGGTCAACCGCTGTTCAATATTACATTGATTGGCAATCTCTTTCAATCCTTTATTATATCTTTTATGAGCCCATAATACATCCTTATGGTGAAGTTCAACCGTTTCTCTCTTAACTACTGGGAATATAAAATCTGATTTGTGTTTGTTTTTGAGGTAAAATGAAAGTATCTCCTTTAATTGGGGTGTTATATTAATATCATAGGGTTTGTATGTCTTTTTTCTTTGGAACTTAATACGGTTGTCAATGATATTTTGAACTTTTAAAAAAGCTAAATCCATTAAAGAAATACCCTAGAGCATATAAGATGCTAAGAAGAAGTTTCTGTAATGGAACAAGCTATCCGTTTCTTCCAGTTTCAATAGCAATATAGATTTGATGCTCCCGATATCAAGTGCTCTTTTTTCTGTTGGAGTTGTTTTAATTGTATAATGACTAAAGGGGTAAGCATCCCTTGAAACAACATCAGATTTAACAGCCTTATTAAAGATAGCCTTTATTGTTCTCATGTATGCTGAAAGACCGTTTATGGAATTACCTCTTGAAAAGTGCCAACTTTCAAACCTTTTAAGAAAGTCGTAATTAACTTCATTGAATTTGTTATCAGTCCCACCGGTAAATTTTTCCAATACTTTAATTACGGCATAATACGTATTTGCGTTGCCGAATTGCTCCGCAGTTCGTAGTTCTTTCACAATACCCTTGCTATATTCGAAAAATGAATCAAAAGAGGTAGTTTGCACGATTTTACTTTTGAGTTGTAGAATGGATAAAAAATTGAGCTCGTCCTTTTCATTTACTTCATTAATTATGTCAACCGCTCTAGTCTTTTCCTTCAAAAGCTGATTATTCAATATACTAACTGATGAAGTGCCTTTGAAAGCTTTTTTTACCTTTTCATTTTTATTATCCCAAAATTCTTTATGAACAGACTGACCTAAACTTACTGATGTGGTTTTGTGAAAATGAATCAATCGTAAAATTATAGGCAAGGAGGCGTCTTTTTCTTCCTACGTGTATCCAATGATAGTTTTATATTCGTATTCAAGAAACTAAAGGTAAAAAAAATTTGCACACAGTTTGCACGCAAATACTTGGTTTCATTTGAATTCAAAAGAGATTAAAATACTGATGTTCAATTAAATATACATTATTTTATATCGCTTTGATATCCTAATCCTATTTCTGGCAGACAAGAGTTCACCGGTTCGAATCCGGTATTCTCCACAGAAAAGGCTTCCAAATATGGAAGCCTTTTTTTATGCGTAGAGGTTTGGACCTTAACCTTATGGTTCAATAATAGATGATTTTATCTTGGGCAAAAGTGCACAATTGCTTTTTACAACGTAATTTCTTTTACAGTATCATCCAATTCAATTTCATAGGCTCCTCTAACCTTTTTATAGGGTAGAACTATACTGTCATCTATCCGCAAATAAGCCTTTGGCGTATGTTCGGTTTTTGGGTCCAAAACCAGAGTGACTTTTTCAGTTGAAGTATCATATGTTATTTTATTGATGCTTCCCGCATCCAGAGTCATCCATAGTTTTTTGGGAGTAAGATATATTTTGGATTTAGCCGCTGTAGTAGGTATCACTTCAATGGCAGTTCCTTTTTGTGAAACATTGCCCCCAAAGGCCAACCAGCCCAATTCGTCGTTATTGGTTATGTAGGTTGCCGAGTTAACCGCATATCCATAGAAGCCGGAACCATAATCACCGGATATTCCATCTATTTTTAATGATGAAGGATATGAATGGAATGCGGCCGGTCCAAATCCGTCTTGGGTAATATTTGAAATACTTCCCATAAGCCCTCCATACCCCACTTTGAGCAAATAAAAATCTGGAGTTTTTCGGTATTGCTTAAGCACCGGTATGGCATTAATACCAGAGCCATAATGATGTATTTGGCGTTCTACCCTTGAGGTTTCCCCGGCCTTGCCACCATAAAGAAAATCCCAATATCTCCTGGCATTACCGTTATAGGCCCAATGTGGCATGGTAGGCATATAGGCCAGTATGGCATTTAAGGTAATATTGGCCTTATGTTCATAACCAAAATAGTCTGTCCAGGTATAGACTTCCTCCTGCCCTGTGGAATCCCATGGCATTTCACTGCCAAAAGGATAGTCAAGCGCTTTCCAATGGTCTGCGCGTTCTTTCATTCTTGCTTCTAGGTCAGTAGCCATTTCATCATAGTTTTCATTCTGCAGATCTTTAAGGATCGATAGGAACACGGAACCTTCCATTTGTCCAAATTGGGCATAGTAGGGGGCCTGTTCCATCATAGCTATGGTGGTATGGTACGCATTTTTCAGATACCAATCCCAATTTTTATTATCTACCAGTCCGTTATGATATCGTGCCAAGCGGTACATGACCCAATACGATGCGGCTACATGCGGATAATTAAAAGATCTACCACGATCATTGGCGTGCTTATGGTCCCAAGCTGCCCAGGTGGTATAATCAATATTTTTGTCATAAGTACCTTTTGGCAATGAATCCGGTTCATAATAAAAAAGGCTTTTTTTGACCCCATATTTGTACGGTCCTTCGCTATATTGAATGTTTCCCCATAGCACATGGTCTATAAATTCCTGAAGTTTTTGAATTTCTGTTCTGTTAGGTTGTACCAATTGTTTCATAATTGCCGCAAGCCAACTTCCCGCACCACCTTCATCACTAAGACCACTGATCCACACCCTGCCGTCTTGGGTAACCTGTTCCTTTTTTTCATAGTCATAGGAGATGGGTGATGGACTTCTGCCAAAAGGATCGTTGGGGTTATCATACCATTGCTCTGTGGTCAAAAAATTTCCAAAATCCTTAATGACTTCCGCTTCAGGCTTAATGACCTTATAGTTAACGGTCTGTTCAACACCGTTGTTATAGCTAATGGTCAACCTTGCCCTTCCCCATTTTTTACCGGAGACGAGGTACTTTTTTAAGCCGGTTGTAGTAGTACCGTCTTCCTTAATTTTCAATGCATTTTTTGGATAAACATCAAAAGACTTAATCTCACTTTTATAATTCACGTAAAGATGTGCCTTTACATCCATTGGGATTACATAACCAGGTACGCCTACAACAACGGGTCTTTCTTCCTTGATCAACGTTTCCTGAATATGCTTAACACCTTTGGACAGGACAAACTTTAAGGAATAATTTTTAGTGGTATTGGGTTGTAGTACTACAGATGTTGGTTTGTTCCATTGTTCTACGCCTTGCCATTCATTTTCCGCATAGGCCTTGCTATGTGCCATCCATTCATGAAAACCTTCAAATACAATGCTTTTTCTTGTGGGATCGTCCAATAGAGGACGGTATGCCTCAAAGGCCATGTGTTCTTTTGGTATGACCAATAAGGCAGGCCCTTTTCCACTTAGCCTTTTTACCTCTAAATATCCTGCATCCTTGCCAATATATGGATCAAAAAAAACATTTTGCTTATGGGCCTCAGTCAATGATTTACCTTCTAGAATATTGTTAAAAATCATGGGTACACCCAAAGCACCTATCTCTATTGGCGTATCCTGCATATTTGTAATTTCAAAACGCATGACCAATTGCCCTTTATCCAATTCATAGAAACGTTTTATGGAAACGGGTATATCCTTAGGTAGGGTATTGGCCAAATCTGCAGCTGCCAGCACACTATCCTTTATTGCCAGTGGGGTGACCGGAGCTCTATTGCTGGCCGTTGAATATGTTTTCCAATGGCCAGATGAAGTCTTGATCCTTAGATTGATATCCCCTAAATGGTAAAGGCTGTCCTTGTCCCTTACTTCCAACCTTTCGCCTGGGGTGTAGTCAAATGATAACTCGTCCATTGGTCTCAATGCCGCTACGGTTTGCGAAGCTTTTACCAATTTCAGCTGAAATTCTGGTGTGTTATGTTTTTGGAACACCTCCGCAACCCCTAATGTAGGCTCCCTATGCTCTACGTTGCTCCAATAGCTTTTTTGAGCGGATAGTTTACATGAGACAATTAAAACTAGTCCTGTTAATAGCCAAAATTTTGTGTGCATCTTATTCATGGTAATTGTCTTTCATTATTGCCCTAAGGCATGGATATATTGTTTAATAGGAAAAATTGATTTATGTAATTGGGCCTCATCTTACAATAGGTTTTATTTTAGCGAAACATCCAGATAAACGGAATGTCGGCCATAAGTTTCATAAAAGGGTTTAAAGACCGTACCGTTAATGGTAAATTCCAATTTTTTTGGGTCTCCTTTTATGGTCTTGCCTAAATCTTTCAAATCCAAGGTCACTTTTCTCCATTCTTTACTGGGCTCGGATTCCTGTGCGGCCAAAAGGATAGGTCCATAAAATAGACTTGCAATATTCTGTTGATCCATAATGGGCGATAAGTGAAATTGAAAAGGCATCTGTAATTCTATGATATCACCGTTTTTCCATTTGCGGTTAAGGGTAAGATAGCTGCCAGGGGTAGCCTCTACTTTTAGGGGTTTACCGTTTATATGAACAAAGAAACCCTTGGTTGCCCAATATGGCACCCTTACATTCAGGTCAAAATTACCCTTGCCGGTTACGGTCAACCGTGTTCTGTCCTCATGTGGAAAATTGGTAGCTTGTTGTATACTGATATTTTTTTCGGTCCAGTCTAGTGTTGAAGGCACATAAAGATTTACATACAGCGCTTGGTTGTCCACGCTTCTAAAGTAAATGGAGTTTTGAAGTTTGGTATTGCTTTCCAATGCTGTGCCGTTGCAACAGGTAAAGCCCTTCATGTGGGGGTTTCCAAAGTGCTTTACGGAACTTGGCCTTAAGGGTACATGATATGTATTTGCAGGACTGTCCTCTGCCACAGAAGCCAAAATATGATTGTAAAGTCCGCGTTCATAATAATCCATTAGTTCTGCCCTATGGTCAAAAAGAAATAGGTTTCGGGATAACTTTAACATGTTATAGGTTGCACAGGTTTCATTTTGTCCACCGGAGGACAATCCATTTTCATATAAGGTGGCCGGTTCTCCTATGAAGCATTCGGCGTTGGTGGGGTTTCGTGCTCCTGCGACCCCACCAATACTATACATATAATCATTGGTTGTTTTATACCAAAAATTATCTGCCACTTGGTAGTATTTATGATCGTTGGATGCTTGGTAAGTGGTCAATGCACCCATTATTTGGGGAATATGTTGGTTGGCGTGCAAACCGCGGAAAGTGTCTACATTTTTAGTGATTCCGTGGGTGTGTTCGGCATCGCCATAGAACATTTTTATATTATCGAACAATTGGGCAGTTTCTAAATAGCGGCTGTCGTTCGTAAGCTTGTATAGCCTGGCCATTGCTTCGTTCATACCACCATACTCACCGGCTATATAGGTGTTCCACATTTTAATAAGGGTTGCTTTCGGCAATTTACTTAGACGGGTATGAATCCAATTTCCCATTCCCTTGGTAATTTCAAGTGCTTTTTGGTTACCACTTATCTCATATACATCCATTAAACCGGCAAGTATCTTATGCAAGGTGTAATATGGGGCCCATATTTGTGTGTCGTTGGTACCATAGGTAGCACCTTTTTCCAACATGATAAATTGATCTGGTGGATAAGCGCTAATAAAGCCTCTTCCCCAATTCCAATAATCGGTACGTATACTGGTTTCGCGTATATCGGAATCGTACGCCGTCTTTCCGGGACCAAAGGGCACTTCGTTGGGATCCGCTACAAATGCTCCTCCGTTTTCCTTGGGTTGACCGGACATTTGGGAAAGTTTAAACAGCGTATTCACCATATATTCCATTTTACGGCCAAAATTGTTTTGTAATTCCTTATCGTAACCGGTGCTTGCATAGGCTTGGGCAATTGCCGTAAGGTAATGCCCGGTGGCATGCCCCCTCAATTTAGTTTCTTGACTGTCCCAAACACCAAGAGGTTCGGCACCACTAGGTTGGGCTATTCCAAATGCGTTTCTAAACATATAGAGAAAGGCATCTGGATCGGTCTGTGCCAATGTGGATATAAATTTGTCCCTGTTTTCTATGAACTTGGTATCGTTACCCGCCAAGTCTTTGGTCAGGGAAACCTGTTCCAAGGTAAAGGAGGCCAACCGTTGATCAGGGCGTTTAATTTCCATGTTTTCTTTTACGGTTACCGTGGCCTTTGCTTTTAGCGGTGATCCCGGTATATTTCCTAGTATTTGATAGGTGCCAGGGCTTAGCACTTGTGCATTATCTTTAGGGGCTGGCCAGAGAATGCGTACTGCCGGCCCCTGTATATTATTGGTATATGTGCCCTTAACAAAACGGGGCAATCGTGGTAAGTGTCCCACCTGGGTGGTTACCTGAACATCTTCTATATTTTGTAAATAGGCGTTGTATAACTGCGGAACAGTATCGGGAAATTTTTGAAGGTCATCTTCGCTATCTTTTTTAGGTTTATTATTGGATGTTTCTGAGTTACCGGCACTCTCATAAATTCTTGAAACTTGTTTATGGCTTAAGGGAATGCGGTAGATTCTAAAATCATGTAACAGGCCAAAAAGGTAAGAATCATTGCCCGTTATTGATTTACCGATATATAATTTATTTTTTTGGTTGGATGCTTGAGCAAATAACTGTTCCAAGGCCACTGTTACATCATTGGCCGTATCCACAAGCTCACCATTTAGGTAGGTGCTAATTGCTTTTGATGGGGTGTTGATAACCATCGCTATATGGTACCATTGACCCGTTTCAAAAGCTTTTGACCCTATTCTGTACGAATGGCCGTTGCTTGTGTTGAGCACATTTTGTAACCCTTCCGTATCCATAGTGCCCATTGGTGCCAGATACATACGGGATGCATTGTTCTTACCAAAATCAAAGAAAAATTGACCTAATTTGTTCGTATGTAGCTTTACCCATCCGGTAATACTAAGGGATTCTTCTTGCAAAATGGCGTCGTGGGGCAGGGAAATAAAGTTTTTACCACTTTTGTTCAATGATAGTACCTTGCCAAATGTTTCGTCATGAACAAAAGAAGCGCCCGATCCTTCTATGGAGGCATGTAAATTGTTCCTGGACCAATCTTTTGCATCGCCATTAAAGAGATAACGTGCTATGAGTCCGGTTTCACCTATTCCGTCCAAAATTTGGTTGCCGTCCTGTGCAGAAGTTAAAAAAGAGGACAGGAATGAGACTACACTTAAAAAATAAATGATTGTACGGGTATATATCATTTTGTCAATTTCAATTTTCATGATAGCCTTGCCTAAAGGTTTTTTTTATATCTAATAGCTTGTAAAATTGACCTGAACGGGATTCATACAAGCGGTAAATTAGGTTTTATATACAGCTAGATTATTTCTTTGGCGTAGCCATATCAAGTACTAATTGTATGAAGCATAATAAATAAATGTATAAAATGCACTTATTTGTTTTTTATAAAGCCACAAAGAATAATCTAGAATAAAACTATTGATATTCTTACGCCTTTTAATAATCCATATTAACAGATACTGATACTATATTATCCTTAAACTGGAAATGTCAAATAAAAAAGTGAATTTTGAATAGAATTCAATTTTATGGTCCATATTTGATCCGTATAGGGAACCTTATGGATTATGAGGATATTGGTATGATAACATATCTAAAATATATCTGTAGCGTATACCATTGGTAGTGTTTACTTGATGATGTTGACGATAAGATCGGAATCTATCTAGAGTTGATTAACTTAATATTTAAATATTGAAAGTTTTACCGTTTAAAATTCCTAAACCTAGAAATGAAGCCCTTGTTTACCAAGTGGATAGGGAAGAGGCATTTTATGACCAACTGCATCAACATGGAGAAATACAGATAAGTTATATTCCCCAAGGCGAAGGTACTTTGATAGTCGGAGATTCAATAAATGAATACAAAGCGCACGATATTCTAGTCATTGGGGGCTTTGTGCCCCACGTTTTTAAGAGCGATACGGTTGCTTCTCCCAGATCGGAAATGCATACGCTCTTTTTTGACTTACATTCCTTTGGGAAGGATTTTTTTGAAATTGCGGACCTTTCGCTGACCAAAGAATTTTTTAAAAAATCTGAGTTGGGCATGAGGGTGCTTAGCAATACACAACAGATTATAGGAGAATTCCATAAACTAGCTTCCCAGAACAAAGTGGAACAGATAGCTACGTTGCTAACGATTATCAGTCTTGTAACAAAATCGAAAACGGCTTCCTTATCTTCTTTTGTCTATAAAAAATCTTTTTCCGATGATGAGGGAAAACGAATGAACAATGTGTACAAATATGCAATGGAACAGTATAGCGAGCCTATTAGTCTGGAAGAAATTTCAACTGTGGCCAACATGAGCCGCAATGCATTTTGTCGCTATTTTAAGAAGCGAACCAATAAAACATTTTTTCAATTTTTAATTGAAATAAGGATAGAGAATGCTTGTAAGCTAATTGTAAACAAACCAGAACTATCCATCTCATTGGTTTCCGAAGAATGTGGGTTCAATAACATTGCTAACTTCAACAGAAAGTTCAAGGAACTAAAGGGGTGTTCCCCAACGCAGTATCGCACACGGTTCTAAGAGGACAACCCAGGCATGAATTGTATTTTTTGTCTCAAGGGTGCAAAGTTCCTTTTCAAGGATGCCAAAAAAAAGCGAACGGTATACCGTTCGCTTTCCTGACTTAAACTAACCAACTCAAACAAATAAATTATTATATTTTTTAATATCCAGGGTTTTGGCTTAGGTTAGAATTGGTATTCAATTCTTCCAAACCAATTGGGAATATGGTGGTATAGTCTCCTTTTGGAGTATGGTTATACCAACTTTTGGTTTGGTATACCCCAAATCTTATCAAGTCTGTTCTCCTTCTGGCCTCACCGGCAAATTCCCATCCCAGTTCATCCAAAAAACGTCCGTAAGGTACGGTTGCTTGGTCTCCGGCATCGGCTATAGTGCCGTCCTCTGCCAAGGTTCCATATTGTACCGTTGTGTCCCCTTCCAGTTCTGCACCCGTTACGGTTGCATCGGCAAGGTCGTCAAATGAACGTGCACGTACTTGGGTGACAATTGATGCAGCCTCATCACTACTGCCCGTCCTAAGCAATGCCTCTGCTTTCATCATCAACACATCGGTATACCTTAAAAACGGAAAATCTACGCTAAGGCCCCCGGTAGCACCAGGTTCTATCTCATACTTGCCACATCTAAAACCATCTGTAAAATCACAATCGTAAATACTGGGCATTTCCTTTACCAATGTCATGACCACGCTACCATCAGAGGCACTTAACTGATCGCCCATTAACCAAGTATCGGACAAACGTTTATCGGTCGGGGAATAGCTATCAATGAATTGTGGGTTACAGCTAGAACCGCCCCAAGGTTGTGCTTGCATACCAAAGACCAGTCTGTGGTCCGGAAGTAACATCTTCATATGGGCGTTCCATTGTCCCGCAAATATTTGATCGTAGGGAATGGCAAAGACCAATTCGCTATTGCTCTCATTATCGGTACTAAAAATATCGGAATAACTTTCGGACAATTGGAAAGCGCCACTGTCTATTATTTCGTTGCATGCATCTATGACCTTGTCCCAATTAGTAGTACCTGCATATACTTCCGAGTTTAGGTAAACCCTTGCCAGTACATGATAAGCGGCCCATTTGGTCATACGGC
Organism: Maribacter algicola; assembly: GCF_003933245.1. Lineage (NCBI taxonomy): Bacteria > Pseudomonadati > Bacteroidota > Flavobacteriia > Flavobacteriales > Flavobacteriaceae > Maribacter > Maribacter algicola. The sequence continues at coordinate 1,468,514 of NZ_QUSX01000001.1, forward strand.
CATAGGTACTGGTATCCACTGTTTCGGTAAGGCTAGGGATAACTTCCGTCAGCTCACTTACAATAAAGTTGTATACTTCTTCACGTGAGCTTTGAACGGGCAGGTCGTCCCCATAACTGGCTATGATGGGCACGTTGCCGTGAGAATCTACCAACATAGAATAGTATAGTGCCCTTAGGGCCCTCATTTCAGAAATAATGGAAGTAGCCTGCTCTGCACTAACCGGCAGTTGTTCTGATTCTATTTGTAAAATTACCCTGTTGGCGCTATTGATACCGTTAAAACAGTTGATCCATGTATTTCTAGGCTGCCATTGTGTTGAACTCCATTCATGAAAATGCATTCTTTTATAGGTGCCGCCATCGTCCCAACCGTTAGGTCGTGTAGGGGTAATGAACATATCGGCTGGTTCTTCCTGTAGGTCAAACCAACCTTGCCAGCCCATTACATAGCGCATTGGGGTATAGGCCGATGCCATGACCGATACTATATCAGATTCCGAGGGAACAAATGATGATTCCGTCACTTCTGAGAATACTTCCTCCTCCAAATCGGTACACCCTATGGGTACAAACAATGCACAAACCGCTAGGATCGATATTTTAGTTTTAAGTGTAGCCACTTTGTTTCTTATATTTTTCATAGTCGTTTAGTTTAGAATGTAAAATTGATACCTAGGGAAAAAGTTGTAATAGATGGGTATTTGTCCCGTTCATCATTACCGGGAGCCAATCCTTCCCTATTCACTTCGGGGTCAATACCCTTGTAGTCCGTAATGGTGGCCAAGTTCAGGCCAGAAGCATAGATCCGGAAGGTTTCTGCAAATTTAATGGCATCTTTCGGTAAGGTGTACCCGAGGGTAACGTTATCTATTTTAAGAAAATCGCCATCCTCTACATAGTAGCTTACAAAACGCTGCACATCTTGTAGTTCTGTCTTACCATAGACAAGATCATAGGCAGAATCCAAGGTATTGTAACTAACGGTTGGGTTTTCATAGAACATACGCGAAAAGTTGAGTATTTGATAATCCAGGGCACCCCTTAAGTTTAACATCAAATCCCAATTTTTGTAGCTAAGGGTATTGTTCCAGCTATAGTAGGCTTTTGGTAATCCGTTCCCTAAAACTTGTCGGTCGTCCGTAGTAGCTTCGGTAGCAGGTACCAGTGACCCGTCCGGTCGTTCAATGATCCAAATGCCGTCATCTGTTATGTCCACACTTTTAAGGCCAAAGAAATTACCTATAGGTTGCCCTTCCTGAACCCTATGGGTGCTTATTTGTATAGGCTCACCGGTATATCCTTGATCAAAGAAATCGTTGGTCAATTGAAAGGCGTCATTGGAAAGTGAAACAATTTCGTTGGTATTGGTTGAATAGGTCAGGTTTGCCGTCCAATTAAAATTTTCCGTTTGTACCGGAGTAACGTTCAACAAGAATTCAAGCCCCGTATTTTTTATCTCTGCAACGTTGGCCGCAATGGTTCCAAAAAAGTATGGAGGTGTTGGCACGCTATAATTGAACAAGGCATCTTTAGTGGTTCTATTATAATAATCGATAGATCCGTTTATACGACCGTCAAGAATGCCAAAATCAAGACCAACGTTGAACTCTTCCTTCTTTTCCCATCTCAAATCTGGGTTTGCGTTTCGTGATGGCACCAACTCCCTTACCCATTGCCCATTGTTCAAAAAGTAAGATCCATAGGTTAGGCCACTCAATGCTTGATAATTGGCACCGGCATTAATACCCGTTACCCCAAAACCGGTTCTTAATTTAAGATTTGATAACCAGTCCCAATCTTCTGCAAAGGATTCTTGATCTATACGCCAACCCAATGAAATACCCGGAAAATTACCCCATTTGTTATCCTCGCCAAAGCGAGACGAACCTTCACGCCGTATACTTGCCATTAGAAGATAACGGTCATCATAGTTATAGGTTACCCTAGAAAAGAATGCAATCAACTTATCCGAGTTTTTGTAGCTCCCCATGCCAGCTTCTCCCAATTGCAAACCTTGTCCACTTCCTAAATTGTTATACGTAAACCCATCTGTAGGGAAACGACGATTGGTGGCATAGAAACCTTCATTGGTATTATCCTCATAATTATAACCCACCAAACCGGTCACTTTATGTTTTCCAAAGGTATTGTCATAATCTAAGGTAAATTGGCCGTAGTTGCCCACATAGTCATCCGTACCTCTAGACGCATATCCTTCTTGTCCGTTCTTTGTAGTGGAAACATGGTTTTTGGTTTGATAAAAGCCGCGAATGTTAGACTCACCTTTACGGGTATATAGCCCTTTAAGGGTAACATGATCGCCAAAATCATAGCTTAATGAAAAATCAAACCTAGTATTCCTTAGTTTGTTTTCCCCAATTGTTTCTTCAATGTAACCTACAGGGTTATCATAGAAATATACATCCCTTTCGTACCAATTGCCGTCCACGTCCCGTACCGGTTCCGTAGGGTTTCTAATAACGGCCTGTCTATAGATGTAAGGGTTAAAGCTAGTGCCGTCTCCTAAGGCATTGTACATTTGTTCACTTAATATAATACCCACATTGGCCTTTAATCGGTTATCGAACATGGCATGGTTGCCACTTACCCTTGCCGTATATTTTTCGCTATTGGATTTTAGAAAAATACCTTCTAGGTCACGATAGTTCAAGGATGCGGTCATATTAGAAGTAGCGTTACCACCCCTAAAGATGAGATTGTGTACTTGACTATAGGCATCTCGTGTTATTTCATCCACCCAATCTGTATTGGAGCCAAAATCCTCCAAATTTGCCCCGTTGAATGTGTAACCTTCGTCAAATTTCTGCCTTAGTTCGTCCGCATTTAAAAAGTTCAACCTATTTGCTATGCTCGAGATAGACATGTAACCATTGTATTCTATGGTAGACTTCATGTCATTGTTTCCTTTTTTCGTTGTAATTATAATTACCCCATTGGTACCACGGGTTCCGTAAATGGCCGTTGCGGAACCATCTTTCAACACATCTATAGAAGCAATATCTTCCGGTGCCACTGTATTCAGGCTTCCGGGAACGCCGTCAACCAATACTAAAGGATTTGTGCCCCCTAGAATAGAGGAAGTACCCCTTAAGCTAATCTGTGTTCCTTCGGTTGGATCTCCAGAAGGAGCAGATACGGATAAGCCGGCTACCTTACCCTGTATAAGTTGTGCGGCATCCTTAACATTGCCCTGTACAAAATCTTCTGATTTGACCGTAGCGACGGAGCTGGTTACATCTGCACGTTTTTGTGTTCCATAGCCTATTACTACAACCTCAGAAAGTTGTTCCAAATCTTCTTGTAGTACTACGTTTACGGTAGATGAATTTGCAGGGATTTCGGTAGTTTTAAAACCCAAATACGAAAAAACCAATATGGCATCTGCTTTAGTAGTGGTCATCGTATAATCTCCATCAAAATCAGATACCACACCGTTTGTGGTGTTTTTTTCCATAACGGTAGCCCCGGAGATCGGTATACCTTGCTGATCTGTGATAGTTCCGGAAACTTCCTGCTGGGCAAGGGCCACCTGAACAATCAAAAAGCAAAGGCTGGATAACAGTGGTCTTTTTGTGAGACAATTTGGTCCCCAAAGAATTTTTGGTAGTAATTTGATCATCTTCATAATACGTTGTTGTTTGGATTGTTTGTTGTAAAATGCGTTATATTCTAACGTAAGAATTACGAAAAATTTATTAAACGTATATTTTACACTTGTAAACTTAATTATTATATCAACTGTACTTTTTTATATAATTATCCTGTTCTTATACTATATTATCCATATGGGGATTTAATAGAATTGGAAAGGATAAAATGAACCATTTTATTAATAAAATATATGAGAAGTGGATTTATAAAGAAAACTCAGAATTAGGGGGGCAAAATGAATTTCTAGGGGAAGCGATTTGTCTGGTTAAAATTCCATAACGAAAAGGAGACCCCATTATCGTAAGTCAAGATGAATTCATAAGACCGAGTATAACGGTAGAAAAATTAGCCACTTTAAGAACCGTTTTCAAAAAAGATGGAACGGTAACTACAGGTAATGCATCAGGATTAAATGATAGTGTGGCAGCAATGTTAGTTGTTTCAGATGATGCCTTGATAAATTACAATCTCACGCCAAAAGCTAGAATAGTAGCTTCAGCTGTATTGGGTGTAGAACCAAAAATAATGGATATTGGTCCTGTGTACGCCACAAGAAAAGTCTTTGCAAAAGCAGGCTTGGAATTAAAGGACATGGATGTACTGGAATTTAACGAGGCCTTTTCCGCTAAAGCACTAGCCTGTATACGAGAGTTAGGTTTAGCAGATGATGACCCAAGAATAAACCCTAACGGCGGAGCAATCGCTATCGGTCATCCTTTAGGAATGTCCGGCACAAGAATACTTCAAGAGGCATCTAACGAATTAATTCGCTCCGGAGGAAAATACGATTTGGCTACCATGTGTGTTGGTGTAGGCATGGGGTATGCCACTCTTATTCAACGTATATTATACAGCATATAAAGTGCATATTCATTACTTTTATAATTGAGTATGCGCTTTTTTTGAATTATTTTCCGCTAAGTTTTTTACTTAATTCTTCTAAAGAAACCCCTTTTGTCTCCGGCATCATGAAATGTACCCAAACCAATTGTAAAACCATCATAAACGCAAAGAAAAGGAATACGGTACCTGCGCCAATGGTTGAGAACAGGAACGGTACTGCCGCCGGAATGGCCGCAGCCAATATCCAGTGTACGGAACTACCAAACGCTTGACCGCTACCCCTTAAATGATTGGGGAATATTTCCGAAATAAAGACCCAAATGACACTGCCCTGGCCAATAGCGTGCGAGGCTATGAACACGAACAAAAATATAGGAACGGCCATACCCTGCCATTCAAAGAAAAATGCACAGGCTACAAGGGATAACGATACAATATAGCCAAGAGAACCAATATACATTAATTGCTTACGTCCTAACCTATCTATTAAATTGATGCCCAATAAGGTAAATAGCATGTTGGTTACCCCAATACCCACACTACTCAATAAAGCTGTACTTTCACCAAGACCGGCCTCCTCAAATATTCTTGGGGCGTAGTATAAAAACGCGTTGATACCAGAAACCTGGTTAAAAAATGCAATAAGAAAAGCCAATATCAACGGAAAACGATATTTCTTCATAAAAATGGATTCTCCAACTTCCGTTTCATTGTCATCTTGCTGTATAAGTCTGATCGCTTCATCAACATCTTGATCAGGATTGACCATTTTCAATACCTTACGTGCCTCATCGGTTCGTCCTTGGGTTATCAACCAACGGGGACTTTTGGGTACGGTCAAAACAAACAACGTATAGATTATGGCCGGAATGCCTTCTACACCAACCATCCATCTCCAAGAGTTTTCGCCCAATCCGCTAAGCATATAGTTAGAAAGAAATGCGATAAGAATACCGAATACCAAACTGAATTGATAAAACCCAACTAATTTTCCACGGCTATTGGCAGGAGAAATTTCAGAAATGTAGGCAGGTGCTGCAATGGTTGAAACCCCAACACCAATACCTCCAATAAACCTAAAAATGGCAAAGGTTATTGGGTCATTAGCCAAGGCAGAGCCAATGGCGGAAACACTGAATAGGATACCGATCCAAATTAATGTATTTTTTCTTCCAAATTTATTGGTGGGTATTCCTGCAAACAATGCACCAAGAACAGTACCCCAAAGGGCACTCGAAATAACCACCCAACCATGAAAGGAGTCAGAGCTATCCCAAAGCACCTGTAATTTTTTATCGGCACCAGAAATAACGACCGTATCGAAACCAAATAGAAACCCTGCCAACGCAGCGGTTATGGACCATAGTACAATTTTGTTCATTTCTCCAAAATTTAAAACTTTTAAATATAGTAAATCAAAACCGTTAAATGTTTACCCATATCCGCTACTTTAAAGCAAATAGATTTATAATTTTGTAAAAAAAAATGAAAGACTTAAAAAGCAAGGTGGTTTATATCACCGGAGGTACAAAAGGAATTGGATTGGGAGTTGCCAAAACACTATTGGACGCAGGGATGAGAGTGGCCATTAGCGGTAGGTCAAATACCAGTGTAGAAGAGGGCATCAAAAGCCTTGACAGTAATCGAGCATTTGGCATTGTTTCCGATGTTTGCACTATTGAGGATGAAGTGAATGCCGTAAAAAAAGTTGTTGAGAAATGGGGGCAATTGGATATTGTACTCGCAAATGCTGGTGTTGGCAATTTTGCCCCTATTGATGAAATGACTGATGAACAGTGGCATCAAATGATCGACACCAATCTTAATGGGGTATTTCACACCTTAAAGGCCTCTGTCGAGGAACTTAAAAAGACCAAGGGATATTACATGACATTGGCCAGTTTGGCAGGAACCAATTTTTTTGCATCCGGGGCAGGATATAATGCTTCCAAGTTTGGGGTGGTTGGTTTTACACAGGCGGCTATGTTAGATTTGAGGAAATATGATATAAAGGTTACAACTATAATGCCAGGTTCCGTGGCAACACATTTCAACAACCATGTCCCTGATGATTCCGATGCTTGGAAGATACAACCGGAGGACATAGGGCAACTTGTGTTGGATCTATTAAAAATGCATCCAAGGACGTTGCCCAGTAAAATTGAGGTACGGCCTACGAGACCCGATAAAAAGTAAGCTATATTTCCTTTTCCAGGAAAGGAATAGTTGGATTTAGGATTTCTTCCATTAAACCATACAGTAATTTTTCAAACTCCAGCATAACTTCCCTGTCTATGACAGGGTTCTTTTTTGTGTCACGGGGAGACGTTTTTTTGTAAAAAAGCATCAATCCCTCTTTCAAATTCTTTATACTGAATATTCCCGCATTTATTGCCTCCGTAGGCATTTGGTTAAGGAACATATAGGAATAGCAGAGTAATTGAAAGGCCTTGCTGTAGTCATAGGATTCGGTGAGATTTTGCCAATCGATTATTTCAAGGTGTCGTTTTTCTACTTTTCCGGTTTTATAGTCGATAATTCGGGTCACACCGTCACAAATATCTATCCGGTCAAGTTTTCCCTTAAGTATTACTGGTTTGTTTGAATTGGGCAGGACTATTTCAATATTAAGTTTCTTTTCCAAACCGATAATTTTTGTGCTGTGCGTCTTAAGCTCTTCAATTTCATTATTTAAAAAATTCTCGATGTAGCGTACCACAACATTATAGGCAATTAGGTTTTTGCCACTAACGTAGGCACCGTCCAGGTAGGTTTTCTGAAAATTTTTATGCACGATTGCTTTTATGGATTCCTTTGATTGGATAAGTTGTTCACGCTCTATTTCTTTATTTAAAAAAGGGATGTAAAGTTCCTCAAGCGTATCATGAATTACGGTACCCATCGTATTGGCAGCAATATTCTCTTCAACATCTTCCGTTTCATTGATGCCTAATAGATTCTGTTTGTAAAAATCGATAGGATTTCGAATGTAATTACTTAGTGAGCTGGGGGAAAAGCCCTTACTGGCATATTGGTCCAAAAGGTCAATAAGCTTTTGACTCTTATGTATTGTTTTTGGACGATTGTCTAGTTCCTGAATTTTTGGTGTCGCTATTTTTTCAGTGATGTCCGTTCTGTTTTCATCCGTAAGCAATTGGGTAATCAGTCTACTTTTTTCCCCACCTTCTAGAACATCCGGTTCCGTATTATAGATCAAATAAATATTCTTTGCCCTTTGTAAAAGGCGATAAAAGTGATATGTATATACGGCATCCTTTTCCTTAAAGGTGGGTAGCCCGAATTCATTTTTTAAATCGAATGGTATGAAGGAGTTGTTCGATTTCCCTGATGGTAGTATTCCTTCATTGACCGAGGTGAGGATTACCGTTTCAAAATCCAGGTTCCTGCTTTCCAACATTCCCATGATTTGAAGTCCATCCATTGGGTCACCTTGAAAATCTAGCGTTTCGGACGAAATTAATTGACGAAAAAGGTTCTTTAAGCTTTTTAGGGAATTCATATATTTATATTCCACCATCAATTCTTTTATTTGGTTCAGAATTGTATGAATCTTAAAAAGTTGTTCAAGTGCTAAATAATCTTCTTTTTTTTCGAAAATCAATTTAAGATGTAGTATCAATGACGAACATTGTTCAACAAATAAGAGCGGTGATTCGTATTTAAAAAATAACTTTCCTAATGTTGGCTGAGAGTAATCAGGAAATTTTAAAAGTTCCTTATCCGAAATATAGATCCAATTTTTTTCATTAAGAAGTGATGTCAGTTCTCCCACCTCTAGTGTATCTTCTTGAAATAGAATTACCGTAAACGGATTGTTTAAAAGTGCCCTAAAGTCCTTATAGAACCATCCCTTGTTTGATTTTGTAAGATGAAGGTCAATTAGGTTCAAGAAATAAGAGGATAAGCCCGATAACTCCAATTTTTGTCCCATGGTAATATTAACGGAGTTGATTGTTCCCGGAATACTGTTCAAAAGGGGATTTAGTAGGGATTCGTCCCCTAGGACTACGGCTGTTTTTTGTAAGTGTTTGGGGTTTTCATTCTCTAATTCATGTAGAATTTTACCCACATATTTTGTTTGGGCTATGTTTTTTGGGGTACCAATAATATGTATACTTTTTAATTGGGTGTAATAATTACTTGTACCTCTTACTGGGTTTGACCTAAAATACTTCCAATTGGTTATGTGCTTTCTTAGAAATAGTCCGGCATCATGTAATTTGTCCTTAAGGAAGTAATCGTCGAGGTCCCAAAAGATTTTAGATTTAGGGTCGGTGAGAATTTCCTGAATTATGTTACTTTCTGCCGTATTCAGTGCGTTAAACCCTATAAAAACATGGGCTCTACCTTCTTTCTGTAAATAATTTGGCATCATCTCAGAGGCTTTTCTATATACAAGCCCCTGATGCCCCAATTGCCTTTCTAATAGATTTGAATTGAATGTTTGGTAAATATCATGTAACTGATTCCAAAAGTGGAGGTAATTTTTCATTAGTGAAGTCTTATCTTCTCGAAGTGACCAATGATTCAAGTTTTGAATTGCGGACAATCCAGAAAATAATTTTTTAGGATCAATAAGATACCTATCTATCTCATTAATATCCTGTAGTAAAGTTTGACCCCAGTTTAAATAGGATTCAAATGCTTCCTTTTCATAAGTTCCAACGTGGAGATAGGCTTTATATAATTCGAATAGTTGTTGTGTTTGTGAAGCATAGGTCAAACCAGCTATCTTTTCAATGAACCTTTCAATACTGTATATTTCTGGAGAAATTATGGTTTTACCTGCTTTCCTAGAAAGTATCTTTTTTAAAAATGTACCTGCTCTTTTACTTGGAAGTACATAGATACATTTTTCTATCTCAACTTTTTCGTTGTATAGTTCTTCAATAACCTCTTCGAGAAAGCTCAACATATTCATAAAATTAAAAAAGCTCCGCAATTGCGGAGCTTTTTATTTATTAAAACACTTAATGTTTTTATGGGCTAACTTATTTTACTAAGTTAATTTCTACCCTTCTATTTTGAGCTCTACCGGCAGCTGTATTATTAGTTGCTATTGGCTTGTCTTCACCATATCCTACAGCTGATAATCTGAACTCTTCAATTCCTTTGTCTACTAAAAATTCTTTTACAGAAAGAGCTCTTGACTCAGAAAGACTTTGGTTCAATTTAGCACTACCAACACTGTCAGTGTGTCCTTCTACAGTAAATTTGGCATTAGGATATTCGTTCAAAATTTGGATGATATCTACCATTACGGAAGTGGACTCAGCTTTGATGGAAGACTTACCAGTGTCGAACAAAATAGTTCTAGCGTAGTCGTTCAATTGCTTCTGAACTTCTTCTGTTACTTCTGGACATCCAGCGTTTGCGACAGTACCAGCAACTTCTGGACACTGATCATCTTTATCAAGAACGCTATCTCCATCAGAATCTGGCCATGGGCATCCTTTGTTTTCAGATGGACCTGCTTCATTTGGACATTCATCATCTTTATCGGCAACACCGTCACCATCAGCATCTGGACAACCAGCCAACGCTGCTAAGCCAGCCTCATTAGGACAAGCATCATCTTTATCGGCAACACCGTCACCATCAGCATCTGGACAACCATTCATTTCTTTGGAACCAGCTTCATTAGGACAGCTGTCTTTGCTATCTTCTATACCGTCACCATCAGAATCTGGGCATCCGTTGAACGCCTCTAGACCAGCAACTTCTGGACAAGCATCGTCTTTATCATATATTCCATCACCGTCAGTATCAGTACCTCCAAATTTAACAGAGATACCAGCTAAGTGTTGAAAATGTTTTACTCCGTAATCCTCGAATGCATGTTTGTACGTTGATTGCAAAGTTAGGCCAAGGTTTTCTGTAAACCAGAAATTAAGTCCCAAACCACCATTAACGGTACCGGCACCAATCTCATCAACCCAAGTATAACCACCACCTACTTCAATAAAAGGCTGGATTACGGTTTCTTTGGTCAGGTTATATTTTATTGTACCATCTATAGCATAGTGAGATAGATCATCAACGCTAACATCACCTAGTTTGCTGATTTTGTTTAAGGAACCTCTAGCTCCAATTGAAAAACCATCACCAATACTTTTAGATACTCCTATATAAGAAATAGAAGGAAGGATGTTCCAATGATCGTTAACGTTAAAGAATTCATTACCAAAAGAGCTTACGTCACCAGTTGGATATACATCGATGGCGTTTGCCCCGAACTGCACTTGCCAAGGATTATTCTCGTCTTGCGCTTGTATGTTGTTAAATCCTACTACAAGTAGGGCAACAACCAATAATTTGCTAAGATGTTTCATGTTCAAATTTTTAAGTTTAAGTGTTTATTAGCTGCAAATGTAAGTTGTTAAATATTATTAACAAAATCAATTTCTTGTTTTTTTGACTCATTTAATAGTATAAAACGCGCATTTAAACGACATTCAGCTCCTTGCCCACTTTAATAAATGCATTGATTGCCGTATCTAGATGTTCCTTCTCATGTGCCGCTGATAACTGAACCCTGATCCTGGCCTTCCCTTTTGGAACTACGGGATAGAAGAAGCCAATTACGTAAATGCCTTCCTTCAACAGTTTTTCCGCCATTTGTTGCGAAAGTTTTGCGTCATATAACATGACGGGAACAATTGCTGAATCCCCGTCTATAATGTCAAAGCCCGCTTTTTTCATGCCTAGTTTAAAATAATCGGTATTGGATTGAAGCTTATCCCTCAAAGAGGTGTCATTGGCCAACATGTCGAATACCTTAATGGATGCACCTACAATGGCTGGTGCAAGGGAATTCGAAAAAAGATAGGGTCTGGAGCGCTGCCTTAAAATCTCAATGATTTCCTTTTTGCCGGTTGTGTATCCACCCATTGCCCCTCCCAAGGCCTTTCCTAGAGTGCCCGTTATGATGTCGATTCTTCCCATTACATCTTTTTCCTCTAAGGTTCCAATCCCTTTGGGACCTATAAAGCCGGCAGCGTGGCATTCATCTATCATGACCATGGCATCGTATGCATCAGCCAAATCACAGATTTTATCCAATGGTGCTACCAAACCGTCCATGGAAAATACACCATCGGTAACAATAATTTTAAAACGAGATCCTTCTTGGTTGGCTTTTTTTAACTGCGATTCAAGGTCATCCATATCACTGTTGGCATATCTATATCTTTGCGCCTTGCACAATCTTACCCCGTCAATAATGGAGGCATGGTTTAAAGAATCTGATATGATGGCATCCTCCGGACCCAAAAGAGGTTCAAAGACTCCCCCATTCGCATCGAAAGCCGCTGCGTACAAAATTGTGTCCTCGGTACCATAGAATTCAGCTATTTTCCTTTCCAGCTCTTTATGGATATCCTGTGTTCCGCAGATAAACCTCACGGAAGACATCCCGAATCCATGGGAGTCCAAAGTGTCTTTGGCCGCCTTTATAACTTCTGGATGGGATGAAAGCCCCAAATAATTATTGGCGCAAAAATTAATGACCTCCTCGCCAGTGGAAATTTTGATTACCGCGTCCTGCGGGGAAACTATAATTCGTTCCTTTTTATAAAGTCCGTCTTCTTTTATTTGTTTTAGTTCCTCCTCTAAGTGTGCTTTTATTTTTCCGTACATGTTAAATAAATTCTACAATTATATTCTCGTTAATATAAGCAATGATTTTATTTTTTACCGTGTATCCCATGTCTTGATATGCATTTGCATAGGATTCCAATTGTTCTTTGTATTTAGGACTTTTTTGCCCTGTTTTATAGTCAATGATACTGATACTATTTCCCATGAGGACAACGCGGTCCGGTATTAAGATGGACCCGTTTGATAGTAGTAGTTCCTTTTCATTATAGGCGATGATATCCTCCCCATAAAACTTGTTCAGATCGGGATGACCTATTAGTTTAATCAGCGTTTCACGCACGTATTCAAAGGAAGACCCACTTATAACCCCTTTCTGTAAGGCCTTTTCCAAAGCAGGTCCCAAATCCTTTTTGGAGTAAACATGCTCTAGAATATGATGGTATATATTTCCTTGTTGCAAGGCGAGTTCCCTATCCGTATCCCAAAGCATTCCTGCCCTGGTGTTTATTTTGAAGGAATCACGTTCTTTGTAGGAATAAAGATAGGGAACCGTATTGGTAATACCATCACTAATTTGATGCCTTTTTGGCGGGTTCATTTTTCCAAATTCATACTCCAGTACACCTTGGTTCCAAAGACTTTTATCCATCAGATATTTTATAAAGAGTCCGGAATAGTTCTCGGGTTTATAATCCCCATCTTTCTTTAAGTCTTGACAACTGATGATGTACAGGGCGTTTACCCCTCTTGTTAGTGCAACATATAATAGGTTCAAAGCATCCAACTGAAGCCTTTGTTGCTCTTGCTCAAAAAGTCTGGTCCCAATTTCCCCGTAATTTTTGACCTCCTGCTTTTTGCTGATCAACAATTCATCAAACCCTAAAAATAGTTCAGGATCAACCGGTATCCAAAGCTTTGGGTCTATTTCCTCATATATGTTGGTGTTTGCATAGGGAAAAATGACCACTGGAAATTCCAACCCCTTGGATTTATGAATGGTCATGACCTGCACTGCCTTGGAATCCTCAGGTGCGCCAATACTCAAGGTTTTTGATTTAAGTTCCCAATTGTTCAATAAGGTTTGGGCATCCGTGCCGTACTGTTGTTCCATATCGAAGACGAAATCCATGAAAGACATAAGATGTGCATCAGATTCTTTCTCCAAATCAAAAACCTTAATGGCATGTTCCATGCAATCCAACAGTGACTGACCTTTGATCTTTTCGATATCAAACGTATACTCGGTACTTAAAAACTGTGGTAGCTCATTCAAGTGAAAATGGATAAAGTCATGCTTGTTCTCTTCTGAACCGGACAAATAATCCAGAATCCCATAATTGGTTGCCGGGTCATCTGATATTAAAATAAACCTGACCAATGAAATCAAAAACTGAACTTTAGGGCTGGTGGAGAGTAATAAGGAATCCGAAGATATGACCGGAACCTCTTTGTTCATTAAAAAATTGGTAAGGGAGACCCCATGTTTCTTTTTCCGAACCAAGATGCAAATATCCCCATATTGGAATCCGGCTTTTAATGAGTTTTCGATGGCTTGCAGAACATTTTCACCATAGGCTGTGTCCATCTCCTCCTGTAAAAAACTTAGTTTGATGTATCCACCTGGTTTATTGTTCGTTTCCTGTTGATTCCCTACCTTAAAAAACTCTTGATACGTTGGATTATCCAAAAGGCCGCCAACATTCTGGAAAAATTCATTGTTGAACCTGATGATTTCGTCTTGACTCCGATAATTTTTAGGCAATTGGTGAGTTTCCCCTTTAATTGTAAAGGGATGGCTTTTTTTTGTTGCGAGGTCCAAAAATTGCTCGGCGTGACCACCACGCCAACGATATATGGCCTGCTTGGCGTCCCCTACCAAGAACAAGGAGCCTGACCTTCCCTGGTCATCCGTACCTTCCAGGGCATTTGCTATTAAGGGAATTAAATTGTTCCACTGCATTTCAGACGTGTCCTGAAATTCGTCAATAAAATAGTGTTTGTATTTCTCGCCCAATCGCTCATAAATGAACGGGGCAGGTTGATTCTTAATTTCCTTTGAAATGATTTGGTTAAATTCTGAAATGGAAAGTTGGTCCTTCTCGGTTTGAATTTGCTTTAACTCCTGTTCAATAGTGTTTAAAATGGTCAGGGGAACAAGATTGCCGTAGATATTCTGAAGGAAATTAAGTTGATTAAGCTCATTTTTAATTCGCTCCATTTGGGAGTTAAATTCGGGATGAAGTTTGTCAATTATTAATTTTGCACATTCTCTAGTAGACTTATTATATGGCTTTTCATGTTTAAAGTTTTGCTTCCAACTCGCTTCAAAATTAACTTTAAAATTCCCAGCTGATAGTTGAAGCATGAATTTTGGGAAGTAGCTCGCTTTGAAATCTTTAAATTCTAATTTGTTTGATTTAATGAGTAGAAGGGCCGAATTTGATTCATTAGTAATAATTTTTTTAGAGCAATTGATTAAATCCAAAATCTTTTTTTGAAGTTGTACGAAGTCCGATGCTTTTTTACTGGATAAATTTTCTAGGTGAGTAAAATTATTTTCATCATTCAATAATTTGCCAATTTTAAAGAGATCATACTCAATGTCCCAACTTTTATCCTCATCTATTTTTTCCATGGCAAAATCCATTAGGATTTTGGTAAGTTCCGGGTCTTCACCAGCTTTTGACAAAACGCGGGCAACTGCTTCGGAAAGTAACAGGTCCATATCAAGGACCACTTCAAAATTCTGAGATATTTTTAAGTCTTTGGCAAAAGTCCTAATAACCCTGTGCGTAAACTTATCAATGGTTGAAACATCAAAAAAAGCATAATTGTGAAGTATTTCCTTTAAACGGAGCTTAGATAAATCCCGCAAAGCTTCCATACTTAAATCCAGATCATCCTTAAGTTCAAGAAAGAGCGGGGGGGCGCTATCCAAGGAACTGACCCTGGAGAATGAATCAAGGCTATCTAGAATTCTAAATTTCATTTCGTTCACCGCCTTATTGGTAAACGTAATGGCCAAAATTCTTTTAAAACTATATGGGCTGGAAAGAACAATTTTAAGATAGGCCTTTGAGAGCGCATAGGTCTTACCAGAACCCGCAGAGGCATTGTATATCCTAAACGTACTTTTTTGCACCTATTTTTATCCGCAAAATAAGGATAATGGAACAGTTCTTAACAAATAATTGGGTTAATATAAATGTTAAAATCCTTAAATTTGGGATATTAATATTAATCTTAAAAACAAATAAATTATGGCTTTTCAATTACCGAATTTGCCCTATGCATATGATGCCCTGGAACCTCATATAGATGCGAGGACAATGGAAATACATCATACTAAACATCATAATGGGTATACTTCAAAGCTAAATGCAGCAATTGAAGGAACAGACCTGGATGGCAAATCAATTGAGGATATTTTATCCAATCTGGATATGAACAATATGGGAGTCCGTAATAATGGAGGAGGTTTTTTTAACCACTCTTTATTTTGGACGATACTTTCCCCAAATGGAGGAGGAAAACCTTCTGGAGATTTAGCAAAAGCAATTGATGGTGCTTTTGGTTCCTTTGAAGGTTTTAAAGATAAATTCAGTGATGCAGCGGGATCTAGATTTGGATCTGGTTGGGCCTGGCTATGTGTCCATAAAGGAGGTAAAGTGGATATTTGTTCCACACCTAATCAGGATACACCCATAATGCCCGGTGTAGGTTGTGGGGGATATCCTATTTTGGGATTGGATGTGTGGGAACATGCATATTACCTAAACTACCAAAACAAGCGTCCGGATTATATCAATGCATTTTTCAATATCATAAATTGGGACGAGGTTTCAAAATTGTACGAAGCCAATAAATAGTCCCAAAGGAATACAGAAGTAAAATTAAGAACCATTTATAGAGAAATCTGTAAGTGGTTTTTTTGTTGATATAATAGAAAAGGGCGGAGAAAACTCCACCCTTTTCGTCCCAAATCTTACCATAAACTTAACCTACTTATGCTATGGCAAGACTAAATTACTGGTATTGTGGGAAATAAAAAAAGAAATGTTAAAAAATTTTCTTTTCTCCTTACTAGAGACCTGATTTCTTGAACGGTATGTAATTGATATGTGGTCAAAATAAAAAAGGCGGAGCATAGCTCCACCTTTTTTCCCCAAATCTTACCATGAACTTAACCTACTTATGCTATGGTCCTCCAAAGATATATCTAAAGAAGGTCCAAATAAAAAGGAATTAGTTGAACGGCCCAAACCTTAGTTGAAATGCCAAAGTTGTATTATTATCCTACAGCAAGGGAAAGTCGGATAATTTGGAAATGACAGGAAATAAAAAAGGTGGAGAATTCTCCACCTTTTTTGCCCCAAATCTTACCATGAACTTAACCTACTTATGCTATGGCAAGCTTAAAAGTAAGGTTAGTGCTACCTGAACAACCATTACATCGATGAAATGCATTTTTCGTCGATGAAACGCACAGTTATTAGGTTGAAAGAATCTTTTCCATCAATAAGCCCTTTCGTTCTTTCCCTCGTAAAAATTAATAAAAGCTCTATTAACGACCCTATTTCCTCCCGGTGTTGGATAGTTGCCGGTAAAATACCAATCACCCAAATTTTTAGGACAGGCTTGGTGAAGACTGCCAATACCTTGATAGATTATTTGAACTTCTGCTTTAATATCACTGGGGCTTAACAGTTCACCAATCTTCTTGGAAATCTGGTCCGCACTATAGGGAGCATAAATTTCCTTTACATAATTGATAATATCCTTGTCCCTTGTTGTAACCTGTTCGACACATTTTTTATATACTGCCTCTATAATATGCCATGTGTTATTTTCCTCATGAAGTGCCAAAGCCGCCCTAAAGGCTATAAAGTCCTCAAGTTTGGCCATATCGATCCCATAGCAGTCCGGGTATCTAATCTGTGGTGCCGAAGAAACCACAATTATTTTTTTAGGTAAAAGCCTATCAAGTATTTTGAGGATACTTTTCTTTAAAGTTGTACCTCTAACGATACTATCGTCTATAATCACTAAATTATCACCCTGTTTGACGGACCCATAGGAAATATCATATACATGGGCCACTAAATCATCCCTACTATCATCCTGTGTAATAAAGGTTCTAAGTTTGGCATCCTTAATGGCAACTTTTTCTATTCTGGGCCTTACCTCTAGAATTTCATGTAACTCTTCACTTGTAATATTGGCACCTATGGAAAGAATCTGTTCTTCTTTTTTCTTGTTAAGATAATTTTGAGCCTCTTTGACCATTCCAAAGAAAGATGTTTCCGCTGTGTTAGGGATATAAGAGAAAACTGTATTTTTAAGATCATGGTCTATGGCCTTGAGGATTTGTGGAAACACCAATTTTCCTAGCATTTTTCGCTCTTGGTAAATTTCTTTGTCACTTCCCCTGGAGAAATAAATACGTTCAAAGGAACAAGCCTTTCGCTCCCTAGGCTCCAAAATTTGCTTAATTCTAGTAGTACCGTTCTTTTTTACAATAATGGCATTTCCAGGTTCCAATTCCATTACTTCCTCAAAAGGAACATTAAAAACCGTTTGAATGGCCGGTCTTTCCGAAGCCACCACAACTATTTCATCATCCTTATAGTAATAAGCGGGTCTTATACCGGCGGGATCTCTTAGTACAAATGCATCTCCATGTCCCAGTAGTCCGGCCATGGCAAAGCCGCCATCAAAATTCTTGGCCGCCCGTTTCAATATTTTTGAGACTTTTAATCTTTCAGCTATAATAGGCGACGCCTCCTGCTTACTGAAGCCTTCCTTTTTGATCTGCTTATAAAGTTTGGCAACGGCGTCGTCCAAGAAGTGACCTATTTTTTCCATAACGGTCACTGTATCGGCCATTTCCTTTGGGTGCTGTCCCAATTGAACCAAATTATCGAATAGCTCGTGAACATTGGTAAGGTTAAAATTACCAGCCACGATGAGGTTCCTGTGCATCCAGTTATTTTGCCTTAAGAATGGATGGACACTTTCTATACTATTTTTCCCAAATGTTCCATAACGGACATGGCCCAACAACAACTCCCCTATATATGGAATGTTCTTTTTTTGAAGCCTTACGTCATTCTCATACTCCGGATGGTCCTTAAGCTCCTTATTGATTCTTTCATTGATTTGGGCAAAAATATCCTGTATAGGCTGTTGCTGGCAGGAACGAACTCTGCTCATATACCGTTGCCCTGCCTCTACATCCAACTTAATGCTCGCAAAACCGGCACCATCCTGTCCTCGGTTATGTTGCTTTTCCATCATGAGGTACATTTTGTTTACCCCATAAAAGGCCGAGCCATATTTTTCCTTATAATATTCAAGAGGCTTGAGTAGTCTGATTACCGAGATGCCACACTCGTGTTTTATTGCGTCACTCATTGGTGTACATATTAAAAAAACCCCAAGAGTGGGGCAGAGGATTATTGTAATTCAATTTCAAACTGTGTAAGTGCTTTAAACTGATGTAACCTACTATTGATCTCTTCCCTACTGAGGTCCAACATCCGTTCTGTTCCAAATTTTTCTACGGAGAACGACGCGAGGTTGGAGCCATGTATGACGGCTTTTTTCAAATTATCAAAGGAAACATCCTCCGAAGCTGCCAAATAGCCAGAAAAGCCTCCGGCAAAGGTGTCGCCGGCTCCTGTGGGGTCAAAAACATCCTCCAAGGGAAGGGCCGGGGCAAAAAACACTTGTTCCTCATGAAAAAGCAACGCTCCATGTTCGCCCTTTTTAATGACAACGTAGTCGGGACCCATTTGAAATATCTTCTGGGCTGCCTTTACCAAGGAATATTCACCGGTTAATTGCCTAGCTTCCTCATCGTTAATGGTTAGAACGTCTATTTTTTTAATAACCTCTGTCAACTCGGGTAAAGTATGGTTCATCCAAAAATTCATCGTATCCAATATGATGAGCTTTGGTCGTTTTTCCATTTGATCAATTACACTCATCTGGATATTTGGGTGCAAATTTCCCAACATAACAACATCTGAGTCCTTATAATCATTTGGAACCAAAGGCTTGAAATCGGCCAACACATTTAGCTCGGTTACCAAAGTATCCCTAGAATTAAGGTCGTTGTGATATTTGCCTTTCCAAAAAAAAGTTTTACCTCCCTTTACTTTCTCAAGTGCGGAAATGTCTATGTTCCTATCCTCTAACAGATCTAGGTATGCTTTGGGAAAGTCTTCACCTACTACTGAAACGATGGCGGCATCAACGTTAAACTGTGAAGCTGCCAAACCTATAAAAGTAGCGGCCCCCCCCAAAATTTTGTCCGTTTTGCCAAAAGGGGTTTCAATGGCATCGAATGCTACCGTTCCTACTATCAAAAGCTTGCCCATACCGTAGTTGAAAATGAAGTTGCAAATATAATGATTTGCCGAGGGAATTGTAGTTGCTAGGCCGGTACAATTTTGAATAGTTATCAAAAATTACTTTCTACCAAAATCAGCGGGAATTTCTCCCCAAGCCTTGGTTTCCCATTTTACAATGGGGGTATTGTACGAATTTGTTTCAAGCCATTTTTCTGCCCTACGGATAAGGTCGAACAATGCTTTGTTCTTTGGGTTTTCGGGTAAATTGGTGTTGCATTTTTTCTTTCGCACCCAACTTATCGCTGTGCGGGAATCCGTATAAATTATTCGATCACTATTTCGGTCTTTAAGAAATGCAAGTCCATGAACAATGGCCAAAAACTCTCCAATATTATTCGTTCCTTGCTCAAAGGGGCCTTGTTTGAAGAATTTTTTCTTGGTTTTAGTATCAACACCTTGGTACTCCATGATACCTGGGTTGCCGCTGGAAGCTGCATCCACAGAGATGGAATGAAAGTTGGGTTGGCCTATTTTTAAAAGCGCTTCAGGCGAAAGTTGGGATTCGCCCTTTTTCTTGCCTTTATATTCTTCATAGTTTCCGTTATAGGCTTTTTTCGCAAGCTGGAACGTAGCAAATGATTTGTACTCCGCTCCTTTTACTCCGTCTATAGCGGCCTTACAATCTTCCCATGTCTCATAAATGCCAGGTCTTTTACCCTTCCAAACCACATAGAATTTTTTCCTTTTTCCCATTAGGACAATAGGTCTTCAATTACTTTTGGAAAATGTTCATACTCCAATTGGTGCACTTTTCTTGCGATATCTTCTGCCGAATCGCTTTCAGAAACGTTGGTCCTAAATTGTTTTATAACCGCACCTTCATCATAATTGGCATTTACATAATGAATTGTAATGCCCGTTTCCGTTTCCTTATTTTCCTTGACCTCATTATGTACGTTCATACCATACATTCCTTTCCCCCCGTATTTTGGCAATAGGGCCGGGTGGATGTTGACAACCTTATTGGGAAATGCATCGATGATGTTTTCTGGAATTTTCAATAGAAACCCCGCCAAAACAATCAAGTCCGGATCAAAACTCGTAAGGATGTTCAAAACACAATCACTTTTTACAAAGGCATGTTTATTGAAATAAAGCGCGTCAATATCCAGGCGATTACATCGATCCAGAACATGGGCATCGCGTTTATTGGTCAGAACGGCCTTTATGCCAATAGTAGGGTGCTCCCCAAAGTAATTGGCAATGTTTTCGACATTGGTACCGGATCCTGATGCAAAAAGGACAATTTGTTTAGTTTTCAAAGGACAATATGGTTTGGTTTATATAAAGGTCGTGCCTAATAACTCAGGCAAAAGAAATCAGAAATTAAATAAACGGCAAAGATTTGTTTTAAAACAACGTTGAAAAATAGGTATAACAAGATGAAATTTTCTATTATGAAATCCCCGCGCATGAATTTTATTTTCTTAAATTACCTTACATTTTAACGACAATTAGTGTTATTAAACCAAAGTTTTTTATTTTTGCCTTCAATTTAAATTTTTAAAACCAATATTATTATGTCAGACATTGCATCAAGAGTTAAAGCTATCATTGTTGATAAATTAGGAGTTGACGAAAACGAAGTGGTATCAGAGGCTAGCTTTACCAACGATTTAGGGGCAGATTCATTGGATACCGTTGAGTTGATTATGGAGTTCGAAAAAGAATTCGATATTCAAATCCCTGATGACCAAGCTGAGAATATCGCAACAGTTGGCCAAGCCATAAGCTATATAGAAGAAGCAAAGTAATTTGATGATTTCTTAAACAGAATTTAAATTATCCATGTGGTAAACGCTCCGCATGGATAATTTTTTTTAATTTACCTTCGGTTTATTCTAAACTAAAAATAAGTTCAATGCAATTAAAGCGAGTTGTAGTTACCGGATTGGGTGCACTTACCCCAATAGGTAACAATATTGAGGAGTATTGGAACGGTCTTGTAAATGGTAAAAGTGGATCCGCCCCCATAACATATTATGATACTGAAAAATTTAAGGTAAAATTCGCCTGCGAACTAAAAAATTACAATACAGAGGATTATTTTGACCGAAAGGAAGGTCGCAAGCTCGATAGGTTTGCACAATATGCGTTAATATCCTCGGATGAGGCCATTAGAGATTCCAAGCTGGACCTGGATAAACTGGATAAGTTTAGGGTAGGAGTTATTTGGGGTGCAGGTATTGGTGGTCTTGAAACGTTCCAAAATGAAGTAATGAATTTTGCCCTAGGAGATGGAACTCCAAGGTTCAATCCGTTCTTTATTCCAAAAATGATTGCAGACATTGCACCTGGTCATATTTCCATCAAACATGGTTTCATGGGGCCGAATTATACCACGGTTTCTGCATGTGCATCTTCTGCGAACGCCTTGATAGACGCACTTAACTATATTCGTTTGGGCCATTGCGATGTAATCGTATCAGGTGGCAGTGAGGCGGCGGTCACCATTGCCGGCATGGGTGGGTTCGGTGCCATGCACGCATTGTCTACCCGTAATGAAAGTCCGGAAACAGCCTCCAGACCGTTTGATGCAACTAGGGATGGTTTTGTTCTTGGTGAAGGGGCGGGTGCTTTGATTCTTGAGGAGTATGAACATGCGAAAGCAAGAGGAGCTAAAATATACGCTGAGGTAGCTGGCGGTGGTCTTTCCAGTGATGCCTACCACATGACCGCACCGCATCCTGATGGCATTGGTGTTGTAAGGGTGATGGAAAATTGCTTGCGAGATGCAGGAATGGGTATAGAAGAGGTAGATGCCATCAATACCCATGGTACTTCTACACCTTTGGGTGACGTTGCTGAATTAAAGGCTATTTCAGAGGTGTTTGGAGAACATGCCAAGAATATAAACATCAACTCTACCAAATCCATGACAGGACATCTTTTGGGTGCAGCGGGGGCGATAGAGGCCATTGCCTCAATTTTGGCCATGGAGCATGGAATAGTACCACCTACCATAAATCATACAACGGTAGATGAAAACATAGACCCAAGTTTAAACTTGACTCTCAACAAGGCCCAAAAAAGGGATGTAAGGGTGGCCATGAGCAACACCTTTGGTTTTGGCGGTCATAACGCTTGTGTGGTCTTTAAAAAAATAGATTAAAAACTATATGACCTTTCCTAAAAATATATTCAATTCCCATTCTAAACAGGATGGGGATTTTTTTTTAGGTTTAAAAAGGATATTGGGTTTTGCGCCCAAGCGTTTGGATTACTATAAAAAGGCCTTTCTGCACAGGTCCATGAACCAAAAGGACGGGAATGGAAACCCAATGAATTACGAACGATTGGAGTTCTTGGGCGATTCTATGTTGGGAACAATTATTTCCAAACATTTGTATAACGAAGTTCCCGAAGGTGATGAAGGATATCTTACAAAAATGAGGTCCAAAATAGTAAGTAGGGAGCACCTAAATGAACTGGGTAAGGACTTGGAATTGATTAGTTATGTAGAAAGCAGGATTCCAAAATCCCACTTTGGCGAAAATATCCACGGGAACGTTTTTGAGGCACTGGTAGGGGCTATTTATCTGGATAGGGGTTATAAATATTGTGAAAAATTCATAAAGAAAAGAGTCATTGAGCCATATGTGGATATAGAACAGTTGGAAGGTAAAGTCATTAGCTATAAAAGTCTAATTATTGAATGGTGCCAAAAGCAAAAGAAATCCTTTAATTTTAATGTGTACGATGACACTGGAAACGATTCGTTAAAGCACTTTGCAGTAAAACTTTCCATAGACAATAATGTAGTGGCAAAAGCTAGGGCCACCTCCAAAAAAAAGGCCGAGGAAAGAGCTTCCAAAAGGGCTTTTTTTGCCCTTCAGGATAAAATGAAGTAGAAACGTTATAATTGCAACAAAACGCTAACGTTTTCGTAACCATTACCCCATCTTAAAACTTATTTGCCTGTTAGGCTTTATACTTTAATAGTTCTATATTTACCGTTTTGAGCGCATATGTCGGCAGTATATAAAATAAAAGATGATTATTTTGATGATTCCTTTCTTTTAGTCGCATTGCATAGCAGCTTAGAGGATTATGCCATTGCCTATGGCTTAAATAGTGTCTTAAGGGCAAAGTTTAAAAGGAGCCGAGCCGATTTTGATTTATCGGATAGCAGATGCTTTCCCTACTACGAGTGGGAAGACGAATATAATTATAGGTATTGGGTTTTGGTTTCCAACCATAGCTCAAAACAGGAATTGGTGAACAATAATGATTTATTTCAATATGAAACAACCTATTCCAGACCTCGTTTAATTCCAGAACTTAAGGAGGTGGATTATTTCCTAAAAATCGAAGAGGATGAGGAGACGATGGACGCAGATACGATAATTAAAACCCTTTTGGGCAACCCTAAAATTATGGCGGCCTACGAGGTGGATGTGAACAAACTAAAATCTAGAAACAATTTAATTTTTTAATAATGTCAAGCAACAAAAAGACAAAGATCGTAGCAACTTTAGGTCCCGCTACAAGTAAGAAAGATGTGCTAAGGAGCATGATGCTGGCAGGAGTGGATGTCTTTAGGATAAATTTTTCGCACGCAGATTATAATGATGTAAAGGAACGTGTTGATCTTATACGCGAATTAAACGAGGAGTTGGAAACCAATACGGCCATTTTGGCCGATTTGCAGGGTCCCAAACTTAGGGTTGGGGTTATGTCCGGTGAAGTTGTAGTGAGCCCGGGGGACGAACTTACCTTTGTGACCGGAGAGCCTTTTGAGGGTACCGCTGAAAGGGTATTTATGAATTACAAGGAATTCCCAAGAGACGTAAAGGCGGGTGAGAGAATCCTATTGGATGACGGTAAATTAATTTTTGAAGTCGTTTCCACGAACGGGGAATCTGAGGTCAAGGCCAAGGTAATCCAAGGAGGACCTTTAAAGTCCAAAAAGGGCGTAAACCTTCCTAATACCAATATTTCCTTGCCGGCACTTACCAAAAAGGATATTAAGGATGCTGAATTTGCCATATCGCTTGAGGTGGATTGGATTGCCTTATCCTTCGTAAGGTTTAGCCAGGATTTGATTGACCTACAAAATATTATAAAGCAGCATTCCCAACATAAGATTCCAATTATCGCCAAAATAGAAAAGCCGGAAGCCGTTGAGAATATTGATAAAATTGTTGCCTACTGTGATGGCCTTATGGTAGCTAGGGGAGACTTGGGGGTTGAAGTTCCTGCCCAAGAGGTTCCCTTGATTCAAAAGAAATTGGTTCTTAGAGCCAAAAAAGCACGGATTCCGGTTATTATCGCTACCCAGATGATGGAAACCATGATTACGAGCCTTACCCCTACCAGAGCGGAAGTTAACGACGTTGCCAACTCGGTAATGGACGGTGCGGATGCCGTAATGTTATCGGGTGAGACTTCCGTTGGAAACTATCCGGTGCAGGTCATCGAAAAAATGGCAAGCATTCTTAGAAGCGTTGAATCATCGGAACTGATAAAAGTACCACACGAACCACCGCACGTAAGGACCAATCGGTACATCACAAAGTCTATATGCTATCATGCCGCCTTAATGGCCAATGAAATCAAGGCCAAGGCCATATCGACATTGACCAATAGCGGTTACACCGCATTTCAAATTTCGGCATGGAGGCCTAGTGCCCATATTTTAGTGTTCACTTCCAATAAACGGATCCTTACTCAATTGAATTTATTATGGGGCGTAAAGGCGTTTTATTATGATAAATTTGTCTCCACGGACCAAACGATCGAGGATGTGAACGGTATCGCTTGCAAAAAAGGTTATTTGGAGGTGGGCGACATGTTGGTGAGTTTGGCGGCCATGCCTATCAAGGCAAAGGGTATGGTAAACACGTTGAGGGTTACGGAAATTGAAACCTGTAATTTTTAAGGAACAATAAAATAATACCGTTTCAAAGACCTGATGAATTCATCAGGTCTTTTTTTACTTTATAGGTATTTCATTTACAGATAGAATAATTATCCTCTTGACACAATCTTAGGAGGATCGTTGAATTTGTATCGACCCTTAACTTTAGTTCTTTTTTATGAATTGGAATAGGTGCCTTAATCACAAGGATGACTAGCTTCGTAGACCTAAAGTAAACTGTTTGTGATACTTGATTTTCTTTTGGCAATGTTGTGGAGTTTTTCCCCTTTTGGAGAAGCCAAGGTAGGGATACCTTACGGTGTGCTTAAAGGGTTGGACATCTACGCCGTATTTATTTTTTGCTTTTTGGCGAATGTCCTTGTTTTTCCCATGATGATGTTTTTTTTAGATAAAGTCAATGTTTATTTTACACGTTGGCGCTTCTATAAAAAATCCGCTTTATTCGTTGCAAGAAGGGCAAAAATGGGTTCTGGCGATAAAATCAAAAAATTTGGTTTTTTTGGGTTGATGTTCTTCGTAATGATACCACTCCCGGGTACTGGTGTTTATGCAGGTAGCATAGCTGCTTATCTATTCAAAATTGAAAGGCAAAAGGCTTTTTGGGCCAATACTATCGGTATTTTTTTCTCCTCTGTCATTGTATGGTTGGCTACCCTTGCCTCCATGCAGGTAATTTAGCTTGACCCTTATAATAAAGAACCTTTAAAGGAAAACTAAAAATCAAACTTAAGCTGATAGGAAACGGTCTCATTCTCTTTTTTGGGCCGCTCCTTTTTTTCCGTATTTAAATTGGCTAAAGAAATACCCAAAAGCCTTACAGAGTTCTGTAACTTTTCTTGGTACAACAATTCTTTTGCCGTTTCCAAGATCAGTTTTTGGTCCGAAATAAAATAGGAGAGGGTCTTGCTTCGCGTGTTCAAGGTGAAGTCACTGT
Organism: Maribacter algicola; assembly: GCF_003933245.1. Lineage (NCBI taxonomy): Bacteria > Pseudomonadati > Bacteroidota > Flavobacteriia > Flavobacteriales > Flavobacteriaceae > Maribacter > Maribacter algicola. The sequence continues at coordinate 1,494,881 of NZ_QUSX01000001.1, forward strand.
ACTTTATCTTTAAGGTTACCGTTTTACCCGCTATTTTGGTTTTTTTAAGACGTTTCTCCAATTCGTTGGCAATATGTTCCAAACGTTCCAACATAAAAATTTCACTGCTTAAATTTTCGTTGAACGTACGTTCCGCCCCAACGGATTTGGGTATTCTTTGGGGTTTAACCGGACTGTTATGTACGCCCCTGACCACATTATAGTAATAACTTCCGCTCTTTCCAAAATACTCTTCCAAAAACGCCTCGGATTTGGTTTTTAGATCTTTTCCCGTAAAAATTCCTAAACGGTACATCTTATCTGCCGTAACCTTCCCAACCCCGTAAAATTTGCGTATTTCCAGATCCTCCAAAAACGTTTGTACTTCTTCTGGGTTAACCGTCTTCTGACCATTTGGCTTGTTTACGTCACTTGCCACTTTGGCGATGAATTTGTTTATGGAAATACCTGCAGAGGCATTAAGACCGGTTTCTTGTAAAATTCTGTGCCTGATTTCTTTTGCAATGAGCGTTGCCGAAGGATTTCCTTTCTTGTTTATGGTAACGTCCAAATAGGCCTCGTCCAACGATAATGGCTCCACTAAATCTGTATAGTCATAAAAAATAGAACGGATCTGTTTGGAAATTTCCTTATAACGATCAAAACGGGCTTTTACAAAAATAAGTTCAGGGCAGTTCCGTTTGGCCAAAATGCTGCTCATGGCACTCCTAACCCCAAATTTCCTTGCTTCATAACTAGCTGCGGATACGACCCCCCTTTCAGAACTACCGCCTACGGCGATCGGTTTGCCCCTAAGTTCTGGGTTGTCCAATTGTTCAACGGATGCATAGAAAGCATCCATATCCACATGGATAATTTTTCGTAATGGAAATTCATTGGACATCCTGTAAAATTAAGGTATATTTAATTTGATGGAGCGACACAAAAAATCGGCTATTATACTTGGGGCCACAGGGCTCACCGGCAGTACTCTTTTACAATTACTTTTAGAAGATTCCCGGTATGAAACAATAAAATTGTTTTCAAGAAAACCTGTAAATATATCCTCGGATAAAATAGAGGAGCATCTTGGGGATGTGCTGGATTTGGGGCATTTTAAACCTGTATTTAAGGCCGATGAGGTTTTCTGCTGTATTGGTACCACCAAATCAAAAACGCCCGATAGGGAACTATACCGAAAAATAGATTTTGGAATCCCTGTAGAGGCAGCTCGAATGTGCAAAGCCAATGGCATTGATACCTTTATGGTTATTTCAGCAATGGGGGCAGACCCAAATAGTACTATTTTTTACAATAGGGTAAAGGGGGAAATGGAAGATGCGGTATTAAAAATGGGCATATCGAAGACCTATATTTTACAGCCTTCCTTAATTTCCGGACCACGGGAAGAACGACGTCCCGGCGAGTGGCTGGCAAAGCAATTATTCAAGGTTTTGAATGTATTTATGGTGGGGCCATTGAAAAAGTATCGGTCCATTCATCCCAAGGAAATAGCGATATGTATGCTGAAATTGGCCAATGGTGAAGAAGCAAGCGGAAGAATTACTTCGGATGAAATAAAAATAATCGCAAGTCATGATTGAGATTGAACGTAAATTTTTGGTCAAGTCCATGCATTTTGTGGACAATGCGGTTTCAAGTACCAAAATCATTCAAGGATTTTTGAACACACACCCTGAAAGGACCGTGAGGATACGCATAAAAGGGGAGAAGGGTTTTTTAACGGTTAAGGGAAAATCGAACGAAACCGGGACCACCCGTTTTGAATGGGAGACCGAAATAGCGCATATCGATGCCCAAAAGTTGCTCCAACTATGTGAGAAGGGCGTTTTGGATAAGACAAGGTATTTAGTGCCTTTTGAGGGTCACAATTTTGAAGTCGACGTATTCCAAGGGGAGAACAAGGGCCTTATTTTGGCAGAAATCGAACTCACCACTGAAAGTGAACTATTCCAAAAGCCCCAATGGTTGGGGGAGGAAGTCACCGGAGATATTAAATATTACAATTCACAATTAAGTAAACAACCCTTTAATACCTGGTAATATGAAAATGATTTTACCTTTATTTCTTACCGTGCTTGTCTCTTGCGGGAATCCAAAATTGGATAGGGAAATACACTCCAAAAATAATGAACCGAGCAAAACCAGGGCAGAAATTAAGAAAGAACTGATCGATAAGGGCTATGAAGTCTTTGATTATATCGATGAGGAAACCAAAGATACGGTGTTGATGCAGCAATACTTCATTGCATTTTTAAAATCAGGGCCAAATAGAAGTCAGTCCAAGAAGGAGGCTGATAGTCTCCAATCCCTTCATTTAGGGCATTTAGGGCGTATGTATGAATTGGGCTATGCAGATATTTCAGGACCATTTGGGGATAATGGGGACATTAGGGGCATTACCATCTATAACACACCAACCTATGAAATAGCAGATAGCCTTGCCCACATGGACCCTATGGTCAAGGCGGGTAGATTGGTGATAGAAATACACCCATGGTGGGCGGCCAAGGGATTTCACTTAAGATAGCATCCTATATCTACCTTAAAAATTCCATTGATTACAATAATCAAGTTGTTTCCGTTCTGGTGGTTTTGTAAATGACCCAACCAGCTTTCTGCCTACCTTCCTTTTCCCGTGATTTAAATACAACTTTGAATAAATATGGTATGGTGCCCACAAAAGATAAAATCATACCTAAGACCAATACGGAATATCCATTGGAAAAAAGATTTCCGCTGGATAAAATACCCAATATGAGTATCGTTGATAAAGGAAACGACAAGGCAAGGATATTCACTCCAAAAGTAGCATTGAAGGTCTTCTGTTTCTTCTTAATGTCCACTTCTTGAGATCCTACTACTGCAATATGCGAAAATGGCCAGAAACTACAAGCACTTAACCCAAATGAAAGCAGTAAAAGTATATCCTGTTGTAAAGTAATGTTTGCAACTAGGATAAATGCTCCTGAAAGGACACTTACAAATCCAGCTCTCAAAAAAAGCAATGAGGAAATTTTATAAATCTGCTGTTTCTTTATTTTCACGGCCAAGCCGATAAACAAAAGAACAAGGGGCGTCATTATGACGCTGAGTCGCGTAAGCGTATCACTAATGATAAATGGCAACGACTCCATTTTAAAACCAAAAAATACCAAAATCAAGGCAATGACTATAAAGATATTTACGGGTTCGGAGATCATTGCCATTGTCAAGGACTTTAATTTCGATGCCCTGGATTGGTCTGTTATAGCCCGTTTGCTATAGTACCAATTCATGGCTACGAGGTAAAGGATTATTAAAACAAAAACTTTATTGCCCAAGTCTGCCATGGCCGCCTTTGCCAAGTACGCTTCGCCCAAAAACTCCAAAACAAAAGGGAAACAGGAAAGACCTGGTGCCAAAGAAGGCACCAACAATCTTGCCGTACGATATTCTGGGGAATTCTTTTTAATTCCGGTTAAGGGCATTACATAGGGAAACAAAACAAATAGGAGTATGTTCAGTCCTAGTGCCAAAAATGGTAGTGAAAGCAATTCCGCATCCAATTGTACACCCAACAAGGCTATAAATATAGTGGCGGGCAAAGCAAGGTTTAAAATTATTTTCTTGATACCTGTCAACTCCTCCTTTGATCCAAATTTGAATTTAAGGAGTAGACCTATACCTATAAATAATAAAAAGGTAAATGTTTTTTGTAATGTATAATCCATAATATTATGCCAAAACGTCTGTAAGCGCAGCCGTGAATATTTTCATTTCATCCATGGTGCCCATACTCACCCTGCACCAATTTTTTCCCATAAATTCAAAGGCCCGGACGCCCACTTGTTTTTCAAGCATCTTATCCAAGAACAATTTTCCGTCCATTTCTATTGGAAAAATGATGAAGCTTGTTGAGGATGGAACGTAGTCGTACCCTAAATTGGAAAGGCTTTTGTAAACGTATTCCCTAGCGGCCGCATTTTTTTCCCTTGATGTATCCTGAAATTCCTTGTCATCCATACTAGCGAGAGCGGCGTAAATTGACGTATAGGAAATACCCATACCCCCTCGGGTAATTTTTTGAATTTTTTCCAACGTGGATTCCTGGGCCACAATATATCCTACGCGTAGGCCTGCCATGCCATGAATCTTGGAAAAGGTCCTTGCGATGATTACGTCCTTTCCTTTGTTGATAAGGCTTACCATGCTTTGTTTTGCACCATCTTCTAGGAAGGCCAAGTACGCCTCATCTACAAAAACGGGTACTTTTTCTGAGACCCTTGAACAGAAATCCAACAACTCCTTGCTATCCGTTATACTACCAGTAGGATTATTGGGGTTACAGATATATACAAGTTTCGTTTCTGAATCAATGGCCGCTTCCATAGCCTTAAGGTCGTGTGACCAATCCTCCTTGAGGGGAACGGGTTTCCAACTGGCTCCTGTGGCTTGGGCTACCTGCATGAGCGACATATAGGACGGATCTGCAGAAACTACATTTCCACCATTAAGGAAAAGGACCATACCTGTTTTTTCCAAAAGATCGGAAGAACCTGGCCCCATCATGATGTTTTTTGGACTCACACCTTCCTCGGCAGCGATTTTATCGATAAGATCGAATAATTCTCGCCACGCATATCGGTTACCTTTTATGGCTACCTTTTTCAATGCCTCAACCGCTTTTGGTGAAGGACCGTAAGGGTTTTCATTAGCATTCAATTTTGCCAATAGCTTTGATTCCTCCGGGAATTCCTTGGGTACAAACTCCTTGAAGAATGGGCTGTACAAGGCGTTTCCTTGTGTGTCCAAAGGAATATAATTTTTAGGTACCTCAGAAATACCCAGGTGGGGAAATAAAGTGATACCTCCTGCTGTGAGCAATCCTGTCTTTAACCAGTTTCTACGATTTAATTTTCCTGTTTCCATTAGTTCTATATGGTTTAATTAGCTATAGAGACCAATTTAGAAATAGGGAAGTGTAAATCCTATCCTAATAAGATAAAAATCAACTAGTTAAATTTTATAATAAATAATAATAAGGAGTTAAAATTATTAATTTGACAATGAAATCGTCAAAAAATCAGATTATTTTGCGAATATTCCATCCTTTTCTATTAAAGGAATATGGATAAGATACTGTTCGTTTACGGTTCCTTTTTCAAAAAGGAACCTTTTTTCATAAAGTTTGTTGTCTGCATAATAGGTGACAAAAAACTCATTGTTCAGTCTAAGTACTTCTTCTTGGACCATTTCTACTTTTTCAAAAGATTTTGCGGCCACAACGCCAATGGCATGTCGCATGGTCGAGGTCTTTATTTGGTCGTCGTATCCTTTGGATACGATAAGAGCCATCTCTATAGGGGATTTCCTGTTGTTGATGATGTAGGCGTTCCAATCCTTGGACAAAAATTCCTCATTCCATTCATAGACCAAGGCAATGTAAACGTCTTTGGCAATGGGTATTTCTATATCTTTTTTCAAAAAATGATTTTGAGGTTTTAAATAGCTAAGGTTATAAGGCACTTTTAAATTGCTCTAAAAATCGGATATCGTTTTCGCTCAGCAAACGAATATCGCTTATCTGATGTAACAATAGGGCAATCCGGTCTATTCCCATTCCAAAGGCAAAGCCAGAATAAATATCTGGGTCTATGCCACAATTTTTGAGAACGTTAGGGTCTACCATACCGCATCCCATAATTTCCAACCAACCTGTGCCTTTGGTCATTTTATAATCGGTTTCGGTTTCCAGTCCCCAGTAGACATCTACTTCTGCACTGGGCTCGGTAAAGGGAAAATAGGATGGACGGAGCCTAATTTTTGATTTGCCGAAGAGTTCCGTGGTAAAGTATTGTAGCGTCTGTTTTAAATCCGCAAATGATACGTCCTTATCGATATACAGTCCTTCCACTTGGTGAAAGAAGCAATGGGACCTTGCCGAAATAGCTTCGTTTCTATAGACCCTCCCCGGAGAAATGGTCCTAATGGGCGGTTTATTGTTTTCCATATACCTTACCTGCACGGAAGAGGTATGTGTCCTTAATAGGATATCGGGGTTAGTCTGGACAAAAAAGGTGTCCTGCATATCCCTGGCAGGATGATATTCCGGTAGGTTGAGCGCGGTAAAATTATGCCAATCATCCTCAATTTCAGGTCCTTCCGAAACATTGAACCCTATTCTCGAAAAAATATCTATAATCTTGTTCTTGACGATGGATATGGGATGTCTGGCACCCAATTCCGTAGGGTTACCGGGTCGGGTAAGGTCACCAAAAAGTTTTTCTTCGGATGTATTGCTCTCCAAAGAGCGTTTTAGTAACTCTACTTTTTCCGTAGCCGCCTGCTTAAGCTGATTTATAGTTTGACCAAACTCCTTTTTCTGTTCGTTGGGTACATTCTTGAACTCGGCAAAGAAGTCGTTCAATATCCCTTTCTTCCCCAAATACTTTATTCTAAATGCTTCTACGGCATCCATATGGTCTGCGGTAAAGGAGGATACTTCGGCAATTTGTTCCTTTATTTTATCAATCATAATGCTTGATTAAAGCAGCAAATTTAAAACTTTTAAAAAACGTGGGATATGTTTTTGGGGATTAAGATATACAATGGGAGGTATTCAAAGTGTGTCAATCCAAATGATATATTTCCATAATCTCCTTTAGGATTCCCTCAAAATCGATATTCAAATCGATGAGCTTTCCAGAATGTACATCAAAAACCCATCCATGGACCGTAAGCTCCCGTTGCCTGTATGCTTTCTGGACCACTGCGGTTTTAATTAGGTTGACACATTGCTCTTGGACATTTAGTTCCACCAAACGGTCATATTTCTTTTCTTCGTTCTCAATATCATTTAACTCATCTTTGTGCAGCCTATATACATCCCTAATACAGCGTAACCATGGATTTAGAATGCCCAAGTCTGCAGACTGCATGGCGGCCATAACACCACCACAGGCATAATGGCCACAGACTACGAGGTGGTTCACCTTTAAATGTTCCACAGCATACTCTACTACGGACATCGTATTCAGGTCAATGTTAATGACCATATTGGCAATGTTCCTGTGTACGAAAACCTCACCAGGATTTAACCCCATAAGTTCTTCGGCCGTAACCCGGCTATCGGAACATCCTATATATAAAAATTCCGGTTTTTGGCCTTTACCAAGATCGTTGAAGTAATTTGGCTGCAAAGACAATTTATCCTCGATCCAATTTTTATTGTTATCAAAAATCTTATCTAAATAGTGGGATGCCATGGGAATCGATTATTTGTTTGAAATATAATCTTTTCTTAAATATGGAAGGGGCATATAGCTAAATATGCCTTTCCAGTTTAATGTATATTTTAATAAAATTCGACCGCTCCAGAAGATATATCGTACATGGCACCTACTATCATAATTTCCCCGTTTTCCTCCATCTCCGCCAGTACCCTACTTCTTGCCCTGATATTTTCTATGGTAATTTCTACATTTTTTTTTGCAACCTTGTCCACAAACTCCAAGTTGCCGGAATTCCTAAGACTTTCGTCCACAGGCTCTTTTACAGCAGCCACTGCAGGTTCTATTTTATTTATCAAAGCCGTAAGATTCCCTAATCTGGCATGGTCACAGGCACCTTTGATGGCACCACAACTGGTGTGGCCCAAGACTACAATGAGTTTGGTTCCTGCCAATTTAGAAGCAAACTCCATACTGCCTAGAATATCTTCGTTCACAAAATTGCCTGCAATACGAATACTGAAAATATCCCCTAAACCCTGATCAAAAACCAACTCTGCCGATACTCTGGAGTCAATACAACTCAAAATCGTCGCAAACGGAAATTGTCCCTCACTCGTATCGTTGACCTGCTCTAGTAAATTCCGGTTCGCCTTTAAGTTGTTTTGAAAACGCTGGTTTCCTTCTTTTAAAAATTGCAATGACTTTTGTGGGGTCATTGTGGCTTGTGTTTCTTTAGTATGGGCTTTCATGCTGATTTCTTCTTTTTAAGATTAAAAAATTCTATAAAACTGGCCGGATTCTCTACGATTCCTCTTTCTGAAATTAGTTTAATGTGTATGTTACGATCCTTTGCCCTTGTCTTAAAGTCTTCCAGAATTTCTATAATATCGTTATCCAAATATTTGGTTTTGACGACATCAATTTCCAATGAGGTGTTTTCGGGAAGATTGTCCAGTTCTTTTAATATGGCCCCTTTATTGAAAAAGGTAACTTCCTCGGCGAGCGTCATTTTCACTTTGTCCTGTCCTCCTTTGTTTTCCTCGATATGTAAAAAATGGGAATTTTGATAACTTTTCAACAGGATGACAATAATGCCAACACCTAGCCCTAGACCAATTCCTATCAATAAATCCGTAAACACGATTCCTATCACGGTCACGAAAAAGGGAATTGACTGTTTCCATCCCAGATCATACATTTTTTTAAATAGGGCCGGTTTGGCCAATTTGTAGCCTACAATGAATAAAATGGCCGCTAGTACAGAGAGGGGAATCATGTTCAACAACGTGGGAATCAATATTATTGAAAATAATAGGAAGAAACCGTGGATGATGGCAGAGAGCTTGGTTCTTCCCCCGGATTGTATATTGGCCGAACTCCTTACGATAACCTGTGTTATAGGTAACCCACCGATCATACCCGATATAATATTGCCAGTACCCTGAGCCAATAATTCCCTATTGGTTGGTGTTACGTTCTTATGTGGGTCCAATTTATCTGTAGCTTCTACACAGAGTAAGGTTTCCAAACTGGCGACTAGTGCAATGGTAAAACCTGTTACCCAAACCTGTGGATTTGAAATGGCGGAAAAGTTAGGAAAACTGAACTGTCCAAAAAATGAAGCCGCATCCTCCGGTACGGGAACGCTTACTAAATGCTCTTTTGATATACCAAGTACTTCATGATCTGCAGTTAGCACAGAGTAAATTATTCCAATGGCAACAGCAACTACAGGTCCCTGAATCAGTTGGAAAATTTTGGCTTTTTTTGTTAATACCCTGTCCCATAGTATTAAAATGGCCAATCCGACAATTGCTATAAGGGATGCACCGGGGCTAATATTATTTACGGTGTTCAAGATTTCCGAGAAAGTATTCTCGCCATCTACTTGAAAAAAAGCCCAATCTCCCTCAGGGTCTGGGTCATACCCAAAGAAATGGGGTATTTGCTTTAAAATGATAATGATACCAATACCGGTCAACATTCCTTTAATCACGGATGATGGAAAATAGTAACCAATGACTCCAGCTTTTAGAATACCAAAGACTAACTGTATAACTCCGCCAATAACCACGGCAACAAGAAAATTTTGGTATCCGCCCAAGGCGCCAATTGCTGTTAAAACAATGGCCGCCAAACCAGCTGCTGGACCACTAACACCTATATTGGAACCGCTTAACCCACCAACAACAATACCACCAACGATACCTGCTATTAGGCCTGAAAATAATGGAGCCCCACTAGCTAAAGCAATACCCAAGCACAGCGGAAGGGCTACAAAGAATACAACGACACTTGCTGGAAGATCGCTCTTTAAATGTTTAAACATGTTTTTGAATTATTTATGTCAATCCATTTGGAAGGACAGGTTAGGTTATAGGGTTGTTGTTTTTGCGAAAGATTAACCTAGAATTTTTGGGGGAGGCAGAGATACCTCTAGGTTATTTGATGGTATGGATTCGCTCCTTTTGGAAAAAAAAACTAGCGCATTATTTTGACTAAAGACTATGGAATCCCTGTGGTCAGTGTTTTCAAAAAAATCGGTTTCTGATATTTTACTTGTCTTTTCCTCGCTTTTTTCCTCTTCTTCATTTAAATCCATTACCCATTGTCTGTCTTTGTTTAGCTCTAACATTGTATTAATAGTAGGAGCAAGAACAGCAACGAGCAATGAAAAAGAAAAAAAATGGATAAGAATCGTTTTCAAATTTCAAAATTTGCTAATCACTAATATAAGCAATATAAAGCTAAGGCGGCATTTACCTGAATAAATGAAACTAAAAATCTTTTAGAATTTTGAGGTCGTTCGCAAGCATCCAGCCTGTTTTGCCATCCGTTAGCCTTATTTTTCTGTAGTTGTTCAGACTGTCAAGTACATTTACTTTTGTACCCGAATGCAAGGTAAATATATCTTCACTCGATTCATTGGGCTCGGAACTAACGTTTACTTCGTCGGCGAAAATTATGGCAGGATTATCCAATTGAAATGAGCTGAATTCTACCGAAGCGAAGACAATGAAAACGATGCAAAGAAAAAGAGCCAACAAACTTCCAATAAAGGCAAACCTCTTTTTTGTGGAATATCGATTGTAATAAAAGGCAATGTACAAAAGAACGAATAGGACCATACAAATTATACTGGCGTAGGCCCATTGGTCGAAAGTCAATTTGGATGTGATACTTTTATAAATTCTTGAAAGTCCTGTTTGTGGTAGGGTATCAATAGCGTCCAAGGTCATATTTTGGGCATAGGCCAAGTTGGTCCTCACCTCTTTGTCTTCCGGATTTAACAAAAGCGATTTCTCATAAAAATAGATACTCTCGGGTATTTCGTTTAACTTATAATAGGCGTTTCCAAGATTATAATACAAAGCGGCAGAGTGCTGGCCGTTGTTCAATATACTTTCATAGTCTTCAATGGCTTTTTTATAGTCACCGTTATTATAGGCTTGGGTAGCCTGATCGAACAAAGCTTCATTTTGGGCATTTCCAAAGAACCCCAAGAGAAGACCAATCAGTATGGAAACTTTCTTTGGCATATCTACAATTGTTTATCCATTAATGATATTACTTCACTTGCTTTGTCATAGTCCCTTTGCATTTCTACATCCGAAAAAGGGCTATATCTTGCCACTTCACAATTTTGCAGTAATCCAATAAACTCTGTTATCGTAGTTTGTTCTATTCCCTTTTTGGACAATAATTCAGAAATTTTGTCCTTGCTGAATTCAGAGGTCTCTATTTTTAATCTTGCTTTGAGGTAATTGTGCAGGGCCCTTTCCAATGCAATATAGAAAGCATCCTTGTTTCCAAGTTCCTTTCTTGCGGCAGAGAGATATTTTCGTGCCAATTTATTGGCACGTTTTACCTTGTTGCCAACGATGTCCTGGGCAATCGCATCCCTTTTCTTTCTAAAAATGATTGCTAACGGAATTAATAGTAATGGACCTAGAAGCCATAAATAATAATTGGTAGATCCAAAAAAATGGGAAGTGCCTATCTTGGAGAGATTGGGAGTTAGTTTTATGAAATTAAATTGATTACCGGTTGTAACCACCTGTTGTTTATTGGGTTGTCCTATTGCCGTATTTGATAAGTTTCCACCACTATTGGGGCCTTCAAGGACATTGATTATGATTTCGTCTGAATTGAGGGTCTCATATCTTTCAGTTTTTGGATTAAAAAAGCTAAAAGCGATTGCGGGAATTGGATATTTGCCCCTAAACGAGGGAACAATCGTGTAGCTATTGCTCACTTTTCCCTGCATTCCGCTTAGGTTGGTTCGTACGTCCTCAGTAAACTCAGGCTCGTAGACCTCCAATGAGCTGGGAAGTTCCGGTTCTGGAAGCTTGAACAATTTTAAATTTCCCTTGCCATTAACTTCCACGGTGGCCTGTAGTGATTCTGTGGCATTAAGGTCCGTTTTGGAGGTACTTACAGAAAAATCGAATTCACCAACGGCACCGGTAAAATTTGCAGGTTGATTGGCAGCCGGAAGACTTTTTACATTAATGACCCTGTTTCCTGCAGATACCGTTTTATTGGTTTGGGAATAGATCCTACCCCCAAAAAAGTCCCTTCTACTTGTGGGAACATCCACAGTTACATCCAGTGACAATGGTTCAATTTCCAGTTTCCCTACTTTTTGGGGATATAGTACGACCCTTTTCAAAACAACATACCTGTAAGGTTTGCCTTGATAGGTACCGTTTTGTGCCGTTAACCTTGAGACTTTAATGTCCTGGCTCCAAAAGTTATTGTAGGTTGGATTGTCAAGTGGCTGGTAATTGGAAACACTTATATTGGGACTAACATAGAGTTTATATACAACACTGATGGCTTCATTTAGATATGGATTTGTTTTGGAAACCTCGGCCACTAGATGTAGATTTTCGTCGGCAACGTCATCTGCGGTCATTTGATCACTGGGTTTATCAACCGCAGCGGTGACTTCTACTTCCTTTGGCAACGATTTATAGGTTTTTCCCCCTATAACGATTGTCGCCTGTGCTATGGTAAACTTACCCTTTGCCGTTGGGGCCAAGGTGTAGGAATAGGTCTTGGAATAGCTCCTAACGCCATTGATCCAGGATGAACTGATGGACTGTGAGGGCCCCATTAAGACTCGAAACCCGTTGAAGTCGGGGGGATTGAAATTATCCCCGTCCTTGTTCATCGTAAAGTCGACCCGAAGACGTTCGTTTAGGCCAAGTTTTGGTTTGCTCAACTGTATTTCAAAGGTAATGGCATCTTCTTCCTGCCCCCAAATTAAAAGGGAGAAAAAGTATAAGGGAACCCATAAAATTAACTTTTTGATCATCGTTTTCTGCCTACCAATCCTTTTCGTTTTTCACTTTTGCCCCTTTTACCTTTTTGGCATCTATTTTCTCCTGAACCTGCTTTTCAGCGTTCTGCATGGCCCTGAGTAGATTTTCTACTTGTTGTTTGGAGAGCTGATTAGGTTTTCGTTGCGGTTGGTCCTGGGGTTGGTCGCCTTGTTCAGGTTTCTTGTTCTGCTCCTCTTTTTGGTCTCCATCTCCTTCTTTGTTCTCATCCTTCTGTTCGTCGCCCTTGTCACCTTCGTTACCATTTTCGCCCTGATCTTTGTTATCCTGGTTTTGGTCCTCTTTATTGTCCCCGTCCTTATTTTGGTCCTGGTCCTTTTTATCCTCTTGGTCCTGTTGATCTTTATTGTCGTCGTTCTTGTCCTTGTTTTCCTCCTCTTCCTTTTTTTGCATTTCCTTTGCTAGGGCTAGGTTGTATCGGGTCTCATCATCAGTGGGGTCGTTTCTAAGTGCTTCTTTGTAGGCTTCCACTGCTTTTGGGTAGTCCTTTCGTTTCATGAATACATTGCCCATATTATGATAGGCTTTGTGCTTATCCTTTTTGGACGTAGCGACTTCTCCCGCCTCCTTAAATCTTCCAAATGCCTCACTATAGGTCTCATTATTATAATAGGCGGTTCCAAGATTGTAGGGTGCCGCTGCATTTTCAGGACTTTTTGAAATGGCCTTCCTGTAGTCTACTTCCGCTTGTAAAAAATTATTTTCGGATAAATTCTTATTTCCATCCCATGTGAGGTTGGTAGAGGTCCTCAAGGCCCTCTCCTTTTCCTTTGCATCCTCTTCCTGTGAAAAAACGGAAACGGAAATGAAAAGGAGCAAAAATGTATAGATTAATTTTCTCATTTTATTCCGGATGTTTTTCGTTAAACAAATTGAGTTTCTTCAACCATTTTGTCTTGCGGTCCAAGATAAAAATTTCCAAAAACAGGAACAATAATCCGGCCCCTAGAAACCATTGGAATTGATCTTTGTATTCCGCGAATTGTTTGGCTTCGAACTCTTTTTTATCCATTTGCAATAGTTCTTCCTTGATGAAATCCACGGCAGCATCCGTATTGGAACCATCAATATAATCTCCGTTGCCCTCTTTGGATATATCTGTCAATACTTCCTCATTCAGTTTGGTGATGACCACAAGACCTTGTGCATCCTTCTTTAAGGATTCCATAATACCATTTCTTTTGATGGGGATTACGGATCCCTTTGCAGACCCTACACCAATGGTATAAATGGTAATCCCTTCCTCAACGGCTTTCTCTACGGCACTCATTGTTGAATCTTCAGAATGGTCCTCCCCATCAGAAATTATAAACAATACCCTATTGGTCTGTTCCTCGTCATCGTAGAAGGTGGTGGCCAGCTCTATCGCCTCATTGATAGCCGTTCCTTGCGATGTGAGCATGTCCGTGTTCATATTTTGAAGGAACATTTTGGCGGCTCCATAATCCGTTGTGATCGGCAGTTGGGGAAAGGCCTGGCCCGCATATGCGATAATGCCAATTCTGTCACTTGCCAATTGATTGATGATTTCTGAAACCAATCGTTTTGCCTTCTCCAAACGGTTGGGAGCAATGTCCTCTGCCAACATACTCTTGGAAACGTCCACGGCAAAAACGATATCCACACCCTCCCTTTTTACAGTTTCCAATTTAGTGCCTACTTTGGGATTTACAAGTCCGATAATCAAGGCAGACAGCCCCAAAAGAAAGAAAATGAGTTTGAGGCTACCTTTATAATATGACCTTGTTGGTGTCAATCGCTTGAGCAAAACCGAATCAGCAAACTTTTTTTGAGTCCTTTTTTTCCAAATCAAGAGCAACATGAATAAGACAATGATCACCGGTATGATGAACAATAGATAAAAGTATATTTTCTCGTCTAACTGAATCATTTGCTATATAAAACTTCTAAATAGTGTATTTCTCAAAATCCATTCCAAAAGGAGTAGGGCTCCTGCAAGTAGCACCCAAGGTCTAAACTTCTCCTCATATCGGTAATATTTGAATTCCTCGATATCCGTTTTTTCCAGTTTATTGATCTCATCGTAGATTTCCTCGAGGGTCTCATTATCCGTCGCCCTAAAGTATTTTCCACCGGTCACATTGGCAATGTTTTTCAAAAGCTCTTCGTCAATTTCCACTTGGCGCATGCCATATCTGTAAGACCCATCAGCATTATATGCGACTGGTGATAGGGCATTACCATTGGTTCCCAATCCTATTGTATAGGTTTTAATATCGTATTCCACGGCCAGGTCCGCTGCGGTCTGTGGTTCAATGAAACCAGAGTTGTTTACCCCATCGGTGAGTAGAATGATGATTTTACTTTTGGCCTTGCTTTCCTTTAGTCTATTCACTGATATGGAAAGTCCCATACCAATGGCGGTTCCATCCTCAAGTTGACCATAAGTTATTTCCTGCAAGGAGTTTAGAACGATGTTTTTATCTGTAGTTATTGGAGTTTTTGTATAACCTTCACCTGCATAGGCCACCAAACCAATACGGTCATTGGGTCTTTTCTTTATAAAATCAGCGGCTACTTCCTTAAGGGCCGCTAGGCGATTTGGTTTTAAATCCCTTGCCAACATACTTGAGGAAACATCGATGGCCATTACGATATCGATACCCCTTGTGGTTTTGGTGCGGGTAGAGATATCCTCTGTTTGGGGCCTGGCCATGGCGACAATTATGGCACTTAATGCCAAAAGCCTTAGGAGAAAAAGCCCTGGTTTTAACTTTGGAAGGAAACTTTTATGTTTGAAGCTTTTTACCGTCGCTATTTTCAGTGCTGCCGTTTCCTCCTTGCGTTTAAAGATATACCATGCTATCGCTAAGGGCAGTAATAAAAACAGCCAAAAGAAATCTGGATTTGCGAATGATATATTATTTAACATTTAAACG
The DNA here is from genome assembly GCF_003933245.1 of Maribacter algicola. Classification (NCBI taxonomy): domain Bacteria; kingdom Pseudomonadati; phylum Bacteroidota; class Flavobacteriia; order Flavobacteriales; family Flavobacteriaceae; genus Maribacter; species Maribacter algicola. The sequence goes on from NZ_QUSX01000001.1 coordinate 1,510,340, forward strand.
TCCGTTTTTACCTCCACACTGGAAAGAATCCTATCAACAATGTCTTGCGCATAGGTATCGTCGTCCAACCAAGTGAGGATTACGTTTTGTTGAAAACCCTTACCCCCAAAGAGAAGCACGGCGTACTTACCTTTAACCAGTTCTTTGGAATTTGGAACTGGAAAATTCCCAGAACCATATACTTTAATGCCTTTTACACCACTAACGGTAGTGAATTCCTCTTGCTTTGTAATGATATTCTTTGTTCCCTGTCCCTCAAACCCCTTTATTATCTGTTCAATGGTCTGTTCAAAGGGAGCTTCCATTTCTGGGTTCATGGTCAAGGAAGTCGTCCCAACCGTAAAAAGTCCTATGGGGCTATGGTACGCAAAGGCCTGAATGTCTTGAATATTGGCCTTTGCCTCCGGTGGTAGTTTCACTTCTTGCCGTACCAATACTTTTGGGGTTTCCAGAAGGATGGGAGGAAATCCATATGAACTTGAAATCCATTCTCCTTCCAACAATTCCTTTGTGGGGTGGCCAAGGACCGTATCCTTCAAGTAGGTAAACCCAAATTTAAACCCTGCAATTAACACTCCAAGAACAATGACTCCGGCCAATGTAGATAGTCCAATGATCAATTTCCTTTTTTGTTTTCTTCGGCTCAACTCTTCCAGATACTCCGCTTGTTGCATCAACTCTTCTTCCGTGGGTTCCGGGATTGCTTCATGGGTCTTGACCACAATTTGTTCCACCAATTTACGGTCCTGTTCCGCCACGGACAACGAAGGTTTTGTTCTGGCGAATTTCACCAAATCTGCGGTCTGTAGTATGTTCTTAAATTGTTGGATCGTATCCTTGTCCAATTGTAACTCCCCGGAATCGCTCAGGAGCTCCAATCGTTCTATCAATTGTCCCGTAGTACTTTCCAAGGCGGCTACGTTTGCTTCCTCTTCCAAATAGGCACGTACGATCGTGGTCAATTCCGAATAATATTCCTTGAATTCGTCCTGAATCAAATACTTGGAGTTCTCAAGTCTTTTCAATTCTAATAGCGCTCTATCGTAGGGGGGCAACAAGGCTTCTTTTTCTTCTTGGGTAAGGGGCTTTTTTCGGATAAAGAACCAATAAAAAAGGCCTCCAAGAATCAATAAAGCCAATAGCCCGATTACCAAATATTTCCACCAATCTATGTAGCTTTTCTCTACATTGATCAGGGGTTTTATGTCGTACATTTTTTGGGCTATGGTATCCACTGGAACAGTTTCCACATTGACCAACATGCTATCCGTAAAATACCCTATGCCATTGATTTCAATGCGTTGGGCGGGTAGTTTATAGGACCCTGAATCAAATTGGGTAAGGGCATATATTTTTTCGAGTGTTAGCCTGTCTTTTTTACGGGTGGTATCCGTGGCGAACGCCTCAACGGTCTCCAAAGGTGAAAAGGTCTGACCTTCCGGAAATATGACCTGATCCGTAGAATCCACCTCCACGGATACTTTCCATTGCACCTGTTCCCCAATTTTAATGTACGTAGTGTCTACGGACGTTCTGATATTTGGATTTTCTTGGGCAATTACGGTCGAAATGGTAAAAAGAAGACACGGCAATATCACGAATCTTGCTATTCGCGATATCGAACAATATTTGGTCCTAATCTTTCGCATTTTTATCAACCCCTTCTTTTAAAGTAACCTAACAGCTTTTTTACATAGCTTTCATCCACCCTGCAATCCAAAACCCCACAGCCCGCCTTGGTAAAGGTCTCCTTGAAATAATTCACACGCTCTGTATAGTACTCGGCATAAGCATTACGGACTTTTTTAGACTGGGTATTGATCAGCTGTACCGCACCTGTCTCCGCATCCATCATCTGGACCACGCCTAGGTTTGGGATTTCTACTTCCCGCTCGTCATATACTCGTATTCCGGTGACATCATGTTTGTTTCCCGTAATTTTTAGGGTCTTTTCGTAGTCTTCCGCTATGAAATCTGATAGTACGAAAACGATGGCCTTTTTCTTCATCACATTGGTGAGGTACTTCAGGGCTTCTCCGATATCCGTTTTATTGCTTTTGGGTGTAAACTCTAATAATTCACGAATAATCCTCAGAACATGGGTCTTTCCCTTTTTTGGCGGGATGAAAAGTTCCACCTCGTCCGAAAACAAAAGGACCCCCACCTTATCGTTATTTTGTAAGGCACTAAAGGCCAACGTGGCCGATATTTCCGTAACAATTTCGTTCTTGAACTGATTTTTTGTGCCGAAAAATTCCGAACCGCTCACATCCACCATGAGCATCATGGTCAGTTCCCTTTCCTCCTCAAAAACCTTTACGTACGGCTCGTTGTAGCGTGCGGTTACGTTCCAATCAATACTTCGTACATCGTCCCCAAATTGATACTGCCTTACCTCACTGAAGGTCATACCCCTTCCCTTGAACGTAGAATGGTACTCCCCACCAAAAATATGGTCGGAGAGACGACGTGTCTTAATTTCAATCTTACGGACTTTTTTGAGTAGTTCTTTGGTATCCATTTGGTTTAGTAAACAGTTTTCAGCAAGCAGTATTCAGTAGGGAACACAAGAGGTGTACTGCCAACTGCATCCGCCAACCGCCCACTTTTAGGGTACTTCTATCTCGTTTACGATTTTGTTGATGATTTCCTCAGAAGTAATGTTTTCGGCTTCCGCCTCATAGGTGATCCCTATTCTATGTCTTAGAACATCATGGACAACGGCCCTAACATCCTCTGGAACAACATAGCCCCTTCTTTTGATAAATGCATAGCATTTTGCCGCTATCCCTAAATTGATACTGCCCCTTGGTGAGGCTCCAAAGCTGATAAGGGGCTTCAGTTTTTCAAGATTGTATTTTTCAGGATATCGGGTGGCAAAAATGATGTCAAGGATATATTTTTCAATTTTTTCGTCCATGTAGACTTCCCTAACCGCCTTTTGGGCACTCAAAATCTGATTTACGGAAATTACGGGCTTCACGTTCTCGAATCCTCCCAAAAGGTTTTGGCGCATAATCAACTGTTCCTCGTTCATTTTGGGATAGTCGATCACCGTTTTTAACATAAAACGGTCTACCTGTGCTTCTGGCAAAGGATAGGTACCTTCTTGTTCTACAGGGTTTTGGGTGGCCATTACCAAAAAGGGCTTATCAAGTACAAAGGTTTCGTCCCCAATGGTAACCTGTTTTTCCTGCATGGCCTCCAGTAGGGCAGACTGAACTTTCGCCGGAGCCCTATTGATTTCGTCAGCAAGGACAAAATTTGCAAAAATGGGTCCCTTCTTTATGGAAAAATCGTTCTCTTTTATATTGTAAATGAGCGTTCCCACAACATCGGCTGGAAGTAGGTCCGGGGTGAACTGTATTCGGCTAAAACTTCCTTTTACGGCCTTTGCCAACGTGTTGATGGCCAAAGTCTTTGCCAAACCGGGAACACCTTCCAAAAGGATATGCCCCTGGCCCAGAAGTCCTATCAACAATCGCTCCACCATGTGTTTCTGTCCTACAATGACTTTATTCATTTCCAGAACAAGTAAATCTATAAATGCGCTTTCCTGTGCTATTTTCTCATTGACCGCACTTATGTCTACAGTTGTATTTTCTTCCATGTATCAGATACTATTTCGCGAAATTTAGCTAAAAATTTAACAGTTGTGCAAATTGAAAATTAATTGGTTGAGTAGCTGTTAACGATTGGTTAAAAAATACCAGAAGGCCTTATTTTTGTGAAGTATTTATGGTATTTCTTTTTAATTTAACTTCTTTATGAAAAACGCTTCGGAATATTCTAAAATTATTGCTGGTACCATGACCTGGGGAAAATGGGGGAAAAAACTTTCAACAGATGAAATGGTGCGCTTGATGAAGCATTGCATGGACCTTGGAATTACTACTTTTGACCATGCGGATATCTATGGGGATTATACCACCGAAACCGAATTTGGCACCGCTTTTCAAAAAAGTGCCATCAAAAGGGAAAAAGTTCAATTTATAAGTAAATGTGGTATACAGTTTAAGGTAGCGTCCAGGGAAAATACAGTAAAGCATTACGACTATAATAGCAGATATATTATTTGGTCCGTGGAACAATCATTGCAAAAATTAAGGACGGATTATTTAGATCTTCTATTGTTGCATAGACCTAGCCCTTTGATGGATGCTGGTGAAATTTATGAAGCTATTTCAAAATTGAAACAAGAAGGAAAAATCAAGCAATTTGGCGTCTCAAACTTTACTCCTTCACAGATTAAATTGTTGGAAACTACCATAAAGGTCGAAGGAAACCAAGTAGAATGTTCCCTGACCAATAACGAGGTTATGGAAAACGGAACCCTTGATGATTGTGTCATTAATGGACGGATGGCCATGGCATGGAGTCCTTTGGGAACCTATTTTAGAAAATCTTCTGACCAGACCAAGCGTATCCAAAGAATACTTGATCAATTGGTGCCAAAGTATGGTGCCACGGCAGACCAGTTATTGCTTGCCTGGGTTTTAAGGCATCCTGCAAAAATATTTCCGGTAGTGGGTACCGTCACGCCAGAAAGGATCGCCTTGGCCAAAGCAGCATTGAAGATTCACATGGAATTGGAAGATTGGTTTCTTTTATTGGAGGCTAGTTATGGTAACGAAGTTGCATAATTAAAGATTTTAAAATGGGAAAAACTGCATTTATTACTGGAGCGACCAGTGGCATTGGAAAGGCAACGGCAGAGCATTTCGCAAATAATGGTATTGATCTTATCCTATGCGGAAGGCGGGAAAGTCGATTGAAAGCACTTAAGGAAACATTTGGGAAAAAGGTGGGTGTACATACCCTTTGTTTTGATGTTAGGGATAAGGAAGCCGTTCAGAAAGCTATACAGTCCTTACCAAATGCTTTTTCAAAAATAGACATCCTTATAAACAATGCGGGTAACGCCCATGGTTTTGACCCAATAAATGAAGGCTCTATGGATGATTGGGACGCTATGATAGATATCAATGTTAAAGGTCTATTGTACGTTTCCAAAACCATTTTACCACAAATGATAGAAAGAAAAAACGGTCATATTATCAATATTGGTTCTACGGCAGGTAAGGAAGTCTATCCCAAGGGAAATGTCTATTGCGCGAGTAAATATGCCGTAGATGCCATAAACCAAGGTATGCGTATCGATTTGAACCAATACGGAATACGGGTAGGGGCCATAAATCCAGGTCTGGTGGAAACTGAATTCAGTAATGTAAGGTTCAAAGGTGATGAAGAGCGTGCGGACAATGTATACAAAGGATACCAACCTTTAAAACCAGAGGATATTGCAGATATTATTTACTTTGTAGTAACAAGGCCCTATCACGTCAATATTGCGGACCTTATAGTAATGCCCACCGCCCAGGCATCCTCCACCATAGTCAACAAAAGAGTATGATCAATAAACGCCTACTTGTTAAAAACTTGCTTGCCCATAACGATGAAAATAGTTTTTACGACAAAAAGCGTTTTATAGCCATTGGAGAAAAGGAAGGTAAGGCCAAATTCCTAAAACATGTTTGTGCCTTGGCCAATAGCAACCCCAAAAATAATTCCTTCATTGTGGTGGGCGTTGAGGACGAGGACAACACGATTGTGGGCGTGGATTTTTTCGATGACAGCAAAATCCAGAATCTCGTAAACGCCTATCTAGATAATCCACCCATTATTTCCTATGAGAATATCCCCTTTCCCCATTTAAAGGAGGGAAAGGTAGTTGGTTTGGTCACCATTAGATCCATTGGTAAGGTATGCGCCCTGCGTAAGAATATATGGAAGTATTATGGGGGTTCGGTTTTTTTTAGAGAAGGTAGCATTAGCTTGCCAAAGGCCTATGGGGTAGAGCTGAAGGATATAAATTCCAGTACGGTCGCCACTATAGAACAACATGCCAGGAACAACATTGAACTGACCTTGGACGGAGTAATCGACTTTTTGAACAACAGGCATAAAGACCTTGAAAGTAATTATAAGGTTTTCAAGGAACAGTTTGTTGTTTGTTGGGCTGGAAATATAAAAGTTGTTAAAGGGCAGACCTACTACTACCGGGTAGATATAGAATTGATCAACGAGCAGGTAAAACTATTTTATTCCGATTTGGATGAGGTCACCATTGAATATGATGACAATTCATTCTCCACCATGGAATATGTGCACCTTGGTTTGGGATCTAAGCAAAAATATTATCCCTTGGAAAAAGTGGTGATCCGCTTCAATGATAATGGAACGTATAAAATGGAGTCAAAATTACTGTTTGAACCGCCCCAATACGATAAAAAGACATTGTTCCACGTATATAACAGCAGTAAGTCCTTGGTTTCCAAAATCAAAAATGATATGGTACTGAGTCCTGTGGAAATGGATGATTTGAATTATTTGGCCGATACCTTCCTAATATGTTATTTGAACGGTTTTGAGGAGGCCCGTGACCAAATGGACTTGGCCAAAAACTTGGTGAAAAACAAATACCCTATAACCTATACCTCCTTAAAGGAAGCATTAAGAATTATTAGAAAGGTGAAATACAGTTAAATGTTCGTTATCCAGTGGTGGCCAAAAGGTTTAATATAAAAGTCCTTATTTCCGTTTAATTCCAAGGTTTTTTTTGAAAGAAGGTCTACGGAAGCCTCACCTGGCAGTATGCCTTTGGACAGCAACCAGGAAACATCCAAGGATTGTGAAACCTCATCAAAATTAGAAAAGACCCAAAGTGATTTTTCACCCATTTTACGTTCAAAAACAAAAATATGGGGGTTAGGGCTTTCATGGATGAACGTATTGTTTTGGTCTGCAAAGACTTCCTGTTCCTTACGTATGGCAATCATTTTTTTCAAAGCCTGGAATATAATGCTGGCCGGCCCTTTGGAAGAATCAAGATTTTTCACGACCTCCCAATTTTGTTTGGGCCTGTTCACCCAACGGCTATCATTTTTATGTTTTTCGTCTTCCAAAAATGAATAATCGTTCAATGTGGCTATTTCATCTCCTGCATAAATAAGGGGAATCCCTCCAAAAGATAGAATGATGCCGTGCATCATAATAATTTTGTCCAAGGCATAGGAAATACTAATCTTATTCCCTTGTTCAATAGCGGATTCCAGACCTAATAACGAGGCGGCACTTCCCGTAATTCGCCCATCACCATTTTTTGGATTGTACATGAACATCAGTCCTTTTGCCGGGGACCATTCCAAGCGGCCACAGTAATAATTTAGAATGAACTGTTTATGAGGAAACGGTTCCCAACCCATTTCTCTAACAAAATCATCGTCATACCCCAATCCTATGTCATCATGGCAACGGATATAATTGATCCAAGTACTATCAATGGGCTTGTTAGGCACTCCTTTTAGGCTTCGGATCATCAGGGAACTTTTCTTGGTGGCGATGGAGTTCCAAAGGAGCGCCATTAAGGATGCGTTATAGGCTATTTCGCACTCGTTTCCCTCAAACTGGTTTTCCCCAAAATATTTTAAGATATTTCGAGGTGCCACAATGGCCTCGGCCAAGAGAACAACGCCGGGAGCTATAACCTGTAGGCACATCCGAAACAGGGAAATCAACGTGTGTGCTTCGGGCAGGTTTTGGGAGATGGTCCCTAGTTTTTTCCACAAAAAAGCGAGCGCATCAAATCGAATGACATCAACTCCCATGTTTGCCAGGGCCATTAGATTCCCCAACATTTCCAAGAAAACCTCAGGGTTTCTGTAGTTAAGGTCCCACTGGTAATTATTGAAAACGGTCATGACCCATTTCTCCATCTCTGGTATATAGGTAAAGTTGCCGGGTGCCGATTCAGGGAAAATTTCGGGCAGGGTCTTTTCATATTCGTCCGGAATGGTACGGTCGTCAAAGGTGTAATAGTAGTCCTGATATTTTTTATCCCCCTTTTTTGCTTTTTTTGCCCATTCGAACTCATCCGAAGTATGGTTGACCACAAAATCCAACATTAGGATGATGTTATTTTCACGTGCTTTTTTTGAGAGTTCCGTAAAGTCGTCCCTGGAGCCATACCTGGGGTCTATTTCGTGATAGCTATTAACGGCATACCCCCCGTCGTTCTCTCCCTTGGGCCTTGTGGTTATGGGCATTAAATGAAGAAAGTTGACCCCTAAATCCTCAAAGTAGGACAGTTTCTTCTGTAAACCTTTTAAATCTTGGCTAAACCGATCAACATATAACTGCATGCCTACCAGTTTCTCGCTTTGGTACCAGTTACCTTCCTGTAACCTATCCAAGTCCTGTTTTTTTAATTCAGAGGGACGTTCCTTAAAAAGCAACTCCAATTTTGCAGGAAGTTTCTTTGAAAAGTAAACGGTATCCACCTCTGGGTACAGCATAAAAAACAAATCTTTGATGTACGTAAGATTTGTATGAAATCTTTGTTGAAATAACTCTGTGGGTGTTTTTTTGGCCTTTCCAAGTATGTTTTTGGAGGCCAGTAATTGGTGTAAGGCAGCTTGGTTCATGCTAGAAATCTAATTGTTTTCGGGTGGGTAACGACTCTATGGCTCCAAAATTTGTAGTGGTAATGGCACCCGCCTTATTGGCCTTGGAAACTATTTGGGAAAGTTCAGTTTCACTTTCCAATAAAGTTTCCAGATTGTCATGCTCCGCAATCTGTTTTAACATACACCCAATAAATGCGTCTCCCGCACCCGTAGTATCCACTGGTGATACCTCAATACTTGGTATGGTTTTTCTGAACTGTTTTGTACTCAACAGGGTACCTTCCTTACCCAATGTTACCACGATGATGACAACCCCGGTTTCATGGAGAAAGGAGCAAGCTTCGTCCATATCTTTTTTTCCGGATAATAGCTGGGCCTCTTCAAGGCTGAATTTACCCAGATGGGATTTTTGAATAAAGGGCATGCATTTCTTGATAAAGGCTTCCTCTTTGTGTTTCCAGAGGTCCTCCCTGTAATTAGGATCAAAACTTATGAAGGAGTCCTGGGTGAGGGCATCAAAAAAGTACCTATTGTAGGCTTCCTCCAAATTACCCCCAAGCATGGCTGTTGCCGCCCCAAAATGAACCATGTTGTTCTTAAAATCCTTTTTAAGGGATGAGTCATATTTTAATTCCTTGTCCGCACCTCGGCTAAAAACAAAATCCCGTTCCCCATCGTCGTCAATGGAAACAAACGCCAAGGTGGTAAATACTTCGGATTTCTGGGCCATTGAAGTATCCACATTGTTCTCTTCAAGAATATTCAGTAAAAAATTCCCGAAAGGATCGTCGCCTACGCAGCCCACAAATATACTTTTGCCTTCCAATTTACTTATGGCACAGGCAACGTTGGCAGGGGCACCCCCGGCCTTTTTGGTAAACTCTTTGGCAACGGATAAGTTTTTACCCTGGTTTTCGGCCACGAAATCTATAAGCAGTTCACCTATGCAGAATACTTTCTTCATCTATTAATTGTATTGATGTGCCTCATTGGACATAACATTGTTTTTTTCAATCCGAGGACCTTTTTTAATGATCGGCCTTGCAAGTGTTTGCGACTTCTATGGCATCATTTGGTCATACTGGTTAGAAAATTCGGATTTCTAAGGTAATCAGAAAAAATAGCTTCAAGTAAATTTTGTTGAGAATAATTGATTATTGGAGGTTTGAGCTTTGGGCCAACCAGACTATTTTTAGGATTGTGGCCTCCTTTGTGGCCTACTATTTTTTTGTGGGTATTCCATTAAATCCCTACCTTTTTAGAGCAATTAAAAACAAAGGAAATGGGACTATTCGATGAGATAAAAAAGAAACTGAGCCATGAGTTCATAGATATTGTAGAATGGTTGGACACCAGTAATGATACTATTGTCCACAGATTTGAAAGGTATCAAAACGAAATAAAGAACAATGCGCAGTTGATCGTTCGTGAGGGGCAGCACGCTGTGTTTGTAAATGAAGGCCAATTGGCCGATGTATTTACCCCCGGCACGTATACATTGAATACCAAAAACCTGCCCATATTAACCACGCTTAAAGGATGGAAATATGGCTTTGACAGCCCGTTCAAGGCCGAGGTATATTTTGTAAATACCCGTTTGTTCACCGATGAAAAATGGGGCACCAAAAATCCTTTTATGCTCAGTGACGATCGATTTGGCCTAGTGGAAATAAGGGCCTTTGGAACGTACAGCTTTAGGATAAACGATCCCGGGAAATTTGTGGTGGACGTAGTGGGTACAGACGGTAACTTTACCAATTATGAGGTGAACGAACACTTAAAAAGTTTGATAGTAACCAGATTTACCGATACGGTAGGGGAGGCCAATCTTCCCATAGAATTATATGCGGCCAATACAAGTGAATTATCTGAAACCTGTCAGGAGGTGATGCAACCTGAATTCAATAGGGTTGGAATCGAATTGGAGCGATTTTATATTGAGAACGTCTCCATGCCGGAAGACTTGAAAAAGGAAATTTTCGAATACAGCCGTTTGGATAAATTGGACATGACCAAACTTTCCCAATTTAAGGCCGCCAAAGCCATGGAAGCCGCCGCTAAAAATGAAGGTGGGACCGCAGGTGCCGGAATGGGCATGGGAATGGGCTTTGTGTTGGCGCAACAAATGGGCAGTATGATGGGTCAGCCCATGGGACAGCCCTTTGGAAATCAGCCGCAACAAGCCCCATCAGGTCCTCCGCCAATTCCTGCCCAGACAACCTATTTTTACGCAGTGAACGGGCAACAGGCAGGGCCTGTCAATTACGATAGGTTGAAGGAGTTATTTGCCAGTAGGACCATCAATAGGGACACCTTGATTTGGAAGCAGGGTATGGAAAATTGGACATCGCTTAAGGAAATCGATGAACTTAAGTCATTTTTAGGTGGTAACACACCACCTCCATTGCCATCGGCCTAATTCCCCAATAAAAACAGCTGCCAATTTCACTTACATGAATAAGGGATACGATTGCTATGGAAGACATTCAACAGTCAGAACTCAAAAAGGCATGTGCCAATTGTGGTGCGGAACTAAAATTTAAGCCAGGATCACATCAGCTTATCTGTGAATATTGTGGCTACGAGGAATTCATAGAACAATCCAAAAGCAGTTTTGAGGAGCTGGAATTGGCCCATTATCTAACCGTTGTTGGGGAGAACGCCTATACAGAGACCATTGAACTGCTACACTGCAAGAACTGCGGGGCCAACCAACATGTAGAAGAAAACTACAAATCGTTGGATTGCGTCTATTGCGGTGAGCCCTTGATCCGGGAAGATGCAGAAGTAGAGGGATGGATAACGCCCGGCGCACTTGTACCGTTTCAATTGGATTCGAAAAAGGCAAGAAGCATTTTTAAGTCCTGGGTGGGAAACCTTTGGTTTGCCCCCAACAAACTTAAAAGGGCGGCCTTAGACCCGGAAGGTTTACATGGATTATATGTCCCTTACTGGACCTTTGATGCAAACCTCTATGCCTCCTACCAAGGACAAAGAGGCGATTATTATTATGAAACCCAGACCTACAATAGTGATAAGGGGAAAAGAACCCGCCAAGTTAGAAAAACCCGGTGGACATATGCTTCAGGTGCCGTAAATGGTTTTGTGGACGATATATTGATTAATGCCTCAAAGCGAAAAAGCAAGGATATTCCCTCCAAAGTGGCTTTTTGGAACTTGAAGGACCTGGTCGTTTTCAATACCAAATATTTGTCTGGATTTGTGACCGAAAAATATACGGTCTCCTTAAAGGAAGGACACCACAGATCTTTTCAGGAAGCCAAAAACATCGCCTATAATTGGATTAGAAGGGATATTGGCGGGGATACACAGCGTATAGCACATGCAGATATTAAACTTTCCAACGAAACCTTTAAACACGTTTTATTGCCCGTATACATTAGTTCTTACCGGTATTCCGGGAAGGAATATAGTTTTTATATCAACGGGCAATCGGGTACGGTAAGTGGAAGAAGGCCCTACTCTTTCTGGAAAATATTTTTTTTAGTACTCTTTATCCTTGTGTTAATTGGACTATTTGCGATTTTTGCAAAATGACATCACAAAGAACCCTTGTTATAGGGGATATCCATTCGGGATTAAGGGCGTTAAAGGATTTAATGATAAGGGCAAAGATCACACCGGACGACACCTTGATTTTTTTAGGGGATTATATCGATGCATGGAGCGATGCGGTGGAGACCATAGATTATCTAATACGGTTAAGGGATTCGCACAACTGTATTTTTTTAAGGGGCAATCACGATGAACTCTGTTATGAATGGCTTACGCAAGGAAGGGACAACCCTACTTGGTTCCAGCACGGCGGCAAGGCAACGGCGGAATCTTATGCCAAGTCCGATGCCCAGACCAAACAATTACATATTTCGTTTTACGAAAGTTTGGAAAATTATCACCTGGATGACAATAATAAGCTCTTCCTTCATGCCGGTTTCACCCATTTAAAGGGGATTGAACATGAATATTTTACAAAGTCCTTTTATTGGGACCGTACGCTTTGGGAGCTCGCCCTTTCACTGAATCCCAACTTGAGCCAAAACCATGAGCACTATCCCCAAAGGTTGGTTCACTATGAGGAAATTTTCATTGGTCATACGCCTGTCACCAGAATGGGTAAGACCACACCGCAGAAGGCCGCGAACGTCTGGAATATAGATACTGGGGCAGCTTTCAAGGGACCCTTGACCGCATTGGATGTCCATACAAAGGAATTTTGGCAAAGTGATCCAGTGCATAGTTATTATCCAGGCGAAAAGGGTAGAAATTAAAAAATGAATTTGATTTTAATACTAAAACATTATATTAATACCGAACTTTGATAAAAAACAGGACATGGTTGAAAAAAATATAAGACTGGAAGTAATGCAGGCATTGGAGCCCAAAGTCGCTGGATTTATGGATTCTTTTCTTGTACCCATTGAAAAGATTTGGCAGCCCAGTGATTTTTTGCCCGACTCTGAGGATGATGGTTTTTTGGAAAAAGTGAGGGAGATTAGGGAGGAGTCCAAGGAATTGGGATATGATTTTTGGGTGACCATGGTTGCCGATACTATTACGGAAGAGGCATTGCCCACCTATGAATCTTGGTTAATGGATGTAGTAGGTATAGACCAACATGGCGATTTTAAGACCAACGGATGGGCCAAATGGGTACGTGCATGGACCGGTGAGGAGAACAGGCATGGCGATGTGCTTAACAAATACTTGTACTTGTCCGGCAGGGTAAATATGAGGGAAATTGAAATAACTACCCAGCACCTGATTTCAGATGGTTTTGACATTGGAACGGATAGAGATCCCTACAAAAACTTTGTCTACACCTCTTTTCAGGAATTGGCGACCAATATTTCGCACAAACGAGTTGGGCAAATGGCCAAGAAAAAGGGTAATGCCCTATTAGGTAAAATGTGCACTATAATAGCAGGTGACGAGATGAGACACCACCTTGCGTATAGGGAATTCGTAAAAACGATTTTTGGTGAAGATCCTTCCGGAATGATGTTGGCCTTTGCTGATATGATGAAGAAGAAAATAGTCATGCCAGCACATTTCCTACGCGAGTCTGGTGGTACGATCGGTTCTGCTTTTGAGAATTTTTCCAATTGTGCGCAACGACTTGGCGTATATACGGCCATGGATTATATAGATATCCTAAAAAAATTAAATGCCTTTTGGGATTTGGAATCCATAAGGTCCCTTAACGAAGATGCTGAAAAAGCGCGGGACTATTTATTAAATTTACCTGCGAGACTAGAGCGTATCGCTGAGCGTATGAAGTTCCCTGAGGATCAGTATCACTTTAAATGGGTGGAGGCCAATGGTGCCTTGTAATACTATGGCGCTGATGTAATAGTAAAAAACCCCAACCGATTTCGGTTGGGGTTTTTCGTTAGGTTGGATTGATTATTACAATTTGCCATGTTTATGCTCTTCTTGCCACTTAAGCAATTCCTTCCACTTCCCTTCATAGCACATTTTGGCTTGCATGGGCCAGGAAGCCGGGTCATGTACTTGATAACGTTTTCCGCCACCGTCCAATACTTTTTGACAATCCGCCACCGAAGCTTCAGAGAGGGCTTTCCAGGTTTTTATCCCTGCGTCCTTGAACATTCCTTCAATTTTGGGACCTATTCCCTCCACAACTTTAAGGTCGTCCTGTTTTATGGCCTTTCCAAAAACCGCCTTGGCCCCATCCGCATCAAAAGGAATGGAAGCCACAGCAGCACCAGCGGCAAAGGAAGCGGCAGATGCCCCAAGGTTGACGGAGGCAGTGGCTTTTTTATTACAAGCCTCAAGTTCGGCTTTCAGTTTGGCGTTTTTGTCCTCCAGGACTTTAATCTCGGCAGAATTGTCAATGGTTTTATTCCCAGATTTACCTATTAGGTATCCCAATATTCCACAGATTGCACCTACTAATAAGGGTATCAACCAGCACCAGATATTCATTGTTTCAAAATTCATTTTTTATATGTTTAATAGTTAGTTGGTTTATTTGTTTAGGGTTACGACCGTTCTTCGATTCTTGGACTTTCCTTCCTCAGTGGCATTGTCTGCAATGGGTTCCGTTTGTCCTTTGGAGGAGGTCGTTATCTTTTCTGCCGATATGCCATTGCCCATTAAATAGTCCTTGGCAAAATTGGCCCTGTCCAGTCCAAGCTTCAAGTTGGTCTGGGCCAATCCGGTATTGTCTGTATGTCCGGTTATGCTCACGGTAGCCTCGGCCACTTTATCCAAATACCTGGAAATATCCGCTACTTTTTGACGTTGCTCCGCAGACAAATTGATAGAAGCTTCTGCAGTATTGAAATAAAGAATCAACGGATCCGCATTTATTTTATCGAACAATGCCGAAAGCTCCTCATCCGCCGTTTCAGATCTGGTATCAATATTATAGGCAATGGGCCCGTAATAGATGCCGTCCTTGGCAACCATTTCATTTTTAAGTTCACTTAGGACGTTGATATGGACAGAAGGAATACCTTGGGCCGCTAAATGGTTTTTGACCGCATTGGCCCTTGCAAGTCCCAGATCTGGATAGGCCGTGTTGTTCTGCTCTTCACTTGTATAATAGCCTATTACATTGATTACTTTCTCAGGATTTCCGGAAAAGTAATTCTGTAATTGGCCGATACCGGTTCCAATGCCTGTTGCAAGTGGCATCAAAATCGATGATGAAGCGACATTAAAATTATAGTTATCATTGATTTCATAGGAAAAATTACCGTCTTTAAAGGCAAAAGGGTAGGATGTTGAGATCACTTCTATTGGAATATCCGCTTCCTTGGGCGGTTCCTCTACTGCCATTGTTCCACATTCGCTACAATAATTAATGTAGAAATAAGTGCCGGCAATAATGGTAATCAACATCAACAATAGATTGGTTGTTGTTTTGCTCATTGTTCATAATAGTTTAGTGTTTGGCACCGAATGTATTAAAAATTTCTTAATTTTTTCCGATTTTTTACGCCTTAATCACTAGTAATCAGCAAAAAACAAATTTCCAATTACACAGATATTTTTTCCATTCGTACATCTAGGTTGATCATCGGTATAAATCGGTTTTTAATTAAAATCAATTTTTAAGAACTTACTGGAACAAATAATAGGATCTCTATTACTCCCCACCAAGTTGCGGCATTGTAATAGTTAATAGTAATATTTGAGTTAGTTGGTTTAAGTAAAGGGCTCCATCTTTGTAGTAAGCATGGAGCTTTTTTATTTGGATGTAGAAATGAATAATCAAGGTGTAAAGGGATTGGCTCCAAATATACAATGATGTAGAACGCATCTACTTCAATGCGCTACTTTAAGATGTGAAAATGAATACTATGAAAAAGCTAAAAAAAGGAATTGTTGAAGTTCTCAAATTCGTGTGTATGTTCGTGGTATTGGGAGTCCAGACCATACTTCAAGGCAGTTGGACATCAAATGGCCCCAATCAAAAAGCGGCCTAAAGTTCAGAACTATAGGCCGCTGTGTTAGTTGTTGAATTTTCTATAAATCAAACTTTATGCCTTGGGCCAGCGGTAATTCGGTGGTATAGTTAATGGTATTGGTTTGTCTTCTCATGTAGATTTTCCAGGCATCGGAACCACTTTCACGGCCACCGCCCGTTTCTTTTTCACCACCAAAGGCACCACCAATTTCGGCACCGGAGGTTCCAATATTTACATTCGCAATACCACAATCACTTCCTGCTACGGAAAGGAATTTTTCCGCTTCACGCAAATTGTTCGTCATAATAGCGGATGAAAGTCCTTGAACCACTCCATTCTGCATTTCTATGGCATTTTCTACATCGCCGGAATATTTTAGCAAATACAGGACGGGAGCAAAAGTCTCGTGTTGAACGATTTCGTAATCATTGTTGGCTTCTGCGATGGCGGGCTTTACATAACAACCACTTTCATAGCCCTTACCTTCAAGCACGCCACCTTCAACGATTAGGTTTCCGCCTTCTTCAACAACCCGTTGGAGAGCTTTTTTGTAAAGGGTGACGGCGTGCGTGTCAATAAGTGGACCTACATGGTTGTTCTGATCCAAGGGATTACCAATTCGCAATTGTTGGTATGCGGATACCAAGGCATCTTTTACCGTATCGTATATGGATTCGTGGATAATTAACCTTCTCGTGGAGGTGCATCGCTGTCCTGCGGTACCTACCGCGCCAAAAACGGCTCCAATGACCGTCATTTTGATATCCGCATCGGGTGTTACGATAATGGCATTGTTGCCACCCAACTCCAATAAGGATTTTCCCAGCCTAGCGGCCACTGCTTGGGCCACTATTTTTCCCATGCGGATAGATCCAGTTGCGGATACCAACGGAACCCTTTTGTCCTGTGTCATAAACTCACCTACTTGGTAATCGCCATTGATAAGGCATGAAATACCCTCGGGGAGATTGTTTTCCTTGAAAACGGCCGCCGCAATGTTCTGGCAGGCAATCCCGCATAAGGGCGTTTTTTCCGACGGTTTCCAAATACATACGTCCCCACATACCCAAGCCAAGGCCGTATTCCAGGCCCAAACGGCCACGGGAAAGTTAAAGGCAGAAATTATCCCTACGACTCCCAAGGAATGGTATTGCTCGTACATTCTGTGTCCGGGGCGTTCGGAGTGCATGGTAAGTCCGTGGAGTTGTCGTGATAGGCCCACCGCAAAATCACAAATGTCTATCATTTCCTGAACTTCTCCCAAGCCCTCTTGATAACTTTTACCCATTTCAAAGGAAACCAGCTTACCCAGGGGCTCCTTTAGCTCCCGAAGCTTATTGCCAAATTGACGTACGATTTCCCCACGTTGGGGAGCGGGCATTTTTCTCCAAATTTTAAAGGCATTGGTGGCCTTCTCCATCACTTTTTCGTAGTCCTCTCTGGAGGTTGATTTTACCTTGCCTATTAAAGAACCGTCAACAGGCGAATAGGATTCGATAGTATTTCCCGTTGCAAAATTTTCTATGCCCGTTGAAGAGCCGTTGTTGTTTTCTTTTAGGCCTAAGGCCGATAAGGCATCCACTATTCCAAATTCTTTAGCAATTTCTGACATTTGTAACTTTTTTATCCTCTGATGTTATATTTAAACAAAAATACGAAGAATAGTTTGCTCTTTACAAACCAAACTTAAGGGTGGACCAAACGATGATTCCCAACAATGCAGGGAGCCCCTGTAGGTAAAATATTTTTTTTGAGACGGAAATTGCCCCATATACACCAGCAATAAAGACGCAGGCCAAAAAGAAAAGGGCAATATTTACGGTCCATTCCGGCGAGGATATGGTCAAGGACCACAATAGACCTGCGGCCAAAAATCCATTGTACAATCCCTGGTTGGCCGCCATACTTTTTGTGGGTTCGAATAAATCCGAAGGAAAATTCCTGAAGACTTTTTTGGCCTTGGTCGTCCAAGCGAACATTTCCAACCACAGGAAATAACAATGCAGCATGGCCACGAGTAGGGTAATTATCTTGGCAACTACTAACATTACGCTTCTTTAGCCATATAACGTTCGTCTACGGGCATGACCGTTCCACAGGTGTCACAGGTCCTCAATGCCTCGGAACTATAAAAATGATTAAAATGTCGCAAAAAATCCTTTTCAATATCGTGAAGGGTGAAATAGGCTTCGTAGAGTTTATGGTTGCAATTGTCACAAAACCATAGTAAACCGTCATCCACGTTCATGTCTGCTCGCTTTCTCTCTATGACAAGTCCTATGGAGTTTTCATGTCTTACGGGCGAATGGGGAACCTTGGCAGGATGCAGGTACATGTCTCCAGGGCCCAATTTCATGGTTTTCTTTTTGCCATCCTCCTGAATGTGAACTTCAATAGTACCCTCCAACTGATAAAAAAGCTCCTCAGTTTCATTATAGTGGTAATCTTTTCTAGCATTGGGGCCCGCCACGACCATAACAATGTAATCACCAGCGTCCTTATACAGGTTTTTGTTGCCTACTGGGGGTTTTAACGTTTGTCTGTTTTCCTCAATCCATTGATTGAGGTTGAATGGAGGTTTTATTCCCATAATCTTAGTTTTTCTAAAGGTAAAAAAAGTGAAGAACTAATTGGGAAATGGTCATAAAAAAACCCTTGCTCTCACAAGGGTTCCATGGCAAAATCAAATCAGTAATAACCTTATCTAACAAAAATTTGTGTGAAGTACAACTCTCCCTCTTCGTCAGGGAGGATACTCAAAGCGGAATGGGTGTAATCCCCTTCCAAGTTTTTTCTATGGTTTGGGCTGTCCAACCAAGCTTCAAAGGCTTCGGCAACCGTATCATAATCCTTGGCTACATTTTCAGAAACATCGCTTGCCCCTGTTTTGTCTGATATGCTCTTGGCCCTTTGTTCAAAGTTGGCATGACTGGTCTGTCCTTTATCGATCATGTACCTTGTATGCTCTTTGGCATAATGATAGGAAACACTTTCAAATTGAAGTTCGTTGAGTCCTATAGATAATCTATGTTCGTTCACCAAATCAAACAGCTCGTTTTCCCGTGCTGTTTGAATATTGGAGGCAACGGTTATGCTCAAATTGCTTTGCTCTTCCATTTCTATATATGCGTCCTTTGAACAGGATTGAACTGCTATAAGGACCAATACATAGAACATTTTTTCAATTGTTCTCATTCCGGGGGATTTCTATTCTATGGGGCAAAGGTATCCCCAAATGAAATCTGAAACGATATTTTATCTTTATGGTGGACAACAAATTCGGTGATAAGACAAACACCGTAAAATAGACGATAATCGACTAACTACGTGTTCTTTTTACCGACTTTTTATAGCCATTCCCAGTAAGTGTATTGAGAATACGGGCATTGAAAGCTACACCTATTCCTGATAGAAAAGCTGTGTATAGTAAAATTCGCCTTGGGCATTCTTTTTTACGCTAACCGCTGTATGTGAAAATTCGCCTTCCATGGTCTTCTTATGGCTGCTACTTTGATACCATCCCTCAAAGGCTTCCATGGCCGTATCGTAATCCTTGGCCACATTTTCCGCTACCATTTTTACGGTAACCTCAGAATTAATGCTGGACGCCCTAGCGCTAAAATTGTCATGGCTTAAACTGCCTTTGGCTATCATGTAGTCCGTATGTTTGTTCGCATACTTGTAGGCGATTTCGCTGAACTCAAGTTTGTTCAGGCCTAAAGAAACTCTGTGATCGTTGACTATGCTCAGTACTTCCTGTTCCAGAAATGCGTTATTTTGAGCTTCCTCAATAATTGTATCGTCCTGCAATGGTTCGGCCGTACAAGAATGGAGCAATACAAACAACACTGGGATAGCGAATAGCAATCTCATTTTCATATAGTGTTCTATTTGTAAGCAGGCCGTTCAGGATAGCTTCGTAGGAAAGTAAGATAGGGTTTCTGTTCTCGTGTTGATCGGGGATACCAACATGGTAATATTAGCTAAAAAAGAAGTGACCAAGGGTTATTTCACCCAATTATTCGACCAACTGTCTAAATTTTGGGAATAAATGTTTTGGCAGGAACAACTTAGACCGAATTCTAAACATCGGAAGATTCCGTTAATTCTCCTTGTAATACGGTATCGAATAAAAACCCCCCAATATCTATCAAGGGTGCATAAAGCACGGATGTTGCTTTCATTTCCTGTGAGGGAAGTTCAAAATTTGCGTCAAGCCGCTTAATAAATACCAATAGGGCACCCAAAATGACGGTAACTTTAAGTATGCCAAATATAGCTCCTGCCAGTTTGTTTAGAATGCCCAACATGGCTATATCGATTATTTTGGTCAATATCTTTCCCAGAAGATGTACGGCCATCACGATTAAAATAAAAGTAATGACCAAAGCGGCAATATTGATGAACTTTTCATCCCAGTCCATTCTTTCGGATAAATAATCACCCGCGATGTACGAAAAATGAATCGCTCCATAAATACCTGCAATAATGGCAATGATAGAGGCTATCTCCACCAAAAGACCATTGCTAAGTCCTTTCCAAAGACCCCATAAAAGAAGCAATCCCAGTACAATGTCCAAAAAATTCATTTCACCAGTTTCAACAAATATAAAACTTTAGATTAGTACCTTTATACCTTTCAAATACTATCAATACATTCTAACGAATTTCTATGGCCAGGGATATTTTATTGAAAGAAAGATGGGAAGTATTGGTGCAAAAATTGTCCAGTAGATTTTCTGATGGAGATCCCTTAGAGCTGGATGCCATTATATACTTGGTAGGTGTGCAGGAGCTTGGTCAATACCACAGAAAGTACAAGAAAGACGACAAATTGGATTTGATGCATATTGCTATTTGCCGATTGTTGGAACCGTATGGGTATTATGAATTTGATTTTTTCGATGATGATGGTTGGCCACATTATAAAATCAAGGAAAATCTTCCACCCTTAAAGGCAGGTGAGCAGGCCGTTTTAATGAAAGAGGCCATTGTAGATTATTTTTTAGAAAAGGAGTTTATCGACTAGATGAAAACCAAACCCTATTATGCCGTAATATTCACTTCCGTTCGTACGGATGGTGATAAAGGTTATTCGAAAATGGCAGAGGCCATGGATGAATTGGCCAAAACCCAACCCGGCTATCTGGGCATTGAAAGTGCTAGGGAAGATATTGGGATTACTGTCAGTTACTGGGAAAGTCTGGAGGCCATTGCCCATTGGAAAAGCAATTCTGAACATATGTTTGCCCAGTCCAAGGGAATTAGTGACTGGTATCAAAATTATACCGTTAGAATTTGCAAGGTGGAACGGGAGTACTCTTGGGAAAAGTAAAATCACGTACCCATTAGGGAATGCACCATTTCTTTTGAAAACTAATTAAATCCTATTATCTTTCAACGAAATGCGGTTTGGTCCGTATTTAAATTCAAATGATTTTATGGGAGCATATATTATATCGTTAGATCAGGGAACGACAAGTTCGCGTGCGTTGTTGGTAGATGAAGAAGGTAGGATTCAGGGAATGACGCAGAAAGAGTTCAAACAGATTTTCCCCAAGTCAGGTTGGGTAGAGCACGATGCCATTGAAATTCTGGAAACACAATTGGGTGTTTTAAAAGAATTAATTTCCGATAATAATGTCGATTTAAAGGACGTAAAAGGAATAGGCATAACCAACCAGCGTGAAACCGCCGTGGTATGGGACAAGGACACGGGTAAACCCGTGTACAATGCCATCGTGTGGCAAGACAAACGTACGGCAAATATTTGTGAACATCTTAAAAAGGAAGGTCTTACCGAGCATGTACGAAAAACAACGGGCTTGGTCATTGATTCATATTTTTCCGGAACCAAGGTCCAATGGATTTTGGATAACGTGGAAGGTGCTAGGAAGAAAGCCAATAAGGGCGAATTGCTGTTTGGAACCATAGATACTTGGTTGGTATGGAATATGACCACGACCAAAAACCATTTCACGGACTATACCAATGCCTCAAGAACCCTTTTGTATGATATTGTAAATTTAAAATGGGACGATCGGCTCTTAAGTGCCATGAATATTCCAAAGAGCATGTTGCCCGAAGTAAAACCCTCGGCATTCCATTTTGGGGATTTTGAAATCGACGGAGTTAAAATTCCTATAGCGGGGATTGCCGGGGACCAACAGGCAGCCTTGTTCGGACAGGGATGTTTCAAAAAAGGAACCGCAAAAAACACCTATGGTACAGGCTGTTTTATGCTAATGAACACCGGCGAAGAACCCCAATTTTCAAAGAATGGGTTATTGACCACTATTGCCTATGGCTTGGATGGCAAGGTGAATTATGCTCTTGAAGGCAGTATTTTCATTGCAGGAGCGGCTATACAGTGGCTACGCGATGGCCTGGAACTTATAAAAGATGCTAAGGAAACCGAAGCCCTTGCAGATTCGGTAGAGGGAGAAAGTTCCGTATATGTTGTGCCGGCCTTTGCCGGGCTAGGTGCACCTTATTGGGATATGTATGCCCGTGGAGCCATTTTTGGGTTGACTAGGGACACGGGCAAGGCACATTTGGTCAAAGCGACCTTGGAGTCACTTGCCTATCAGACGAAGGATATCCTAAAGGCCATGGAGGATGACTCCGGATTACAGTTAAAAAACCTAAGGGTAGATGGCGGTGCCTGTGCAAACAATCACCTTATGCAGTTTCAGGCCGATATCTTGGATAGTGAAGTGCATCGGCCCGAAGTGATAGAGTCCACCGCCATGGGAGCGGCCTTTCTGGCAGGTATTCAAGTGGGGCTTTGGACACAAGCTGATATTGATGAGAACCGACCCATGAACAGAATCTTTAAACCAAAATTTGATCGGGCAAAAAGAAGACGTTTATATGCCCAATGGAAAAAGGCCGTGGAACGATCAAAAGCTTGGGAAGAGGAATAAGCCCGTTATTTTATCATTAAATTAAGGATTAAGGAGGTTCATGAGGCTGAGCTACATCGTACCTTTATGGAAGAAAGAAAGTTATGCAGCATATAGAGTTTACCAATTTAAACCGCGAGAAATATATTGAACGATTAAAAACCGAATCTTTTGATCTGGTGATTATCGGAGGAGGGATTACCGGGGCAGGTATTGCGTTGGATGCAGCATCCAGGGGCTTGAAAGTAGCTTTGCTGGAAAAAAATGATTTCGCATCCGGTACCAGTAGCAAGTCCACCAAATTGATACACGGGGGCTTACGCTATTTAAAACAATTCGATTTTTGGCTGGTCAAGGAAGTGGGTTCTGAAAGGGCCATTGTACATAAATTGGCTCCGCATCTTGTTCTCCCTGAAAAAATGTTGTTGCCATTGATTGAAAACGGCTCTTACGGGAAATGGCTGACTTCTATCGGACTAAAGGTATACGATATTTTGGCCCAGGTTTCGGGTGATGATAAACGGCAAATGTTGGAGAAGAAGGAAGCCTTAAAATTGGAACCCCTTTTGCCCAAAAAGATATTGAACGGAGCGGGTTATTATGCCGAATATAGAACGGACGATGCCCGGCTCACCATTGAAAATATAAAGACAAGCTTACTTTTCGGTGCGCAGGCCTTGAACTACGCCTTGGTAACCGATTTTTTGTATAAAAATGAAAAGGTTGCGGGTGTAAAAGTAAAGGATGAGGTTACAGGGACGGATTTCGAAATCAAGTCCAAATACGTCATTAGTGCTGCAGGACCTTGGGTAGACGACCTTAGGGTGCTCAACAATTCCAAAAAGGGTAAGCAACTGCATCTGACCAAAGGGGTACATTTGGTTTTTCCATATGAAAAGCTTCCTGTAAAACAATCCGTTTATTTTGATATTCCCGATGGCCGAATGATGTTCGCCATACCAAGGGGGAAGATAACCTATGTAGGTACTACGGATACCAATTATAATGACAACAAGGACAAAGTGCGTACGGATATTGCCGATGCTATCTATCTTATTTCGGCGGTGAACAATATGTTCCCGGACATCAATCTGGAACTGGATGATATTGTTTCTTCCTGGGCAGGTCTACGTCCCTTGATTCATGAGGAAGGGAAATCGGCCTCCGAACTTTCTAGAAAAGATGAAATATTTGTGTCGGATACGGGGCTGATCAGTATCGCTGGGGGAAAACTTACGGGATACCGAAAAATGGCGGAACGTGTGGTAGACCGTGTAGTGGAAAAACTAAAGCTGGAATACGAAACCGAGACCAAGAAATGCTATACGGACAAGATTTCGCTCTGCGGAAACGACAACTTCAAAAAATACAAACATGTAAAAAAGTATATCGATTCGGTCTATGAACGAATCAAACCCCACGGCTTCACCAAACACGACGCTTGGTTTTTAGTGACGAATTATGGGGAACAAACGGAATCCATTTTGGAACGGTACGAAAAACGCACGGAAAAGGACAACCCCACCAAGCTTATTTTGGCCGAACTAGAGTATGGCATCCATAACGAAATGGTACAGAACCCCATGGACTTCTTCATCAGACGTACGGGCCGACTCTATTTTGATATTGAGAGTATTACCCTTTATATGGATCCTGTGCTAAAGGAATTCAAAAAGATTTTCAAAACTGATGATGTTCAACTAACGGCTTGGCAGGAAACCTTGGAGAATGAAATCAAGGAACATTCAGATTTTTCTTTGAACAGGGGGTGATTTTTTGTTCATTTTTCTTTAGGAAGTTATTTTTTATCCGAGCATACCAGCAATTGTACTGCTGGTATGGTTATACAATGTTAAGAATCCTATTTTAATGTATAACCGCAGTTTACTCAAAAAAGGTATTTGAAAATGGTAGCAAAAATTTCCCCTTCGGGGCTAGGGGGTTTTTAATCCAACTTTTCGGTTAAGGCAGCAAAGACTTTTTTAGCGTTTTTGTTTTCGTAGAGGACCTCATAAACTGCGTCTATGATTGGGGTCTTTACCTTCTTTTTGAAATCGTTCTTTATTTTATAGGCACTTTTGGTGGCGTAATAGCCCTCTGCGACCATGCTCATTTCCATTTTGGCGCTCTTTACGGTATAACCTTTACCGATCATGTTCCCAAACATTCTATTTCTACTAAATGTGGAATATCCAGTAACTAAGAGGTCTCCCAAATAGGCAGATTGGTTAATGTTTCGGTCTATGTTGTGGATGCGTTTGGTATAGCGTTTCATTTCCCTAATGGCATTGCTCATCAATACACTTTGAAAGTTATCACCATAGCCCAATCCATGGGCAATTCCGGCCGCAATGGCATAAATGTTCTTGAGCATGGCGGCATACTCCGTACCAATAATATCCTTGGTAATCTTTGTCTTGATGTAGTTACTGGACAGGTTTTTGGCCACCAATTTGGCCTTTTTGGCATCGGCGCAGGCAATGGTCAAATAGGAAAGTCGTTCCATAGCTACTTCCTCGGCGTGGCAAGGACCGGTAATTACCCCTATGTTTTCAAAGGGAATGTTATAGGAATCATGAAAATGTTCCCCAACGATTTTGCCGGTCTCAGGTACAATACCTTTTATAGCCGAAAAAATGATTTTGTCCTTAAACGATACAGTAAGCTTGTCCAATTCCTGCATTAAAAATGCAGAAGGAATGGCAAAAATGAGCACATCTGCATAAGCCACAATTTCGTCGATATTGTCGGTCAAAAACAACTGCTCCATCTTAAACTCCACAGAGGTAAGGTAGTTGGGATTGTGCTTTTGGATTTTAAGGTAGCCAATGGCATCGGTATTACGCATATACCAGCCCACCGTATCCTGATTGGCGGTTAACATTTTAACTATCGCGGTGGCCCAACTCCCTCCTCCCAATACTGCAAATTTCATTTCTTCCTTCATACAATTAAAATATCAATACAAAATTACCAAATAATAAATTGCATATGAAGTAATGATTATCAGCTCGTTATGATTTTTGGCACGGTGCTTGTTTTCTTTTAATCGGAATTAAAACTATAGGTTATGAAACATGTAAAACTACTTTTGGGATATGCATTATTGGCCAACATGTTGGTTTCCTGCTATGCAGATGTTATTATCGAGGATGCCTATATTGAAGAATCCGCTTTTAATAGCGATCAGGTTTTGCAGGCCTATGACCTATGGTATGTAGATATCAATGAAACCCGGGGAAATGGCGAAGTACCTTTTTTGCAAAGGGCCTTTACCGTAACTTTTGATAGAGGTACTTTTTATGCCAACAACAATATTGTGGGTATCGGGAAGACCGGAAACGGGTTTGGAATCGAAGTTGGTTTTTACGATACATACCGAGGCGTGGTTGAAATAGACCATGATGTAGACGGACTTTGGTTATTGGAGGTGTATGCCGTAAACGGAAGTACAATAGAGCTTTACGACCCTAGCACGGATACATCATATATACTTCAAGGTTATCAAAGAAACAATTTTGATTACGACCACGTATTTTACGACAACATCAATTACTTTATCCAGGAGTATGATGCTTGGGAAAAGACTTATACCAGTAACGAAGGGGAATTGAACGATTTTGATGACGAGAACTACCTACAGTTTTTGCCCAATTTCTTCCGTTCTTCGGTGGATGCACCTGGAACGTCCTTGGGAAGCCTGCAATGGGATTATGAAGGGAATTATCAGGTCTATGATGTTGCCAACGATGCTTCCTTAAAGACCTTGACCTTGGATTATGATTTTTTTGGCAACGATTATTTTGAGCTTTATGTGATCAATGATGGCACCATAGAATTATATCATCCGGATAGCGGAACTATTTACGAATTTAAGGGTAGGGGCTATCAGCAATATTTAAAAACGGGCAAAGGTGCCGTAGCTAAGAAAAGAATAAAGACTTCCAATCCTACCATGGATGTGGTAAGGAAGCGAGCAAAATAGTTTTTAGGTTGGTTAGTTGTTCAAACCGCCAGGGAGTATAAATCCTCCCGGCGGTTTTTGTTGAAATAGCAACTATCTATTCTTTACCTGGAATAGCTTCTGGCCATCCCTTCCTATATTCTGAAACCGTTTCCCCATAGCTTTTGGCTAGGGATTCCGCTTCTTCACTGGAATAGATTTTCTTTGCTTTTATAAAGAAGTCCTCTTCCTCATCCTTTAAATGGTGTTCCACTTTTTCGGCAAGTTTTTGCATAGTGGCCAGCCAATGGGGTGAACTCATATCGGTATCGTCCAGTTCTTCTATGAGTTCGTCCATTTCATGGTGTTCTGCCATGCCGTGTCTGGCATCTTCCTGCATCTTATCGGAATCTATCAAAGGGGAATAAAAAAATCGTTCTTCCGCAACTTCATGTACTTCCAATTCCTTCTTCAATTCCTCCCAGATATTTCTTCTTTCCTCAGAATCTCCTGAAGTTTTGAGTATTTTGGAGCATAATTCCCGTTGGATATCATGATCATCCTTGATGGCTTTATAAATGTTCATTTTTAAATCTTTTTGGGGACTCTAACTTGGCCAGCTTATTAAAAAAAGCAGCAATTAGCATCCGGATTAATAGTGAAACAAGGTAAGCCATGGGCACTACTATGCTTGCCTCCATTAAATCAAAGATTAGTTCTAATGCGTTTTAAACGCACTCCTTGTCCGAAAGTGGCAAGGGTCTATAGGCATAGTATTGCAACACTTCTTCCAGGGCCAATCGTAATGCCTGGTTCACGGGCACAATGATATTTCCCATACGAAAATCAATCTGGTTGAGCTGCATGTAATATTCCGTGAAAATGGGTACGGAAAGGCCTTGATTTATTTTGTCCGAAGCCGAAGCAAAATTTACCGCTTGACCTTCCTTAATGACCTTACAAGTTGTCAATCTAAGCTTGCCATATTTGTCCGTGTTGGCCGCATAACCAAACAACAGGCATATAAGCCCTCGATACTTATAGGTCTTGCAATGACCTTGATCTACAATGGTAAGTGGCTGGTAGTTTATACAGGTAGCGGTTTGAATCTCCCTAAGAACCTGTAACATTTTTTCGGCCTCGCCATTTAAAAACAAGTGAAAGGCCCATGGTAAAAACTCCAATGGGGACGCTTCTATATCTGGATGGGTACAGCACCTTCCACAGCCGGAAAGACAACTTAAACCTGTATTATTTTGAAAAGCTGCGGTTTCCTTTTCCAGTTGATGGAACAACTGTTCTATCAACGTTACTTTTTGCGGTAAGGTCATTGATTTTTCGCGCGAAGGTAGATTTAAAATCGATCCGTTTGGATTTTTTATTTTTATTTTAAAATACTGATAAACAATAATTTAAAACAATCAAAGGTTTTGCCCAAAAGTCAACAAGTTGTTGTCAGGATCAAGGAGGGAGAATTCCTTTTGCCCCCAAGCTTTTACCGTCAATTTCCCATTGGGGTGTATGGCCACATTTTGCTCTAGAAGTGATGTATAAAAATGGTCAATATCATTACAGCGAATATAGACCTGGCCGTAATTTTCTTTAGGGTCCAAACCTTTAAAAAGGAAGAAATGGATTTGGATATTGTCCTTTTGAAGCATTAAGTAATCCGGATAATCTACAGCGCCTATATTGAGGAAGCCCAACGCATCCATATAATAGTTCATGGTTTTGTTCTTATCGCGCATTGGTAATTTGGGATGGATTTCGGTCAACATATTTTTAAATATAAGTTACGCAACAGTAGCAATGTATACTTTTTTCTAAGTAATATTCTTCTCAAGAACATAATCGTCCATAACATATCCATTTCCAATATCCTGCACGATGGATTCAACATTGGCAAACCCCATTTTTTCATAAGCCGATATGGATTTTGAATTATACTTGTTAACGGTGAGCCTTATTTTAGGCAGATGGAGTTCCTTAGCTTTATTTTCAATGAAGGAAAGGGCCAATGTACCCAACCCACTTCCCCGCATGTTTTTAAGCACATAGAACTTGCTCAAAAAAAGATAATTATTGTGAAGGCTAAAGGCAAAATAACCGGCATGACCAACATCGGTTTTTATGAAATAATACTGATACCCATCCTTAATTTGATTACTGATGGCCGTTTCCGACTGATATTTCTCCAACATATAATCTACCTGTAACGCACCAATAATGGGCGTGTAATGGTCGGTCCAGATGGTTTGAGCCAAATGGGCGACTGTTGCTATGTGCGCTGTTGTGGTTACGGCGATGATAGAGGCCAAAGCGAACTGGAATTTGGTCAATTTTATTTTAAGGCAAGGGTTTTACCATGATGTCCTTAAAAAACACGATGCTGTTGGGGTCATGGGCCTGTAGTGCAAAAGTCCCTCCCTTCAATAGGCGCATGGAGCCTTCATTTCTTTTGGGCTGGGAAGGTTCTGTATAGTCCACAACAACGATGTCATTAATTTTCACAATGACCCTATTACCTTCTAGCTTTATGTACTCGGTATACCATTCGTCGTCATGTACATAGTTTTCCTTTACATCCACGATGTCATAGAGACTTCCGGTACGTTTCCAATCGGTGTGGGAGTTGTTCACCTGAACTTCGTAGCCTTGTGAGGGCCAACCTTCTTCTTGATATTTCGAGTGGATGTAAATTCCGGAATTTGCCCCAGGTTTGGTCATAACGGTAGCCTTGAACTCAAAATTTTGGAACTGATGGTCTTCTACTTCACCGTTGTAAAAAAGATGCCCTACATCTCCTTGAACCTTAATGGCACC
Source organism: Maribacter algicola (assembly GCF_003933245.1). Taxonomy (NCBI): domain Bacteria; kingdom Pseudomonadati; phylum Bacteroidota; class Flavobacteriia; order Flavobacteriales; family Flavobacteriaceae; genus Maribacter; species Maribacter algicola. The sequence continues at coordinate 1,539,933 of NZ_QUSX01000001.1, forward strand.
GTCCACAATGGAAAAACTGGAGGCATTTTCCCCAACTTTCCAACCATCCAGATTTTCTCCGTTAAATAAGGAAATCCATCCATCGTTTTTGGAATTGTCTTTTTGCTGTGCAGAAGCTGAACCGACTAAAAAGAGTTTGGCGATAAACAGACATAGGATAAGTCTAGGTTTCATTCTCAATTACTATTTTGGTTGATATTACAATGTATTGAAAAAAATTAAGACCATCTACTCTTTCATGATTTTGAAAATCAAATACAAAAAGTGGTTTTAGAACAATAATAATTACTCCAGAAGCAAAGGAGGACCAACTACTCTCATCTCATTATCTTCAAAAATGCCCTCAATTTCTTTTAGAGTCGGTTCATGATTCAATCCTGCCATGGTCACAAAAAAATCCTCAAGTTTTCCTGCGGGTTGCAAAATGACCGTCATTTTTCCTGTTTTGGATTTTTGAGTCCAAGCATGGGGAACATTTCTGGGTAAAAATATACTATCGCCTACGGCCATTTGATATTTTTTATCATCCACCTGAAAATAATATGCACCTTCCAATATGTAAAATATTTCATCTTGTGAAGTATGCACGTGAAGTGGGGTGCCTCTTCCTTGGGACAGAGATGTCTGCTCAAAAACGGCCAGCTCGCCGTTCGTGTCTTTGCCTGATATTTTAACATCCAAAATATTGGAATTCACCCCCTTTAGTTTTAGATGCCCGTGAATTCGACCTTCCCCTGCATTGACTTTAAATCCCTTATCCTTTCTTTTAGTAGTTTTTTGGGTAGTTATAGATGCAAAAATGGGAATGGTGGTCAAAGCTATAAGCGCTGTATAAAACCTTTTTCTTTTCATAGTATGAAGTATTAATTTGACCTTAAGGTGATAGTCTGGAAAGTACTGCGGTAAAATCCAATGTACGCATTTAAAGTATAGGTAATACGAACAACCAAAAATAAATAAACCCTTAATGGTGAGATGGATTGACTCTTTAAATGGTTGGATTTAAGGTTGTATAGTCAAAATTAAAATCACCTATTGCAAAGTGATATTTGCTACCGTTTTTAATAAAGCCGAATCTTAGAAAAATACACTGTAAAGCACCAATAAGACAACAACAATAAAAATAGAAGTAAAAATCTGCAAATTGTACTTTGCTGGCCAGTTAGGCAAAAAATATCAAAATCGTCTTTGTTGGAATCCGATTTTTTTCGGGCAATCAATGTTAATGGATAAGACATTCTAAAAATAATAAGGGTAATACCTTCTGCTACATTCAAAGCGATTCCAATCCAAGTGTAGTGATTAATTCTATGGGTAACCCATCGCTGCCGCAAGAATCCTTTCGTGTGGCTATTTACCTCCATAATTGATGATGGTTAACGATAGAGGAATTTTTAGCTGCATTTTTAAAATGCCCCAACATGAATTCCTTTCTGTTTTTCCTTCGGTTTTCTTTAATCGCCTTTACGATTTGGTTACTGGTATATCTCTTCAAGTCGCCCAATACCTGCTCGGGCCTTTCAGGACAAATACATCTAAAGACTAAATTGATATGGTTTGTCATAATACACCAAGCCATGATTTCCTTTCCTTTCTTGTTTTGGCAGTTGGAAAGACTCTCGATAAGGATATCCTTATATTCGTTACGTGAGAAAACATCAAGCCATTTCGCTACTGCAAAACTTACAAAATACAGACCTTCATGATTGTGAAATTTATAATTTCCGCTCACTTTGCAAAGCTATGCCAAGCTATTTTGAGAAACGGAAGTCCTTATTTAATCAAATGATGTGCCACACGAAAGGATTCTTGCCGCAGTTTTGGATGCACCTTTCGGCCATTGCCCATAATTTGAAGAAGTACCTGAAATTCGATCAAAAACGGGTAGAAAGCGGAGTGGGAACACTTGCTTTTGCAACACTTGCCAAAAGCGCACATGAGGTACTGTTAGGACCTTTCGAAAAGCGTTCAAAATTGGCTTTCCCTTTCCGGACGGACCTAAAAAAAGCCCTGTAAAGAGGCTTGTACGGATCCATTTATTCAGGAATCAATGTCTTATGTAACGGTTACCGTTAATGTACTTAGTATTTTTATTTTTCAACCACTACCATTCGGTAATCCGTTTTTAATTTATGTCCGTTTTCCTTGTCTTCAAAAATATACTCAAATTTTTTATCACTTAATCTGTTCAGCTGTTTTTCAAAGTCAATTGTTTCATTAAGAATCTCAATTTTTTTTCCGGTGTCTTGAACACAAAAAACAACCAAACAACCTTTTTTAATATTCAATAATATTTTTTTAATAAAATCGATTTCTTTCTTTCGGTCATTCTTTGCGAAATGAAACATACTGTCAAGCAATTTAAAATCAAACTCTCCAAAACTGTCAAATTCAAAAATGTCAGTTACTTTTCCAATAAACTTTAGACTTTCATTTTCTGCAATTCGGTTCATTTGTTCAATTCCGACTTTTGAGTTGTCAATTCCGGTCACATTATATCCAAGCCGCGCTAATGGAATGGCATCTCTTCCTTGTCCACAACCTAAATCCAAAATTTTTCCTCTTTCTGAGTAGTCGGAGAAAAATTCAATTAGTTCTGGATATGGGTTTCCAAACAAGTTTTCAGTCTCATAATATTTGTCGTAAGCTACTTTCATTTCAGTTTTTCCACATTAAGCACAAGGCCACAGGCGTATTTGACCGGTCTGGAATATGAAAAGTAGTCGATTTTGAAACACGAAACTTTCGGTTAATTACAAAGTTCGATACGAACCTAAAGTCATGAATTTATTGCTATTTCGCCTATTTTTTATATACATTGTACTAAGCAGTTATTTAAGATATTCTTTCTCCGTTTGAGTATTCTTGTGTACTTTCTAAATTCCCATTCTCATCATAAAGAAATCGTTCACCCTCAAGTTCTCCATTTTTATAATTCTCTTTAATAGATTTAGTTCCATTCATGTTGTACCATATTCGTTCCCCGTTTTCTTTACCATTTACAACTGTTCCTTCTCTCATTTTATTTCCGTTTGGATAGAAAACTGTTTCTTTTCCATTTGGATTATCTCCTAGGTATTCTGTTTCGCTATAAATTCCGCCATCAACTACTTTCCCCTTAAAGTCCCATAATTCGTAGACAAGCCCTTCAATTTTTCCATTTTTGTAGAACTTCTTTCTCTTTAGTTTTCCATTTTCTAAGTATTTTACACTTTCTCCAACTTGAAGCCCATTTATAAACTTTTCTTTAAGTTTCAACTGTCCATTCTCATACCATTCATATTGTTCTCCACTTAAATTTCCGTTGACATAATTCTTTTCTTTCTTTTTCTGCCCATTGCCAAACCATTCTTCCCACTTATCATTGAGTTGGTCATTTTTCCATTCCTGTCGAATTTTAGAGCCATCATTATAGAACATCTCAGAAACACCTTCCCGTAAACCTTCTTTATAGCTTTCTATTAGATAGATTTTACTTTCATAATTTGGATAGTGAAGAAAAGGCTTTTTCATTCTGCCAATCACACTGCCATTTAGTTTTTCACCCTTATAGTTTTCTTCTAAAGTGTAGTTATCAAAAATCTGTATTTTTTTATTAATTCCATCTTTTTGATAAATGCTGAATGAGGAAGTTTCTTCTTTCACTGTCCAACCCTCAAGATTTAGTTCTTCTATTTCTGATATGTATGTTGGTTTCATTTAATTGCTTAGAATACAGCGCTATGTACGACAGCTGCGAAAGCAGTGTGCGCGTTGGGGCGTTGGCGGCTATTTTTTGGAAATATAGTGAAAACCATTAATGATGATACGGTTATCTGTCCGTTGTTGGCATGTCGTTGTTATTTTACCGATAAATTTTCTCTAACTATTACTTCACCTCCTAGAACTATTTTTTCAATAGTATTGTAGGCCTCTATTTCTTTAAGAGGATTCTTTGTCATCAATATTAAATTTGCTTTTTTTCCAACTTTTATTGAACCAACATCAGAGTCCAATTTAAATGCCTTTGCGTTGTTAATTGTCGCTGAAGCTAAAATTTGATTTAACGGAACATTAGCTTCATTCATTAATTTTAATTCCCAAAATCCATTATGACCGGGTTGATTTCCATATGTTGGTGCCGAAGGAGTGTCCGTACCAAATAAAATTAACCCTCCATTATTCGACAGGTATTTTAAGACAAGTTTTGCATGCTCTTGAATATTGCCATAAATGCTATGGACTTCCTCAGCAGTATAGTCCGCAAAAAGCTCATTGGCAAACCATTGTCCTTCCTCTGTCCCATACCACTCCATCAATTTTTTTGGGACAATTTTGCTTAATTCAGGATTGCTTAGAAAACTATTGTCTGCTAAAGCTTCTTCTCCAGCTAAAACCGTCAAAGTAGGAGTATAACCAATCTGTTTTTTAATTTGCAAGTCTAGGACGCTCCTTATCTCTTTTGGCAAAGAATCATTTGGTAAATCTTTGTATTTTCCCCAGTTCCATAAACCATGGGCGATAACATCCACTCCAATATCGGCCAGGAATGAATGCGCTTCCAGTGAATTACCATGAACAGTAAGAACAAGTCCGTTTGATTGGGCTTCATTTAACAGGTCAGTCATAATACTTTTTGTGGGTACGGGCAATTTTGGCATCCCTCTAAAACCAGATTCATAATATGCTTTGACGGCAATGGCTCCAGAATTTTTTATCCGACTTACAACAGCTTTTGGGGTGTGATCTACTGGGTCGAATCGATCAGGGATATTGTCGGCCTCACTTTCCAGATATATGAAATTTGGAGTTCCCTCGAATCGGAATTGTTCAGGAGCAAAATTCATAGGATAGCCATTTGCGACTGATGCTCCTGACCTTCCAGTATGAAATAAATCTGGTTTAATGGGGTGCCTATTAAAAGAAGCAATCTGTTCTTCTGATATGCCTCCCAGGTTGATCAAAGTTGTAAAGCCATAGTACAAATAGCTTCGAGGCATCTGATTATTAAATTCTTCCGTCAATTCAGGGTATTTTTCCATATGATAAGGAAGCATTCCTTGTACTTCTGTGATATGAACATGGCTATCAATTAGTCCCGGAATTACAAATTTCCCGGTTCCATCAATTTCTTCAAATTTCCCGTTAACACTTGGCTCACTTTTATCAATGTAAACGATTTTATCTTTTTCTATTACCAGATGGCCTATATATGGGCTGTAGTTTCCATCTTCAGAAGATATAATGGTTATATTCGATATGTAAACACCTTGCTTAAGGTTCAATCGATCCTGTTTGTCTTTACAAGAAATTAATTGTAAAATAAGTGTTAGTAAAATGATTTTTTTCATTCTTAAAGTCTTAATGCATGCAAACGATTTAGCTAAGGTTCGTTTCTGTGATTCGTCCGAAGGACAATCCAGCCGAATCCAAAGATAGCTTTTAGCCCGTGATTTCCGTTTGGGAAATCCGCAAGCAATGAAATATAGGTTTTGTTAGCAACAGTTTTATTAATTCAATTCCTTTGGAATATCATAATGTCATTTGATTCAGCAGGAAAGAATCCTCCAATTTCAAATTTATTTTTGTCAAAAATCCGGTATGAAACTATTTGATATGACTCAACATCACATTCATTACAATCCAATATCAATTCATTTTTGTTTAACTGCTTAATTGTGAATGTAGTGTTTGTTTTAACATCGGAAATTACCCGTCGTAATTGAGTTTTAGAAATGAATTCGAGTTGAACTCTTTCATTGATAGGAGATACTTCTGTGAAAGATCCGATTAAGATTTCATACTCTTCTTCAGATTCAGACTTTGTACATGAGTTAAGTCCAATTATTAGTGCGAGTATCAAATATATCTTCTTCATATGGTAAATTCCTATAAAGATGCCAGTAGTATAAAAAGGGTGCTTTCAATATTATTGCCAACGCCGGGCTATGTGAAGCCAGGTTCTGGATTTTGAATATATCGAATTTATTCGGGTAATTTCAAATTACAGTTGGAAGGTGGACAGGTTCCATATTTCCATTGTTGGTAGCTGGTGTTTATCAGTCCGCTTAATTTTTCCATATCGGAATTTCGATATAACTTTCATTATGCCATTTAATTTGTAATGGTTCATCCGCATCTTTTATAGATTCATCAGAAACAGGTTTTCCTGAACCATAGTTGATTATCTCAAACGGATGTTTGTTGATGTTGAGCAAAATTACTAGTCGGCTACCCTTACTTATTTTTCTGCTTACAAATCTAGTATTGACAAATGGAATACTCTCTTCTTTATCGGGTTGCAATAGCTGTCGTTTGGAATTGTTTTGAGCATAGCTAGCCCTACCAACATATCGGGTAAGGAAAAAATATTTTCCGTTTGGCATCTGCTCATACAATGCTAATGAAACATCCATATCTTTTTTGTTGATGGTTGCAAACAGCTCTCCAGTAAATGACCCGTTTATAGAAAAATCTTTTTCAAAAGGTTTCGATGTGAAGACTGAACCATTGCTTTGGTCTAATGTATCAAAAACAATTTCAGGGGTGTAATAATTGTTTTGACTTTCTCTGTCTTTAAAATTAACTGATTGCTCTTCAAACCTTCTCTTTTTCGGTTTATGAATTGTAAGTGTTTTATTGTCTAAATACAATCTAATCGTGTCGTTATTCATTGTTTGCAAAGAAGGGGAATGTCGCCACTCATTTGTTCCCATTACCTGATAGTTTACTTTGTCCTTCAGCAATTCAGGCTTGGGTTTACCTTTTAATATGTAGTCGAGCCAGTCATAAGCCAACTGCCGCATACTCATGTTTGCAACACTGTCAATATCATAAGCCATTAGGTTTTTTGCTGCTTTGGCTTGTCCGCCCCAATGGTCATAAGGTCCAATTACGAAATAGTGGTTTGCGTTTTTATTGTATTTATTATGCAATTTGAAATATTGTATCGCTCCGATTTGAGATCCGTCATAATAGCCTGTGGTCGTCAAGACAGGAATATCGATTTTTGCATACTCTTCTGGAGTCGGAACCAATGATTGCCAATACTTATCGTAACTGGGATGTTGCAGCCAATTTTGAAATATCTTGTTTTTATATCCCGCCAAACTATCGAGATTTTTCCAAGCTATACCATTGGTAAACCATTCAAAAGGCAAACTTCTTCTAATAGGTTCTTCTTTATAAATATTGTCATTAGACCAATATAAACCCAAATACATTTGGACGTTATTTTCCATAGGAGTGTCATAACCAGGCATAACTGCTACTTGTGGAACAATGGTTTTAAGTGCAGGATGAATATTTTTTACCGTTGCCCATTGCGAAAATCCTGTGTAACTGCCACCATACATCCCAACATTTCCATTGCACCAGTCTTGTTTACTTATCCAATCAATAATATCGTAAATGTCCGTTTGTTCATTTTCGTAAGGGGAGTAATGGTTTATATCTGTTCTAATTCCCCGAGCGTAGGCTACAATTCCAACATAATCTCTGTCAGCTGATAGTTTTGCGAAAAAGCTATCTCCCTCTCCCTGATAGTATGTTGTGTAAAAAAGAACAGCCGGTAATGGTTGGGTATGGGTTTGTTTTCGGACTATGGTTGCCGAAATGTCAATTCCACTTTTTGTTGGTATTAGTATGCTATCTTGAATGTTGTAGAAACTGTCGGACAATTTGGTTTCTTGGGCATAGGAAGAAACTACGTTTGTCAATAGAAGACAAAAGGTTGCAAAAATGCATATCACTTTATTTGTTCGTTTTTTTATTGTAGTAGTAGGGTTTCTCATCACTTGCCACCAACGCAGGGCTATGTGAAGCCACGTTCTGGATTTTGAATATAGCGAATTTATTCGCGTTATTTTAAAATACAGTTGGAACATGAACAGGTTGCATATAGCCATTGATATGTACTTTTTTCCTCGATGGCACCTAAAGGTGATAGGTTGGCCAGTCCCTTATCCTACGGATTATGCAAACTGGCATGGCCCTGCGATGATGTACAAATCCCAAGGGGCGGGAATTGGAGCCTTTGGCGACAATGTAGCGACTTGGGTTCACCTTTAGGTGACCGAGCGTAGCGACCGATGAATACCTTTGAAAAACAATAAAAATTAGATGAATAATTGTACATCATCGGCTTCGGCTATGATTTGTGGCAGCGTTGGAAATCGTTAGATTTCCAGCTGTTGCAAATCCAGCCGTTGATGGTTTCTAAGTTTGAAGTTAAAGAATTACAGCTATAAATTATAGCCATTGTTAGGCACTGTTATTTATTAGTCTCCTCTACCTAAATACGCTCGGATTGATTTTATTTTTCCGTTAGAATTAATTGTGATAACATCAACTACATAAAGTTCCTCCGTAGAGTCAACTGTTATTTTCAGTTCAGCTGCAACTGTGTCTTTGTTTTCATATGTAGAAAGCACTTCGATTTCTATAGAATTTGCATTCTCAAAATTTTTCCTTGTTTCATTTATTGCATTATCCTTTCCCTCAACGCGAATTTTCCAGTCTCGCAACACAATATCCTCGGAAAACATTTCTTCGATACTATTTAAGTCCTTTTCCTCATATTTTTTTAGATACAAAAGACATATTTCTTTATTGGTTTTTTCAGTAAAAGTTTTACTTCTTTTTTCCATCGGTTGAAATTCATTGGTAATTAGAAATATTGCTGATATTAAAACTGTTTTTATATACATTCGATTTTTTTTAATTGTGCCTAGCGGTCTCGTATAACTGTCAGTTACGGGTTAATATGCGTTAATATTTGGTTTGGAACTGATGTAAGCAATTCCGAGTGGATTCGGACGTAGTCGAATCCGCCGTAATTGCGGTTATACATTGTTGTGGTGTCGTTTCTCTTTTTTCCACCAAAAGTAAACAACAATACTAAATATTAAAGCCATTAATACCCAAGGTAATTGTAGACATACAAGAGAAAAATTCTCCAATTCAACATTTGATTGAAAAATCCCTGATGGGATTGCCTGATTCTCTTGTTCAGGTCTCAAGTCAAAAATACTAATCGTGATGAAATTAGCTCCTGTATGAATTCCTAATGCAGCACCCAATCTGTTTGTTTTGAAATATATTATACTAAAAAATATAGTGTGTAAAACCGGAATTAGAATAGTATATAAAAGTAATTCACCTTCAACTTGATTAGAATAACTTTTAAGACCAACGAAAAACATCATTATAATAATTGCTGCATTGGCCCCAAAACTTTTTTCAAATGATTTTAAAGGGTAACCTCTTGTAAATAGTTCTGTTCCTAAATCTGCAATAAAAATGAATAAGAGTCCATAAAGAATATTATATAGAGAAACATTTTGCCTTAACTCCCAAGAAAAACCTGTGATGTAAGATTGTAATATAGAAACGATTGCCCATAAAACGATTCCAATTAGTAATCCGTAATAGAATTCTAAACGATTCTTGGATTTTAATGAAATACCTAAATCGTAAAGCGTAATCTTATCTGTTTTACAAAACCATTTTGTAATTAGCCAACTAGACAGTGTAAACAGTGTAAACAGGATTAACATTGTTAAATTATGGGGCAGCTGAAACGGTATGTAAAAAGCTATTAATCCCTTTCGAAGAAGAAAATCGAGTATAGTCAAGATTATCAAGAATAAAATAGCTTTTAAAAATGGTTTCATAAGTATTATTGAATTTGTAAATGGCTTTTTTTTTATGCACCACAACGCAGGGCTATGTGAAGCCACGTTACGGATTTTAAATTTACGCAACTTGTTGGGATAAATTTAAAATACGTGTTGAACGTGGACAGGTTGCATATAGCCGTTGATATGTACTTTTTTCCTCGATGGCACCTAAAGGTGATAGGTTGGTTGGTCCCTTATCCTACGGATTATGCAAACTGGCATGGCCCGGAGCCTGTGCAGAGTTTACCGAAGTAATGATGTACAAATCCCAAGGGGCGGGAATTGGAGCCTTTGGCGAGAATGTAGCGACTTGGGTTCACCTTTAGGTGACCGAGCGAAGCGACCGATGAATACCTTTGAAAAACAATAAAAATTAGATGAATAATTGTACATCATCGGTCTCGGCTATGAGTAGTTGCGTGGTTTAGCACTTAACTTTGCAAGTACACACCAGGCTGAAAATCCGCTAGGATTTTCAGAAGTAGGCGAGAACAAGCAATTACTTATAGCCAATGTTGTGCTTTCGTTATTTATTTTGTAACTCAATTGTAATCTTATCTATCAGTTCAAGAATACTATTTTCAACTCTTTTTCCACGGGATTGAATTGTGCTATTTTCGAAAGCAATAGCATTTAGTAACTTAATGAATTTTGAATCTTTTTTTAATTTTTGATAATCCTCCTTACTAATGTCAAAATAAAATCCATAGTAAGCTGAGGGGTTATTTATATCATAATTCATTGAAAAGTATTCTAATAGTTGTGTTTCGCTATGTAAGGCGTGAAATCTTCCGCGTTCATCCTCATAAGTTTTATAATAAGGGTATAATATATCATATTGATATGAAATAGAATTTCTCAGACTGTCATTTTTGATTATTCCCACACTTCGAGATTGCAATAAATTATATCCACTATTTATGGGGTTAAAATGTGGTGTAACTCTTAGAATAGCTGAACTTACCGATAAAGAATCGGTTGGTTCGTCAAGAGTAAGTAAATGATTTTTAACACTTAAACAGGCCTTATTAATGTCAACCATTAACTCTAAATCTTCTCTAATTTCTGTTAGGTCTGTTTGGAGGTTATTTCGAATTTCTTTTAGAATTTTGACTTCAAAATCATTTGCTTTCCTTTGCTCATTCAGGTTGTTCACCTGAAGTGCAATTAAAATTCCAATAACCACAAGAACAATTTCTCCAATTGCATATTTCAAATACTTTCCAGTTTTATTTTCCATAAGCAAGTTTTGGCGAATTTTTCTAAAGAATTTTATCATCGGTTATTGGTTGGTCATAATGAAGCACAACGCCGCGCTATGTGAAGTCCGGCGAATTTTATGGAAATATAGTGAAAACCATCAACGATGGTTCGGTTATCTGGCAGGTTTTTGGTATTGTGAACCGTATCATCGTTCATCGATAAGGCTACGTAGTGGCCGTCTATCGTGGTTTTCACGGTATTGGGAATAAAATTTGTCGACCAGATTACATATAGCGTCCTGATATGTCGAGTAGATAAGCCGTAGCGGCGGTCTTTGCAAAGAGGTCCCTTATCCTACGGCCAATGTAATCTGGCATAGCGCGGCGATGATGTCGACTGGCTTTTGGTGCGGTAATTGCGCTAGCAATGCGACAAAAGTACGCCGCAGGCGTATTCGACATCATCGTTATTGTATAAGATTAGTGGCGTGTTTAAGCACCTAATTTAGCAAATAAAACTGAATAGGAAATCCGCGAGGATTTTGGTAAGTAAGCGAGAACTAGCCATTAATTTTATACGGTGTTAGCAACTGGCTTTTTTCTCCATAATAAGTTGTTATGGCAAACTATTCATTTTTTAATTTATCTATATACGGTTTTATTTCCTCTAAAGTATATCGTTGCTGGATATGCTGTGGGCAATTTATATCCCAAGCTGTTATTTTTATTTTAATGATTCGTTCTATAGGGACGTCATAGTCTTTATCTATAAACTGTTCCATAAGATTTGATTCATTTGTGATGATGGAAGCTTCTCCCCAAATTTTTATTCTTTTCCTATTTGGGTAATCTATTAAAAAGAGGTGTACTTTATTATTTTCATCAAAATTACCTACTGAAATATATTGCCTATTTCCTGAAAAGTCTGCAAAGGCCAAATGTTGGTCATCCATCACTTTTAAAAAGCCTTTAGGACCACCTCTATGTTGTATGTAAGGTTGCCCATCTGCATTTGCCGAAGCCATATAAAAAGAATCTCTTTCACTAATAAAAAAACGGAGTTGTTCAGTGATTTTAGTTTGCCAATCCCTTTTTTCTGCCATATTTTGATAGGCTACTCTTGAGCCCATTTCTTCTTGTCTATTTTTTACTGACGGAGTGAATGCAATATCACTTATATATCTTGAATCCATACGTGTGTGTTTTTTAATTTATATAGGCAGAATACATCCAAACTGATTTTTCCTGCTCTCTAATATAATCGCTCATTAAAGCATTTGTTCCTTCATCATTTGAATCTGATGCAAGGTCTAATAATTCCCTTTCGAGCGGTAGTAGTGTTTCATATCCTTTCAATATTAATTGAATAGCATCTTCTCCGTTGCTTATGTCTTTTGCTTCTTGGATTGATGCTGAATTCAGATAATCAGAATAGTTATGCAATGGTGTGTAGCCCAATGTCAATATTCGCTCTGCTATCTCATCAATTTTTATTAAGGAGTCATTATATAACTCTTCAAATTTCAAGTGCAGCTCAAAAAAATTATTGCCTTTGATATTCCAATGAAAACCTCGTGTATTCATGTAGAATATTTGATAGTTCGCAAGTAGAACATTTAATCTTTCCGCAAGTACTTTAGACTCTTTAACATTGAGTCCGATTCTGTTTAAATTCTTCATTTTTCAATTATTTAAGTTAATAAGTTTTTTAAATACCCCTTTGGTATACCTAACATACTTCTTGTTTTCTAAATCATATCCAACCCATTGGTAAGTATTGCCAAACGGACAACTTGGTGCATCCTCATACTCTTTACCCGACCGTAGCTCATACCGCTTTGGATCTTTAGAAAAGACTTGCATGTCTATCCTTTTCATTTAAGTTTGTTTATATGCGACTTTACATTTGTTGCAGACCAACTCATGATTTTTGGGGCGAAGTACGATTTCTGTTAGGTTTTTGTTGACATAATCCTGTATCCAACCAATATTAGAGTCCTTTGTATTTAGGCTTGGGGCGTTCACCTTTATAGCTTCAAAGAATTGTCCCCCATATTCTTGCCTTCCCCAACAATTGGGACAGAAACCTTCTGGTGACTGGGATGGGGTAAGATGTTTATCTGATTCTAAAAACTTTAAGAGCTTATCTATTAGGTTCATTATGTTATTTTTTAGTATTAAAAATATTTATTCTTCCTCTCTGGATTGTATTTACAGGATATGCACACAGAAATTTCCTATCCTCACATGCTGCTTGGTGCTGCTTACACAGCAGAGGTTTTGATTTTGATTTCGTTGAGCAGGGTCTTATTTACTGGGCATTTATCTGCAATTTCCATAAGCCTTGCTCGCTGTTTGTCATCAAGTTTGCCTGTTAATTTAACTTCCTTCTCAATTAGATGGACGTAACCTTCAGTTGATTTACAATCTTCACAATCATTATGGTGTAACCGTTCTTGCGATAACTTTACTTCAACACCTTCCAAGTCCCAATTTTTCCTGTCCGCATACATACGGATTGTCATAGCTACACAACCACCTAAAGCCATTAGCAATAAACTGTAAGGGTCGGTGCCTTGATCTGTGCCAAAAGGAGCTGGTTCATCTCCAATTACTTGATGCGTTCCATCAGAAAAGATGGTTTTATAATTAGACCGGTCGATTTTTGCAGTTACGTGTTTCATTGTTTATTTTTTTTAGTTGGATTATACATTTTCTAATATTTGTCTAATCATTTGATTAGCAAAGCCCCATTCATTGTCATACCACGCCAATACTTTTACCAAATCTCCATCCACAACCTTTGTCATTTCTAAATCAATAACTGCGGCGTGTGGGTCTTTAACTATGTCACTTGAAACAATAGGGTCATTAGTCACTCTTATTACATTTTTATAGCGAGCAGTTGAAGCCTCTTCTGTAAATATTTGATTGAGTTCTTCTTTAGAGGTCTTTCTAGTTGTTACTAGTGTAATATCTGAAACCGACCCAATTGCTACTGGAACTCTAATTGCCATACCGTCAAATTTACCTGCATACTCTGGTAACGACTTAGTGGTTGCTGTGGCTGCACCTGTTGAGGTGGGAATTAAATTATTCATTCCAGACCTTCCCATTCTTGTTTTTTTAGAGGGTGCATCTACTGTGCTATTAGAAGATGTGTTTGCGTGTACTGTGGTCATTATCGCTTTTGCGATACCTATTCTTCTGCCCAAAATCTCAATAACAGGACTTATATTGTTTGTGGTACAGCTTGCACAAGAAAATATTGTGTTCTTTCCATCTTTAGTATTTACACCGTGTATAACCGTTGGAACGCCGCCACTTGCGGTAGGTCCCGAAATTACAACGACTTTAGCTCCTGCATCTACGTGTTTTTGAGCGTCTTCTTCTTTAGTAAAAAAGCCTGTACTTTCTATTACGACATCTACATCAAGTTCTTTCCAAGGAAGGTCTTCTGGATTTCTTTGAGAATAGAAAGGAATTTTTTTTCCGTTTACTAGTAAACTATCATTCTCTACATTTACGTCTTTTTCAAAAATTCCGTGAACACTATCATATTTTAGGAGGTAGGCAATGTTCTCGATGGAAGCAATATCATTAACTGCTACCAAGTCTAATGCTGGATTATCTAAAATTATTTTCAAAGAGGCTCTTCCTATGCGCCCCATTCCGTTTATGGCTATTTTTTTCATTTTTGTTCTATTCTATTGGTTAATTGTTTTCATAAATGCCCTCATTTTTGAAATGATTTCGGCGCCATCTTCCTCTAGTGCAAAGTGTCCTGTGTTAAAGATGTTGTAATCAATATTTTTTACGTCCTTTTTAAATGCCGCAGCACCACTCTCAGGAAAAAACTCATCATTTTTACCCCAAACCACTAAAAGCGGTGGTTGATTATCTCTTAAATATTGTTGCCACGTCGGGTATAGTGTTAAATTATTCTGGTAATCATACAATAAATCTAAAGCGGCATTATGAGCATTAGGTCGTGATAATCTTAAATAGTCAAGTTGCCAGTTATCTGGATTCACATTTTCAATATTTCTAGTCCCGTGTGTATATTGCCACTTTAATCCCTCTAATGAGAATGCAGGTAGTATAGCTTTTTCAGTCTCGAGAGTTCTATTTGCCCATAGTACTCTTATATCTTTCCAAGCTTTTCCAAGCCCTTCTTCATACGCATTTCCATTTTGATTAATGATTGCCGTAATGCGTTCTGGGTGGGCAGTTGCAATCCTAAAACCTACAGGAGCGCCAAAGTCTTGAATCATTAAGGCATAAGAGTTAAGTGCTTTCTTTTCAAGAAAGGCGTCTATGGTCTTTGCTAAATTGTCAAAGGTGTATTGATACTCATCTGGAGAAGGGAAATCACTATTCCCGAATCCTGGGTAATCTGGTGCTATGAGATAAAATTCATCAGATAACTCGTTTAAAACCTTGCGATATTGTTGTGAAGATGAAGGAAAACCGTGTAGTAAAACGATAGTTGGGTTATCTGGGTTTCCAGCTTCTCGATAAGCGATATTCACTCCATTAATATCGATGCTTTTAAATTTAGTAGTCTGCTCTTTTAATGCAGTCTGTGTTGTCGTTACGGTAGTGGTATCGCTTTTTTCTTCTACGTTCTGTTGACACGCTACGATGAATAGGACCAGCAGTAATTTAAGTGTTATAAATTTTTTCATTGTGTTTGTTTTAAGGCTATAGTTTCCTATCAGTTTCTTTTATTTGTAGATCATTAATGCTCGCATAACGTTTTTGCATCAAACCGTTTTCATCAAACTCCCAATTCTCATTGCCGTAAGCACGGAACCACTGACCATCTTTGTTTCTGTACTCGTACTCAAACCTTACAGCAATTCTATTGTCAAGAAAAGCCCATAGTTCTTTTTT
The DNA here is from genome assembly GCF_003933245.1 of Maribacter algicola. Classification (NCBI taxonomy): domain Bacteria; kingdom Pseudomonadati; phylum Bacteroidota; class Flavobacteriia; order Flavobacteriales; family Flavobacteriaceae; genus Maribacter; species Maribacter algicola. The sequence continues at coordinate 1,555,690 of NZ_QUSX01000001.1, forward strand.
GAGTTTATATTCTAATTCATTTTGCCATTTGTCTTTTAGAAATTCTTGTACTTCTTGACGCCCATTAATAAATTGATTTCTATTGCGCCATTCCGTATCGATGGAATAAGCCATTGAAATTTTTACCGGGTCTTTACTGTTCCAAGCGTCTTCTGCCAGTTGTACCTTCTGTTTTGCTGTTTCAGTATTAAATGGCGGTAAAGGATGTTTTGTTTCCATAATTTTAAAGTTTATTAGGACAATGCGTATTCTTGCATTGTCCTTTAGATGAGTTTTATATTTTAGCTACTACAGGAAAATCTATTACTGTGTTGGCTGTATTATTAAAATAGTTAGTAAATACGTTTAAGGCTACGTGAGCTATAATTTCTCCAATTTCTCCTTCTGTGTAACCTGCATCTTTTACCATTTGTACATCTTCATCAGATACTCTTCCTCCTGTAGTTACCAGTTTTTTTGCAAACACCAAACCTGTTTGGACCTTCTCATTAGAACTCTCAGCTGTTCTTGCCGATTGTAAAGAAGTTGAATCTATTTTTACTAAATTTTCTCCAATAAAAGTGTGTGCAGATAGGCAATAATCACAATTATTCTCTTGCGATACTGTTAGGGCTATTAATTCGCCCATTTTTGCACCAATACTTGCTTTAGCTAATGCACCACTTAAGTTTAAGTAACCTTCTAATACAGCAGGTGAATTACCCATAGTTCTCATCATATTTGGCACCATACCCAACTTTGATTGAACTCCGTTAAATAATTCTTTTGATTTACCAGTTGTTGTTTCTGGATTTAAAGCTTGTAATCGTTTCATTTTTTTAATTTTAATGTTAATAATTTATATTTACCGAACGTTCGGTATATTTTTGACGTAAAAAAAAGTTATTCCTTACTATATCGATTTTTAATTATGCGTAATGTGTTTTCAAAAATACTCAAATCTTTAAGTCCTTCAGAGACGATTAGACTTCCTTGAATATCAATCAAATTTTGTACGGCATTGCTTTTTGCCTCTTCTTTAGATTGTCCAAAAGCTAATCCAAGTTCCATGAAATGATGAATCCATTGTTCCATACCATTTTTAATGCGACTTCCAAATAATTCAAGACCTACTTTCATAGATAATGTTCTAAAAATACAGGATTCTTCACCGTCATTATATAACTCTTTAATATTATTTATACTTTGGTTTAATCTTTGATCAGGAGTGAGCGTGTTGTTTATTAAGGCTCCGAATATTTTTATTTCTACCCATTCATCTATATAGTTGAATACAGCTTCTGCCATTTGTTTTTTGCCCTCTGGAAATCTGTGATACAAACTAGCTTTTTTTAACCCTGTAGCATCAGCTATTTCATTAAGGCTTGCACCTTCAAATCCTTTTGCTCTGAACACTTTGGTCAAAGCAGAATAAATATCGTTATCTAAAACTTTTTGTGGTCTCATAGGGCAAATATACGAATAAAAAATTAATTACCAAACGTTCGGTAAATTTTATTTCAGCTTGTTGCTAACGCAGGGCTATGTGAAGCCACGTTACGGGTTTTAAATTTACGCAATTGGTTGGGATAAATTTAAAATACGTGTTGAACGTGGACAGGTTGCATATAGCCGTTGATATGTACAGTTATCCTCGATGGCACCTAAAGGTGATAGGTTGGCTGGTCCCTTATCCTACGGATTATGCAAACTGGCATGGCCCGGAGCCTGTGCAGAGTTTACCGAAGTAATGATGTACAAATCCCAAGGGGCGGGAATTGGAGCCTTTGGCGAGAATGTAGCGACTTGGGTTCACCTTTAGGTGACCGAGCGAAGCGACCGATGAATACCCTTGAAAAACAATAAAAATTAGATGAATAATTGTACATCATTGGTCTCGGCTATGAGTAGTTGGGTGGTTTAGCACTTAATTTTGCAAGTACACACCAACCTGAAAATCCGCGAGGATTTTCAGAAGTGGGCGAGAACAAGCAATTACTTATAGCCATTGTTGTGTGCAGTTATTTTATTTCTTTTTTAATGTTTAAAGCCAACTCTTCAAGTCTATCATCTATTCCTTTAGATAAAACTGTGCCTTCAAAACTGGCATTCGATAATACAGCAATTCCAATGTTAGATTCTGGGAAAATCATAAGCCAATTCTGCATTCCCCAAATTCCACCGTGATGACGATAACATATTTCGTTTTCAAATTCAATAATATTCCAATGATATCCGATATCAAAATCGTATTGAGTCTTGAAAAAGTTTTTATGGGATTCTTGAACTTCTGGTATTGATTCGTTCAAATGGTATTTAATATATTTCATTAAATCCTTTGTGTTTGAATGAATCCCAGCAATTCCGCCCCAAAGGTTGTTTTGAAAATGCTCTTGTGGTTCCTTCTCTCCATTGTAGCCTTGTATCAACAAAATTTTGTCGTTTGCATTGAGGACAAATTTGGTGTTTGTCATTTCGTTTGGTTCTAAAATATGTTCCTCAATCAGTTTTTGATATGGAACTCCGTAAGTTTTTTCAAGGATATATGCAGTTATTTCAGGTGCAGTGTTTGAGTAATGGAATTCCGTTCCGGGTTTAGAGCTTATTTCTACCTGATGCAATCCATTCCAAAATGCTTTCTTGTTTTCATCATCAGGTGGAAAATTTGGAAAACCGCCTGTATGAGTTATGATATCTTTAATTGTTATTTTTTCTCCTTCGTATTCAAAATTGGGATATTCCTGTGGCAAATAGTTACGAATATCATCGTCAAGCGATATTTTACCATCAAGAACCGCCTTTGCAACCATTGTTCCGGTAAAGGTCTTGGTTACAGAGGCCAGTTCATAAAGCGTAGAGTCGGTTGGTGGGTTTTTCTTGTTTGGATTTTGTTCGCCAAAATGAAATGTAGTTTCTTTTCCGTTATTGTAGAGTGCAATTGAAACGGAATAAATTCTGTCATCATCTAAAAACTCGGTAGCAAAATGTTCGACAATTTCCTCTGGGCTTTTATTCTCTATTGATTTATTTCGATTGCAACTGACTATTAAAAAAGTTACAAATCCAAAAAGTATTGTTTTCTGAATGTTTCTTATCAATGTTTATCGATTTTTGGTAATTGCAAACAACGCCGCGCTATGTGAAGTCCGGCGAATTTTATGGAAATATAGTGAAAATCATCAACGATGGTTCGGTTATCTGACCGGTTTCGGATATTGCTAACCGAATCATCGTTCATCGATAAGGCTACGTAGTGGCCGTCTATCGTGGTTTTCACGGTATTGGGAATATAATTTGTCGACCAGATTACATATAGCGTCCTGATATGTCGAGTAGATAAGCCGTAGCGGCGGTCTTTGCAAAGAGGTCCCTTATCCTAGGGCCATTGCAATCTGACATAGCCCTGCGATGATGTCGACTGGCTTTTGGTGCGGCAATTGCGCTAGCAATGCAACAAAAGTACGCCGCAGGCGTATTCGACATCATCGGTTTGTATAAACGCAGTAGCGGTATTTTATGCACTGACTTTTCGTTTTATAATGGACGTTCAATTTATGTGTTTTGTTTGGTTTAATCACCTTCACCGCTATTGCGTTTATACCGTGTTACCTGCTGTTTACTTCCTATAATTCTCTAATATATTTGTACTTACCCAATATATGTCTTGATTGCTCGTGTAAAAAAGGTATTTTCCATCTCCTGATACAAATGGACATAATTCGTGCTTTTCTGTATTTATGGATTCTCCCATATTTACTGCCTCGGTCCAATTTCCATTTTTGTTTTTAAAGCTTATGTACAAATCTCCTTGACCAAGTCCATTTTTACGAATAGAACAGAATATCATATATGACTCATCTGGTGCGATAAATACATCGGCCTCATATCTATTGGTGTTTATGGATTCAGGTAAGATTTCGGGTTCCAAGAATTGTCCATTCTCATATTCAGAACGATAAATGTCAAAAGCATAACGAGGTGCATCTTTAGATTTGTCTTTAGATGCAAAATATAGTGTTCCATCATTCGTAAAAGATGCATAATATTCATTCAAGGGGCTGTTCACAGGCAATCCCAAATTTATTGGTTTAGACCATTCTGACTCTATTCTTTCTCGCTCTATGTACCAAAGGTCTATATCTTCTTTTGTTGTTTCTCCATCAGGCGAACGGTTGGATATGAAATAAAGCCGTTTCTGGTCTGGTGAAAACATCGGGTCATTGTAGCTGATAGAATCAGATTCAAAAAGCTTTCTTTGAGACGACCAAACACCATCTATCAAGTTTGAAAAATGGATTTCCATTACACCATTGTTATCTACACCAAAATAGAATTCTGTTCCATCCTTCGAGAGTGTGCACCCAAACTCGTGTCTATCTGGTTTTGATATGATATTTGGCGCGAACAATTCAGGTCGATTAAGTGGCGGTTTTTGACCAAAATAGGTCATTAAATTGTCTGTTTCTGAACCTACATTTCCCTTAACAGAATTTATCAGTTTCTTAGGGTCATAACCAATCCCATTTTTAAATACAGTCGCTACTTTCCTAATTGTCTTTGGATTATTTTCTAAGTCGCCATTAAGTATGACCAAATTTGCAATTTTTCCTTCTTCAATCGTACCGATGTCGCTTCTTTCTAAAAGCTTGGCTCCATTGGAAGTCATCACTTGAATAGCTTCTTCTGGCGTAAACCCGGCTTCAATAAATAATTCATAATTTTTTTGGTCGCCAAATCCGGGCATATTGTGAAGACCTGGGTCAAGACCTGCTACTAACAATCCTCCCATTTTAAAGAACTGAAGTTCGTAGGCCATTGATTTGGTAAGCCATTCTTTTTTGAAATACCAAGCATCACCCTGTGCTTGTTTTC